>JABDGN010000013.1 GCA_013285995.1 Gammaproteobacteria bacterium
GTGGTACACATTAAAGATGGATCATTGGCAACGTAGCGATCCCCTTTTCGTAAAGGGGGGCTGAAGAATCTGCGCAGATTTTTATCGCAGGGATCCCCCCTTTCGTAAAGGGGGGCTGAAGAATCCGCACATATTTTTATCGCAGGGATCCCCCCTTTTGTAAAGGGGGGCAGGGGGGATTTAACATCTTAAATTGCTCATGCTCAATTCCTGTTAAGCAGCTTAAAAAATAAACCTACAATCTCAAACCGAAAGAAAATTAAAAAGAATAAACTGAGCATGAGTTAATAGAAAAATAAGTTTATTCGTGCTTTTATCTTTGCGGTAAAATCGCTAATATATCAAACGGAGCCCCTATTATGAACTCATCTCTTGCCTCAGTTATTGCAGACAGCAAAGCTATTGTGCCCGAATTAGTGGCAGCCAGTGGCGAGATTAGCAAAAAATATTTTCGCACTGAATTAGGCGTCGATACCAAAAGTGATGCCAGTCCCGTGACTATCGCAGATAAATTAGCTGAGCAAGCCTTACGAAAAATTATTCAACAACATTTTCCCGAGCATGGCATCATCGGTGAAGAATTTGGTACGCATCAACCAGAAGCAGATTTTCAATGGTATTTAGATCCTATCGATGGCACGAAAAGTTTTATTGCGGGTTTTTTTGATTTTGGTACCTTAATTGGATTGACTTACAAAAATCAGCCCGTGTTAGGCATCATTCATCAACCGATCTTAGATGAACTCTATATCGGCGATAATCAGCAAACAACATTGAATGGTAAAGTGATCAAAACACGCTCGCCACAGTCTTTAGCAGAAGCAACCTTATTAACCACCGATTTATTCACGGTTGCCAAGTTACATGATCCGGCTGGCTTTGATCGATTAACACGCAGCGTTAAATATTGTCGTACCTGGGGAAATTGTTATGGTTATGCGTTAGTGGCAGCGGGTTATGTCGATGTGATGGTGGATCCTATTCTAGGAGGGCCTTGGGATATTGTGGCACTTATTCCCATTATTCGTGGTGCCGGTGGAGTGATTACCGATTATTATGGCACCGAACCTAGTCATGAGAGTAAGCGACATTTAATTGCAGCGAGTTCAAAACAATTGCACAGTGAAGTGCTGAAAGTGTTGCACGGTTGAATCTGAGTTAAATCGCTTTGCTTTTTTTGTTATTTGGTTTAAAATGATAGTACAGCGGTGTTGAATGTGATGGCGTTATAGCATGCAATGCCATTATAAATTTGACATCGCTGAACCTTCCAGAAATTTTTCAAAGTCTTAATTTATCCTGAAACCATTTAAATTCCCATGCTCGTGGAGTATATCGTCATTCCCGCGAAAGCGGGAATCCAGGCCCAAATTTTATTTTCTGGATCCCCGCTTTCGCGGGGATGACATGCAGACGAATGAAGCATTACCTTCTTTTCACTAATTTTAAGGGCACATGCACCGCACCTTGTTCATCCATGCTTTGCTGCGCGCTCATATCAGGCTGCCAAGCGTGGCCATAAATCACTTCATAGCTTAAGGGTAAAGTGCCATCTTCAGCGCGGAAGGCTGCATAATGTTCAGTCACTTGTTGCAATTTATTTTTTCCGATTAAATGATCACTGCGGCCCATAAGTGCATTCTGCTCGCCAATGGCTTTTAAACTGTGCATGGCGCTCATGGCATCGCTAAAGGAAAAGGTGAGCATTTCCATGTCCATCACCGGATCGGCAAATTGCGCTTCCAATAATAAATCGCCGATATGGTGCATATCCATGAAAGCATAAACATGGGTTTGTTGATCCACTTGCGCCCACGCATAACGCAATTCTTGTAAAGTAGCCGGGCCAAGCGTTGCAAATAAAATTAAGCCATTGGGCTTTAAAATACGTTTGAATTCGGCGAATAACAATTCTGGATCGCAATAGTACAATAATAAATTTGAAACAATTAAATCAACCGATTGATCTGCTAAACCTGTTGCTTGTGCATCAGCTTGCAAATAGCGAATATTCGGGTGTGGCGTTTGTTCAGCGACGGCGATCATGGTAGGCGCGAAATCTAAGCCAATGATATTAGCGCTAGGATAACGCTCGGCCAATTGACGCGTACAATGGCCGGTGCTGCAGCCGAAATCGACAATCGTGCTGGGATTAAGTTTGATTAATTCCAAGCGCTCAAAAAGACGCTCGGCAATGGCTTGTGGCACGAGAGAATATTCAGCGTAAGTAGTTGCGGCGCAGTTGAAGTTGCGAAGGAGAGTTTTTTTTTGTAGATGTGGTAAAGACATGCTAAATCCCCCTTGGTCCCCCTTTTTCAAAGGGGGAAAATAGAATTCAATTTAATCGAGAGATCCCCCCCTTTGGAAAAGGGGGGTAGGGGGGATTTTTAAATTCAGTTAACACCTGTTCACAAATCCCCAACGGTTTCCACTGACAAGGTGCGCAGATAGTATGAAATTTTTCTAAGCTAATATTTTCTGCGATTTTTTGTTTGGCTGCACCCCAGCTTATTTTTTCCCCCACTTTAACATCCAAAGCTTCAGCGTGGTTATGATCGAGAGTAGCAATTTTTTCTTCGGTGGTACACTGTTTGCCTTGATTATGCGGGCAGGGTGCGCAAATGGAATCGCTTTGGGCAGTAATATGAATGACTTCTTGATCGCCGGTAGGAGCTTTTAAGCGCGCGCTAATGGCCTGGTAATTTTCGACAAAACTCGGCGAATAACCTTTGCCCTGAAAACAGAGGGTGCAAAGAAAATGATGGGGGCGAAATTTAATTGTGTGTTTTTCCATAGATCAAATGTCGGCTTGCGAAGTCTTGCTTCGCAAGCCTTCGGGAAGCCGACCTACTTCCATAAACGAGGGATGATACACGCAGCTACAATTAGTTTAATGGGCTCGGTGATTAAAAACGGTGTTACGCCAAAGAGAATGGCATTGTGCCAGCCGACAAAATGGCTTAATACCAAAATGCCGCATAAGAATATGATGATTGTGCCTAGTAAACCAGCCACAAAACTTAAAGCGATGTTTCTTGCAAAGCCACGTTCGGCTAAATATCCAGCGACAAGTGCGGCGATAAAAAAGCCTACCAAATAACCAGCCGTGGGATCAAAGAAAACTTGTGGGCCACCATTAAAGTCGGCAAAAATCGGCACACCTGCAAAGCCCGCAATTAAGTAAAGCGCGACGGCTCCCGCACCTAATCGTAAACCCAAAGCCATGGCCACTAAGATAACCGTTGTACTTTGAAAGGTGAGGGGCACCGGATGCAAAGGAATGCTGATTTGCGCAGCAATCGCAATTAATATTGCACCACCTAAAACGAGTAAGGCTTGTTTACTGCGCACGTGAGTGCGGGGTTGAAAAATACTTTGCAAAGTATGTGTCATAATCTACTCTCCATAAAACGTTTAGTAATCGCTAAATTCATACTGCGTGGCGAAAATTGACTCAAGATCATCATCAAACCATTGCGCCAGCCTGCTACGCAAATGGTTTTACCAGCAAACACGGCTTTAATGCCGGCTTGAGCAACGGCTGCCGGGCTTAAAATCTGCATCACGGGGGCGTTAAATAAATTGGCATTCTGCATATTCGCTCGTTCGGCAAATTCAGTGTGCACAGGGCCTGGGCATAAAGCGGTGATATGAATATTTTTATCTTTGTATTCTGCTGACAAGGCTTGGCTGAAACTCAAGACAAAAGCTTTGGTGGCGCCATACACGGATAAGAGGGGAGTGGGTTGCATGCCTGCAGTGGAGGCGACGTTTAAAATATAGCCGCGTTTTCTGGCCACCATACCCGGTAAAAAGTGATGGCACAATTCCATCAACGCAGTGATATTGAGTTGCACCATGTCACGGGATTTGTCAATTTTCGTATCGGCAAAATAGCCATGATCGCCAAAGCCAGCGTTATTGACCAGCATATCGATAGCAATATTTTTTGCTGCAATTTGTTCAGTCAATTGCTTAGCGCTATCTTTTGCAGTTAAATCGCAAGCGATAACAGTGACTGTTACACCATAATCACGCTGTAAAGTTTGCGCCAGTTCCGTGAGCAAATTTTCGCGCCGTGCGGTGATGACTACGTTGATGTGTCGCTTCGCTAATTCAATTGCTAAAGCTTTGCCGATGCCGCTGGAGGCACCGGTGATGAGGGCGGTTAAGGTTTGTGATGTTGTCATAGTATTACTGTGATATTTTATAAATTTTCTCTTGGTACACAATTCTTGTGGACTGATCAAAAAACACTCGTCATTCCCGCGAAAGCGGGAATCCAGGTGTAGGTCAGCTTGTAGGGGCGGGGCTTGACCCGCCCGCATTAAGCGAAACGAACAAGCCGACAGCTTATGTCGGCTTACTCACTTCGCTTGCTGCGAAG
Organism: Gammaproteobacteria bacterium; assembly: GCA_013285995.1. Classification (GTDB taxonomy): domain Bacteria; phylum Pseudomonadota; class Gammaproteobacteria; order JABDGN01; family JABDGN01; genus JABDGN01. The sequence goes on from JABDGN010000013.1 coordinate 4,388, forward strand.
TTCGGGAAACCGACCTACGGTTCTGGATTCCCGCTTTCGCGGGAATGACAAGCCAAGTAGAGTTTAAATTCAAGAAAACTTCGGTGCCCGTTTTTCTAAAAACGCCCGAATCCCTTCGTTATAATCTTTACCTTGATACACTTCCGAGCGTAATTTTACGATGTATTCAAACACTTCCGGATTAATCGGGCAAGAATCCATAATCAGCCGCGCTTGTTCTTTAAACACCGCGATCGATTCATGTGAACGGCTCGCTATGGTTGCAGCCACTTTGTAAGTATGTTCCACTAATTCTGCCTGTGGCACAATTTGATTGACAATGCTGTGACGCAGCGCGCGTTCAGCATTCAAAGGTTCGGCCGTAAAAAACATTTCTTTGACAATATTAATCGGGATGCGCGTTAAAAAATGTTGAATGCCACTCACATTATAAGGCAAACCAATTTTAGCGGGCGTCATCGCGAAGGAACAGCTTTCATCGCCGATAATCATGTCGCAATTGACGGCGACCTCACAAGCGCCGCCCCAAACCGAACCGTGCACCATCGCGATAACGGGCGCCGGAAATTTGCGCACCGCGCGCAATAATTGCTCGAGGGGATCGTTGTAGGGCAACGGTTCTGCATTGGCTTCCGGTAATTCGCTGACATCGTGTCCGGCAGACCAGACAGGATTAAATTCTGCACTTCCTAAAATTACCGCGCGAGCTTTATTGTTTTGCAAATGCTCAAAAGCTTGCAATAATTCTTCTACCATCGCGCCGCTTAAAGCATTGCGTTTGGCATAGTTATTAAATAAAACACTGCCAATATTATTTTCAATTTTAGTTTGAATAAGAGAAAAAGTGCTCATATTAAAGTGACTTCCTTTGCTTTAGCGATGAGTTCATCGTGGAATTGAGGATGCGCAATACTGATTAAAGCCAGCGCGCGCTCTTTAGTGGTTTTACCGCGCAAGTTCACAATGCCTTGTTCGGTTGCTACGTATTCGACATCCATCCGCACGTCAGTGACCATGTCGACTTTGGGGACAATCGTCGAAATGGCCCCATTTTTCGCCGTCGAATGTAAGGCGATAATCGATTTACCACCCTTGGCAGCCGCTGCGCCTTTGACAAAATCAAATTGTCCACCCGAACCACTGTATTCATGTGCGCCGATAAATTCGGAATTCACTTGGCCGTATAAATCAATTTGAATCGCTGTGTTAACGGAGACAATATTTTCCTGTTGCGCAATCGTACCGACGCCATTGACATATTCTACCGAATAACTTTCCATCGAGGCATTGTTATTCATAAAATCGTACATGCGCTTATCACCTAATGCGACAGTGTAAACATGTTTATAAGGATTGAGCGTTTTATAACGGCCGGTGATGACGCCTTTTTCAATTAAGTCCGCCATTGCAGGGGAAAATAATTCCGAGTGGATGCCTAAATCTTTATGGTGCTCCAATAATTTTGCTACGGCGCCCGGTAATTTACCGATCCCTAATTGAATGGTGGCACGATCCGGTACCAAGGGTGCGACAAAAGAGGCGACTTTCAAATCGATTTCACCGGGTTCAACCGAGGGGAATTCAATCAGTGGGCAGTCATTTTCGACAATCGCATCGACTTCTGAAACGTGAATTTGCGATTGACCAAACACGCGCGGCATGTTGGGGTTCACTTCGATAATCAAGCGATCGCAATAGCGTGCAGCTGTCGAGGCAAAATCATTATTGGTGCCTAAAGAAAAATAGCCGCCGGTATCCATCGGTGATACAGTGACCACAAAGGTATTGGCGCGAATATTTTCGCGCATCACGCGCGGAATTTGGCTAAAATGGCAGGGCACAAAGCTAACTAATTTTTCACTGTGTTGCTGCTTTTGAATAATGGCGCGTTCAATGCCGGTGATGAAAAAAGTTTTAGCATGAATTTTGGGAAGTACGTCAGCGGCTAACAAAGATTCGCCCATGTGCTTGGTGGAAATTTTGTAATACACAGTGAGATCTGTTAAATCGTCGGCTTTCACGCGATTCGCGATAGCTTTTAAAATCGCCGGTGGCGCACCCACCGCCATTGCGACGACTAATGTTGAACCATTCCCGATCGCGCCGACGGCTTTATCAGCGGTGGTTTTTTTGGATTTGTAGATGGCGGTGTAGGACATATTTTTGCTCCTGGTATGTTATGCTGTGATTATACACTTTTTTGAGTGTTTCTAGTATGGTATCCGTTTAAATTGCGTCATTCCCGCGAAGGCGGGAATCCAGCATAAAATAAAAGTTTTTTTCGATTTCAATTCTAATTTAAGAAGCTTACCATAGCTTTTAAAAAAACTGGATTCCCGCTTTCGCGGGAATGACAACGGAAGATAAAGATTAAAATTTTATGACTATTAAAAAAAACTACATTCTGATTATTATCTTACTCATCCTCATTTATTTGGCTTATCACTTTTTCTACCATCCTACAGTAAAGCGTCATTTTATTACCGTCACGCCGCCGGTGAATTTCATCGTGTTTGGTGATAGTTTGTCCGATATGGGTAACCGTGAAGATGCGCCTTATACGTCCAATGGCGGCAAAGTATGGGCAGTGTATTTGGCGCAAGCGTTTGGTGGCACGATGACGCCATCGAATCAGGGTGGAAATGATTGGGCGATCGGCGGTGATGAAACCGGCACCAGTCAATATCAAAGCAATGATGACGGTGGCGTAGTAGGCCAAGTGACGCAATATCTGCAGCTAGTGAATAATCAAGCCGATCCTAATAGTGTTTATATTGTTTGGGCCGGTGGCAACGATTTCCTGCATTATTTTGAAAAAGCAGCGTCATTTGAGCCACCCGATAGTGTTTATAATAATGCCGTCAATAATTTGCAACAGGTGCTGGATAAATTGCATCAAGCAGGCGCTACACAATTAGTGATTTTAAATCTACCTTTGTTAGGTGACGCACCGTTTGGCAATAAGCCGTTTTTGCAAGGTAAAGTGAATGCGGTGAGTGACAAGTTTAACCAAGATTTACAGACCCGCATCAATTCATTAAACTACCCGATCGAGTTGATCGATGTGGCGGGCGATATGCAACAAGTTTATGATCATCCGGAACAATATGGTTTTGTGAATGTGACAGACATGTGTGAAGATAATTCCGCGTGCAACCCCGAGACCTGGATGTTTTGGGATCAAATTCATCCGACCGATGGTGGGCACCAAGCGATTGCGAAAGATTTAGGACAGTACTTTAAGGCAGCAAGCTAAGGCATCATGCACATGAATGACTTCAAAAAAAATACCGCTGCAAAAACAGACACTCAGCTTGAAACAAGATCTGACAGCACGCTATTAACCACACTAAACACTATCTTCGGCTACTCGCAGTTTAGAGCAGGGCAAGCAGAAATTATCCAAAGCTTGATACAAGGTGAAGATAACTTCGTGCTCATGCCGACCGGCGGTGGTAAATCGCTATGCTACCAAATTCCTGCTCTTCTGCGCGAAGGCACCGCTATCGTTATCTCACCATTGATTTCATTGATGCAAGATCAAGTCCAAGCCTTAAAAGCCAACGGTGTAGCGGCTGCATTTTACAATTCTTCGCTGAATGAAAATGATGCGAAAAAAACCTTAGCCAAAATCCACAGTAGCGAATTAAAATTATTGTATATCGCACCAGAGCGCCTATTAAGTGAAACATTTTTAGCGCGTCTTCCTACCATGAATATTGCACTGTTTGCGATTGACGAAGCGCATTGCGTCTCACAATGAGGCCACGATTTTCGCCCGGAATATGCACGGCTTGGCGAATTACGAAACCGCTTTCCTAAAATCCCTATTATCGCTCTTACGGCAACGGCCGACAAACAAACCCGCCAAGATATTTTACAACGCTTAAATTTAAACCAAGCTCATGTGCATATCGCGAGTTTTAATCGTGCCAACATTAGCTACACGATTCTTGATAAACATAAACCTTTCGAACAATTAACCAATTTTCTAAAATCACGGAAAGAAAAATCCGGCATTATCTATTGTTTAAGCCGCAAAAAAGTCGAAGAAGTCGCTACTAAATTAACTCAGGCAGGACATGTAGCGCTACCTTATCACGCCGGCTTGCCACCGCAACAACGTCAGCAAACGCAAAATGCCTTTAAACAAGATGATGTTGACATCATCGTCGCTACCATCGCTTTTGGCATGGGCATCGATAAACCGAATGTGCGGTTTGTCGTGCACTACGATTTGCCAAAAAATATCGAGGGCTACTATCAGGAAACCGGACGCGCCGGTCGCGATGGGCTCCCATCGGAAGCGGTATTATTTTATGGCTTGGGCGACAGTATGCTCATCAAACGTTTTATTGAACAACTCACTGATCTCGAGCGCCAGCGCATTGAAACTCACAAATTAAACTGCATGATCGCCTTTGCTGAAGCACAAACCTGTCGCCGGCAAGTATTACTCAATTATTTTAACGAACAACTTGTTGCGGACTGTAATAACTGCGATATTTGCCACAACCCACCCGCAACCTATGATGGCAGCATTGACGCACAAAAAGCACTTTCTTGCGTGTATCGGCTGCAACAAAATTACGGCGTCAATTACGTGATTGATGTTTTAAAAGGCAAAGCTCTACAACGCATCAAACAACTCGGGCACGATAAATTATCCACCTATGGCATCGGCCAACATTTATCGCAAGAAGAATGGCATAGTATTTTTCGCCAACTCATTCATATGGGATTCCTCGAACAAGATATCGCCCGCTACTCTATCATCAAACTAACTGAACATGCCCTCCCAATATTACGCAGCGAAAAAGTAGTCACGTTGGCAAAACCGCGCATTAAAGAAGAAGTTATCAAAGAGCCCAAGAAAAATCAGCACTCTAAAAAACAGCCATTAGAAGATATTGCTTACGACAATGCTGTTTTCGAAAAGCTACGCGCGTTACGAAAAAAATTGGCACAAGCAGCCGGCGTTCCTTCTTTTGTAGTATTTAGCGATGTGTCCTTAATAGAAATGGCTAATAAATTACCGAAAAATAAAGCTGAGTTTCTGGCGATTAATGGCGTTGGACAGAAGAAGTTGGAAACCTATGGAGAGGCGTTTTTGGGAGTGATTAATGGGGGGTGAAGTGTTCAATCCATACCGATTCCGAAGAACTGGTGAAACGCAAAAACTCGCACCATTGGCGCGAGTTTTGCCTGTTTCAATCCACACCGACTCTTGCGAGCCGGTGAAACTCCCTTTTTGAAAAATTCTGTTAAGCTATTCAGGTTTCAATCCACACCGACTCTTGCGAGCCGGTGAAACCTGGTTTTGTTAGGCACCATAGGGTGTATGGAAACCGGTTTCAATCCACACCGACTCTTGCGAGCCGGTGAAACTTACGGCAAAATTAACACATCCGTTTGGGATGATGTTTCAATCCACACCGACTCTTGCGAGCCGGTGAAACCGAAGGATTCGAACCTACAATGTTTACCCGGAGGGTTTCAATCCACACCGACTCTTGCGAGCCGGTGAAACGTTAGCCGTGAGATGGATAAAGTGATTGAGGAAGTTTCAATCCACACCGACTCTTGCGAGCCGGTGAAACAAAATGTCAAAAACTCAGGCGGATACGATTCGACGTTTCAATCCACACCGACTCTTGCGAGCCGGTGAAACGCTATCAGCATAAAAAGCGCATCGATACAGGATTCGTTTCAATCCACACCGACTCTTGCGAGCCGGTGAAACCTTTTATTTCCGGGCTACAATCTTCGCATTAAAGTTTCAATCCACACCGACTCTTGCGAGCCGGTGAAACGTGAAACGGTTAAGTTGGCTTCTACTCGTGGTTTGTTTCAATCCACACCGACTCTTGCGAGCCGGTGAAACCCTGTTGAGTTTGAGGCTATTCGCTTGGATCGTATGTTTCAATCCACACCGACTCTTGCGAGCCGGTGAAACGACGCCTATTCAACCAGTAACGGCTATACCTGAGGTTTCAATCCACACCGACTCTTGCGAGCCGGTGAAACTTGCTGGCTACATTAAAGAAATAGAAGCCGAGTGTGTTTCAATCCACACCGACTCTTGCGAGCCGGTGAAACAGGTCTATTGTAACAACCTGAAATAAAAAGACAAATGCGTTTAGCAACGCGAACTGCGGAAAATTTGAAAAAAAGTTAAGAAGACTTTTCATGTTAAAAATATTAGTCTCATTAAAACAAGTACTTAAGCTTTGCGCGGACCTCGCAGCATTTTTATCATCACTATAGGTTCGCGCAATTAATTACACTATGAGTGTATTTTCAAAATCAACAGCGCGAAATCTACCGTGTTCCTTTACATGTAAATCAACAGGCTCAGTAATACGGTAAAGACGTAAATTATCTTCTTTTTCATCAATTATATCAAGCAGTTCCCTTTCTAATTGTTCATACCGCATCAGGTCAACTTTGCATTCAAATACGGAATATTGCACACGTTGGCCGGTGCGTTCACAAATTTTAGCAACGCGCCTTAACCGGCGCCGACCTTCTGGTGTTTCTGTTGAGACATCATAAGTGACAATGATTAACATATTTATCGATATAGGAAAGGTAAATACCCTTCTGTTTCTCCACGAATCGTTCTAGCTAAAAATCGCGCTTGTAAATAAGGCAATAATCCAAATGGTACTTTTTTATCAAGCAACGGATGATTCACCTCATCTTTTTTTCGTTCTTGATAAGCCACGACAATTTTCTTACGGGCATCATCTTTGATTAAAATACTATCACCTTCTTCTTCTACAAAATCATCATGCTGTAGTTGACCCCGATTGATTAATGATAGACATAAACGATCAGCAATAATAGCTCGAAACTCTTCCATTAAATCCAGTGCCAAGGCCGCACGTCCGGGACGGACAGCATGTAAAAATCCTAATTGTGGATCAAGCCCAACTGCTTCAAGAGCGGAACGACAATCATTCATCAATAGTGAATAAAGAAAAGATAAAACCGAGTTAATTCTATCTTTTGGTGGTCGGCGAGATCGACCATTCATTTGAAAATGCTCCCGACAACTATCAATAGTTAAATGGGTTATTACAGAAAAATAATTTTTTGCGGCTTCTCCTTCTATACCGCGCACTTCATCTAAATTTTTAGCGTTCCCAAGTTGCCGCAAAGAATTTGCTAAACATTTTTCGGTAGTAGATAATTCTTCTTCATCGGCCTGACATTTAGCTTCTCTTACGCCGCGTAATACTACTTGTCTGGCATTTTTCAATTTACCCGCAATAAATGATTTAGCCAACTTAAGCGTAGGATCTTCTTGATCTGCCAAACGATGTTGAGCTTTACGCAGTAAAATATTACCATTTACACTCCCTTCAAGCCGAGCTTTAAACCGACCATTTCTATCTAAAAGAACCAAACCAATCCCTTCATCTGCACAACGATGCATAGCAGCAGGGGAAATCATGACATCACCAAAACATACAACACTATTAATATGGTGTAATGGTACTTGCAATTTTTTAACGCGTTCTTCATCAACCCGCAAGGTAGCATTATCTAAATGCAGATAAATATTAGGCGTCATCAGATATAATGTATTGAGTAAAATTTTCATAGTTAATCTACTGAAAATAGTTCCTGGTAAAGTTTATGATAGCGAGTACTGTTTTCAATAACTGCGGGTTGGCAAATTTCTATTAGCGAGCAATCTCGACATCGTTTATCATTAACCGGCTTTGGAGTAATTCCGCTTAATCTAAGCTTCTGAATAGCTTCTATCGCCTCTAATACAGCACCACGAAGCTTATCCGAAATAAGCACTTCCCGTCGATGTTTAGAGCTATGGTAATAAATTGCACCTTTCGGCACCGCTTTATTCAACATATCTTCCAGACACATCGCTTGAGCGGCTAACTGAAGATCATCATGAATTTTTTCTTTACGCGAACCATGTTTATATTCCACCGGGTAAACATTGCCAAATTGATCGAACTCGACTACATCAGCCTTACCAACCAAATTATACTTTTCAGAATAAAGCGGTAGCGATCTAACAATGCGAGTACCATTTTTAACGGTATAACCTTCTTCATCCACTAACTCATGTACAGCATTGCCACGCATCGTATGGACGTTTTCATCAAACTCTTGCTCAAGATGAATGAGGGCATATTGACGTGGGCAATAGCTGTAGTGCTGGAGGGCAGAGATGGGAATTGGATTGTCATCTGACATGATTAGAATCCTGGAATAATCTCTGGTTCTAATTCAGATAATTTATCGAGATTAAATGTACCATCTGCATTTACTTTCAATGTTCCATGTACCTTAGCGGAAGAGTGTTGGCCAGATTTACAATTATGTTGCCACCAAAATACTTGCAATACATTCATACTACCTTCAGGCCGTGCTGATGAGGCATCATTTTCAAAAAGTTTAGGTAAGATCCCTTTAAGCACTTCTGCATCAGCATCATTAAATCCCGTTTTTTCAGATAATTGCGGATTCATACTGCCAAAAAGAGTATAGATACCTTTATCCACACGATGTTTCATTCCCATAGTATCAGAAGCTTTCTTATTACCATCACCTTCACTATTTACACTTTTAGTTATTTGTGTGCTAGAAATGCTAATAGGCTCGATACTAAAAGCAGACTGTATAGAAACAGGGCCACGAATAGGAATAGAGACACCATTAGCATCATTCTTTGAATCTTCACTATCTTTTGCTTTTACTTTTTTATTGGAAAATGCAAAGAGTTGACCGAAAGCTCTTACATCAAACCATTTTTCACAGGCTTCTTTAGCAATATCATCTTTAGGTTTTTTAAAAAACTCCTTACCTAAATTTAATTCTGCACGATCTCTTAAGCTTGTTGCTTCATCTTTTTTATAATCATCGGATTGCACAAAAATATTATGCCCATTATCTAACAATCGATTTCGGATTTTTCGCTTAATACATACATCTGTAATCTCGCCTAACCCATCATAATCGGTACGAGGTCTATTACCATTTAACGGATCACCATTTGGATTGGCATTTTTTACCTCAAAAATAATTGCAAAATCAATCTTCTTAGTTAAACTCATAACATTTCCTCCTCATAAATTTTCAGTTGTTAATTCTATTTCTTTATCAAGACTTACTTCAGGCTTTTTAAACTTTAATTCTTGCCGTTGGCAATGGTAACCCAGTAAAAACTCACCTGATAAACGTTCTTTATTTTCGAAATCTCCTGGTTTAAACAAACTAAAAACATCATCCATTTCATTTAACAATATCATTAAATAGCCAGGACTTTTATTACGTATTCTTGATTTGTATGACATAAGCGACGTTTCAATTATTTTCCACGTTGTATAAGGTCTATCAGAAAAACGCCGCATTAGTTTTGCAGCAGTTGTGTCTCTAGATTCATCAGCAAGGAATAAAGCATAGTCTTCAATTTTTTCGGCAAACGCAAGCAATCTGCCATATAAATAATCTCTAGTATCTCTCGTTTTCTCTAAAGCCATTTCATAATTTCTCCGTTCGTTAAAGTTTGAATGTTGTACATAATAACCTTTGTATAAAGCACATGCTATTCCAAGAGTTTTTTCCCATTGCCAATTTTCAAGTGCTATACGATTATTCGCGCTATTTAAAAGCATTTTTATTAAATCTTGTGGTATTAACCTCGCATCTACAATACAAGGCAACAATCGTTCAATGATTGATTTTCTCAATTTCTCATTAGGCCCATATCCACAAACAGCTTCTGCAATGTCTTTAGGAGATGGAGCACAAATTCGCCATACAACCTTAGCTTTCTTTTTTCCTTTCTCTTCATACTTTTCATCAAAACGCAAAGGCCAAGCAAATGATAAATGCCACTTTTTAATTCGCTCAAGAAACTCCGATCCGGTTAATTCTCGATAATAAGTAATTGCAATTCTTCCTTCAGAAGCTGAATCCAAACCCATAACAACTATATTATCTAAAGAAGTTAATTGTGCAGAATAGCCCGCTATCTGCTTATTTAACTTCAAGGCGAATGTTTGTCCTACATCACCATATTGAGAAGAAACCAAATTTATTTTATTGCCATTTAGAAGAGATTGAATATCAGCAGCATTATCTTCTAAAAATTCTTTTGAAAAAATTTCATATGTATTACTCAGTGGATTTGGTAATTCTTTGCCAGCAACAGACCAAGCAACGAAAACTTGTCTATCTCTATTGTAGCCTTGTCTAGCGATCAACCATCGCAATGCACTATGAGCTTTTTGGGTAACAACAAAGCTTACTTGACAGGCTTGCTCAAAAGAACGGAATCGTCCTTGATAGGTTAAAAGACCTTCGTTTGTTGGTGTAGAAATTAATTTAGCACCGTCACTTGGATTTCTTAATCTGCGCGGGTGAACTTTTGCGATTGTTTCCGTTTTTCCACTTACCTGGCATAATGATTTATTGGTTTCTTGAGAAAAGCAATATTCAATCCATGATTTATATATTGATGGGTCTAGCCAAGTTGCATCATTCTCATCACCAGGAATTTGAACTCTCCACCGAACTAAGGCATCTGCTTGCTCTTGAATGTTTTTTCCAGATTCTTTCTTCTTGATTAAATATTTAAACAGTAAAGGAACAGTTTCATTACTATTCCATTCTGTAATAAGTTGATTGTCTTTATTGACATGTAACACGCCGCTATTAATTAAGTCTGACACTAGACAACCTTTTTTCACATATGCGCACACCGCTTTAACTTTTATAGTTGAAACCTTAGAGCTTGACCATTCTTCTAGCTGTTTTAAATAAGAATTAAAATAAGATTTCTTCTTTCCAGCAAAATCAGGATAATCTTTTGCACAGTATTGAATCTTATCTGCTAAAGCATGAGGTGCATCATTAGTGGTACGACCAGCAGAGGCTTCTGTGGCAGGCAAAATAATTTCTTCTTTAGAAATTACACTAGCAGACAGAAATTCTCCATCTCCGTTAATGATAATTTCTATATGTGCTTGCTGAAAAGCATGGCTAAGAGGTAATAATTTATTTTTTTCAGCAGAAAATTTTTTATCATTTAAACAAGCTTCATACGTTTCATATAGTCTTTGAATCCAACTCATGTAAATAATCCCTCTTCTTGCAACCCAGCAAAATTTTTACCTTGTATAAGCTCTTTGGGATACATTTCACGCACAAGTTTTCTAACAATTTTATTTTGGTTTTCAGGCTTAGGAAACTCAATCACGCCTTGCATCATCGTCGGTCTAAAAAATCGACTATGTAATTCATTAACGCCAGTTTCATCAGGATAATCAAAACCATGAAACATGAGTCCAAAACCTAACTCTGGCAAATTATCATAGACACTTTTACCTGATCCAAACTCACAAGGCTCAACATAACCTTGGCAATCTCGGGTTCCTAAGAAAACATCCTGCCTGCCACCACGTTTCAACATACGCAGTGCAGTTTCATAATGCTTACCATCTATACGATCATGTGCAAGATTAGATCGGTATTTGTTCCACTCAAAATGTGCTTGTACTTGATACTCTACATCAGCTAGAAACGTATAGATTGACAAATCATTGCCACCGTTATAGTTTAGTGGTTTTGTTCCTTTAGTTTGTGTTTTAATTTGATTCATCACCCGCACCTTATCAATAACCCAAATAAAAGTTGGTTTCCAATAAATAGATTTAGCGATGCCTTTTAAAGCTTCATAAGTTGGAATATGGTAAGAGCATTTCTCACCTCCAATTTTTGTTATTGGATCAGTAAAAAGCGCGTACCTCGCCCATACTTTAAATTCAATACTATTTTTCAAAATTTGCTCCTTAAACAACTAATGCTTGAAAAGCATTAACCGGTTCTATACTTAAGCCAAAATTTTCACTGTAATAACATTCATCCAGATAATAAATTTCTGTCCCTGGTTGTATCTCAAATAAAGCTCCAGCTTTACGTAATCTATCCCATTCATAGTGAAAAACATTCACGGAATAGCGCTGGGCTTTTTTTATTAACTTTATTTGTTTCTGTACTTCATAGGCATTACAGAGATCAATAATTAGTTGCTTTCCTGCATCACCATAAGGAACAATTACACCTTGACTATGATTATCAATAGCCTTAAAAGCATTTGCTGCACTCATAAAAGATTGACGTAATTTTGGCAGAATTTCAAACATTTTTGGATTAAGTCTATTAGTAGCCAACATTTCTAATAAAGTATCATCACGCCCTATTTCCTTACTATTTACTGGATAATCCATTTTATCTTTACAATCAAAAAAATAATATTTAAAGTAAAGTTTTATAACGTCTGGATGAAGCAATTCATAATTGAAAATGCTTGAGTGAGGATCTTTTAATTCTCTTAGTATTCGTTCTGTTTTTTCCTTGCCTATTTTGATTTCCGTTAACATATCAATATTTTCTAAACTGGGATTAACGATATAGACCTTACCATTTAACCTTTCGCCATTACGATTACAACGCCCAGCAGCTTGAGCAATAGAATCCATACCTGCAATAAACCGAATGACTGAGCCGAAGTCAATATCAACCCCTGCTTCAATCAATTGAGTGCTTATACAAATAAGAGATTTTCCTGAATGAAGCCTCTCTTTAATCTCTTTTAACTTATCAGTCCTATGAGCAGGGCACATACTTGTACTTAAGTGATAAATTATGTGATGAGTTAGTTTTTTGCAATACTGATAAAGTGATTGAGCAGATGCTTTTGTATTGACTATTACCAAACAACTGCCACTATCCTCCATTTCTTTAACTGCTAGTTGCGAAATTCCCTCATCACTCCAACCTTCAACTTTAGTTTTATCTATTATTTCTATTCTCTTAAGATCAGCAAACAATTTATTCACATCTGGTATTATTTCACGCTCTGAAGAAATATTTAAATATCCTTTTGTCTTATCATGTAAATCAGTTAGCAAAGGTTGAGTTGCTGTACATAACATGACAGAGCTACCGCAGTGATCGACCAAATAATTCATTGCATTACAAAACATGTGTATAGTGCGAATTGGTAATGTTTGTATCTCATCAAATATAATTAAAGAATTAGTTAATTGGTGCATACGTCTCGCTCCACGCGTACCTGAGCCAAATAACGTTTCCAGCAGCTGTACACTGGTAGTATAAACTACAGGCGCATCCCAATTTTCAGATAGAATTTTTGTACGTGAGGTTTCTTGCTCTGGTGTTAAGTTAGAGTGATGTTCCAAAACAATAGAGCCTAATTCATCATCTGACTGTTCAAGATACTCTCGCGTAACCTTTGCATTCTGTTCAATAATTGAAGTAAACGGTACAACAAATATTACTCGATCTAATCTATGTGCTCTAGCATGGTGCAACGCAAAACGTAATCCCGCAAGCGTTTTACCGCCACCCGTAGGAACAGTGAGGGTAAAAAAGCCTTTTCTATCTACAGACTTACCGAAACATTGCTGAGAAATAGCGTGCCTTAATTGATTAATTTTACTATCGAGATTGAAATTTTTTAACTTACTTTCTAATCGAGAAATCAATAGGTCCCAATTAACATATTCATTATTATTCCGTTTTCTTATAGACTGTGGATTCTGAAAATTAGCGGTATCAATTCTATCAGCATCAATCAAGCAGCTAAACAGAATACGCACCATCAATCCTATTTGAAATTGTATTAAGCACTCTTCAGATAAAATATCAATATTTTTTAATTTATTTTTTTGTGATATAAAAAATATTATCGCTCCAGCAATACCTCTTAGCTCTGAGTTTTTAAGCAAATTATCTGCTCGCTCTAAAATTTTTCTATCTGCTACATTCTTAACTTCTTCTAAATGGGTTTTTTTTTCTACCTTTTCCATTCGCTCATTAAATTTATCTTTGCCATCAATGCTTAAACAATCAATCAGCCCTGAATGATGCGATGCAACACACAATGCTAAAATTTGTCCCACCATTCTACTGATCGGATCTTTGGAACCTAAAGCCTGCCAAATATATTGCGCTCCTGCACTAGAATGGTCAATTTTCCCTTTTTTATATTTTGCATCTACGTAATCGTCCTCATCTTCATCAATCATTCCTGTGGCCGACTGAATGTAATCTTGAAACTCTTTGCTATATTTTCCTAAGTCATGTAATAGCCCAATTAATTCACCGGCTAAACCCAAGCCTATTTTTTCAGCAAACGTACGAGTTTTATCTGCAACACCTTGTAAATGGTGTTCTACTGTATGTGTAATATTTGAATTTTCCCGTTTATGGGCGATATAACTTTTATCTTTCATCTTTTACAAGTTTACAAGTGTATATTTTTAAATATTCTTCAATATCTGTTAATAGATTTAAACCCTAACACGATACTCTCCTGCCAATGCTTGTCAATTGTTTTCGGCGCACAACTCAACATTACAACCGAGATAAATAACCTTGGTAATTTGACCTCACTTCTAAACACATAAAAAGATTAAAAAATACACACATCGCTTATTTTTTGTTCTATCGCTTTGCCTATCCTACTCCTGAATAAAGTCTACGCAGTATAATGTGATACGTAGTGGTCAATAGCTCTTTTGGTTTTTTGAACTAATTCATAAAACGGTTCTTCGTAATGATTATTGCGTGGTACGCTGAATTCCCCACTTGAGTGGCCGAATAATAAGTTTCCTAATTCCATGATGTTTTTCTCAAATGAAATATAAAATTTGTCGGCTTGTTTCCGCCTTCGCGCTAAGTGCTACGGCGCGACAAGTCGCTCAAACCGACTCAACTGCATTTTGCTGCTTCGATAAAAAAATATTTTGACGTCGTTTTAATTCTTTATCAGGCTTCTCCTATATCCGCTTGAATAGGAATAATTTTGTCAGGGAACCGTTCTGCTGTGGCTGTTAATTTTTCGAGACGGCATCCTACAATAAACACCTGAATATCGTGCGCTGCTAATTGCCACGCTAAGGCTTGGCCGATGCCGCGGCTCGCGCCGGTGATGAGTGCTGTTTTCATATACAGCTTTATTTAATATTTTTCGATGAATGATACAAAAAAGCACCTACAACACCTAATATTGTTACACCACCTAAAATAGAGCCAATCACGATATGTTTACCCCACGCTATTAAAAATGTAGAGCATAACAATGATAAAATAGAAAAAGTAAATGCGAAAATTTGTCCCATCCTAAAATTATTTATTAATTTATATTGGAACTGCGTATTTAAATCCATTTGTTTAGATTCCATGACTTGTCTATGCGATGTTTGTTCAACAGCCATATCTATAATTTTTTTTGCTGTACCAGGCAATAGCTTCTCATATTCAGCTAATGAGTGAGGATCTGGAAGCGGGCCACTGTATTGCGCTATTGTTAAAGATTTTTGAGTTTGAGGGGTTTTATTACTTGAAGACAGACTAGCAAAATTAGAGGGATGTTTATTTTTGTTTGACATTTTGGCTTCTCATCACTCGTCGCATATCATTTCCAACTACCATCCAATCACTTTGAATTGCTTCATAATCATTATCGATAAATGACTTTTTATTATTTTGATTTAACAACTCCAGTTCAACCGGCATAACAGAGAATGCATTTGCCATGCCTTTAATAAAATATTTCAATGGTTCATTTTTCATAATAGCGCCTCTTAATTCAGAGGCCATTATAACAAATTTTTGTTAAGAGCAGAAATAAATTGACTTTTGCGCATCCAGTTCCATTTTGATACACTGTAAAAATATTCACTAAACACTACAAGGCCCCCATGCAAGACCAACCTAACTTTGACTATCTCTGTGAAATATTTGATCCGAATGGTTACCCACCAAAACTCGGTAAACATAATGCGGCGTTTGCAGAGGAATTAGCTAAGCAGTCAAACCCACCACCGACGTCTCTTGATATTAAGGTATTGCGTGAAGCGACCGCTGCATTTTTGGAGGGCAAAGGTTTGCCTTATCCAAAAGGCATGTCTGTTGCCTCTTATCAGGAAACTAATATTGGTGGGATGCAGTGTTACCAATTCAAACATTTAACGCCAGCAACAGTGCCAACGATTGTCATGTATTTTGCGGGTGGGTTTTGCCTTGAGAGTATGGCGGCAGTACAGGCTTTTATGGGCAATGTTGCAGTCTATTTGCCCTGTAATATTATTTTGCCAAATTATCCTTTGGCTCCAGAAACTAAAGCGCCAGAAATTTTGGCACAGATTGACGAATTTCTACAAGCTTGTTTATACCATTCTCTTTCAAAAGAAGTCATTTTAATGGGATGGAGTTCGGGCGGAAATCTTGCCCTGACGAGTTACCTCAATTTGCAAAAGAGTGCGCCTCTGTTAGCAAAGCAAGTGACACAACTGATCTCCATTGGCCCTGCTATTGATCTATCCAGGCAAGTCAGCAAATTTGGCCCTTTTCAAAAGCAGCAAAATATGGATCGGGCTTCAATTGGTCCAGAGGTCATTAATCAATTGATGCGCTGGTATCTGCCAGAAGGTTGCACTGGTACCGAGCCAGAATATTGCCCGGCATCGCGTAGTCACGCTGAGCTTAAAACGATGCCGCCCGTGACTGTCATCACGGGAGACTGTGAAGGCACTTTTGGAGATGCCGTATTCATTACCTACCATTTAAGACAGGCTGGAGCTAAGGTACAATTAGTGGTATTAAAAGGGCAAACGCATAACCATGTTGCTTTTGCAGCGCTTAGCCGTGATAGTGCTTTTGCACCGGAACTGATTGCATACATTATTAAACAAGAGTCTATAGCAGATCTTAAAGATCTTGCTATCTATTGATATTGTTATGGAGTCATCATGAAAAGTGAACAAAGAAGGTAGCCAGTCGGTTACAATTTGTAATCGACTGAAGTTAAGAGAACTAGCATGCAATTAAAGTTTACCAAATGGCGCATTATCACTGCATTCATCATTGTAGTGCTGATCATTTATTTTATATTTACCCATTTGGTTTTATACTGTAACGATGCCTATGTGCACGCGAATTTAATTCACATTGCGCCGCGCGTGAGCGGCAATATCGTTGCGATCGAAGTCAATAATAATCAATATGTGCACGCCGGGGATGTACTGCTGAAAATTGATCCGGTGCCGTTTCAATTGCAAGCTAATGAAGCCACTGCTGAATTGCAACAAGCCACTGCACAAATCGGTGTGTTGCAACAGCAATTAACCGCTTTCAATGAGGAGTTAGTGGTCAGTAAAAAGCAACTTGATTTAGCTAATCTCACGTTACAGCGCTATCAAAAATTAGCTATTAATGGCGATGTGTCGGAACAAATGTTGACTGATAAACAGAATGCCGCCAGTACTGCCGATGCAAGTTATCTCAGTGCACTTGCTAATGTCACACGGACCGAACAACAACTCATTGTGCAACAAGCGACGGTTGCCGACGCAACTAACAAATTAAATTTAGCCAATTATGATTTAGGTTACACCACCATTACCGCGCCGACTAATGGGTATATTAATAATCTCTATCTTTATCCCGGTTCACACGTGGTCGCGAGTGAAGCTTTATTTGGTTTGTTGCAGAGCGACAGTTTGCAAGTAATCGCCAATTACAAAGAGGGCGCTTTAGCTAACATCAAACCGGGCCAAACGGTGTGGGTGATGTTATCCAGCAATTGGTGGCATTTTTATCGTGGCAAAGTCATCAGTTATGGTCGCGCAGTCGCGCGCGATCCTGCCCCTGTCGACCCCGCTTTGCCTTATATTCAACCGACCACCGATTGGATTCGCTACCCGTATCGTTTCCCGGTCACAATTGCTCTTGATCCTACGCCAGATGAGGCACCGATTGCGATGGGTGCTGATGCCTACACTTGGATTCTGGTGTTATGAAGATCCGCGCGTGGATTCAACAATTACTCACTGCGCTTGTCCACGATAATTTTCCGCTGCAATTTAATTCTCCACGCGCTAATGCCGCTATAAAAACCGCTATCGCAACACCGCTTGCCACCTGGATTGCGTGGCTGTTGCAATTGCAAGATCCGGGTTGGGCCGGTATGAGTGCCTTTGTGGTGATGCAAATCACCAGTGGCGCCACGCTTACCAAAGGCTTGGATCGGATTGTTTCAACTATCATCGCCGTATTTATTGCCTTATTAGTTGTGACGATCTTTATCGACAATTTATTTTGGTTATTATTAACCGCTTTTTTTGTCATCGCGTTGGGTTTGTATTACTCGCGCAAAACCGACAAATTATATGCTTGGCTATTGGGGCTTGCTACCTTTGCCATGATTATATTTGGTTCTTCTGGTATGACGCCAACTCAAATTACCAACATGGCTTATTATCGCGGCACGGAAATTATTTTAGGTACGCTTTGTACGATGTTGATTGCGCTGATTAAACCGGTACATTTGCAAGAATCGGTGCAAGCAGCTAATCAGAAACTGATTGATGCTTTGCAAGAGATTTATACCACTACGTTGGCATGCTATCGCGACGGTGTGCGAGATGAAAATTATATGCAGAAAATACGTGAGCTTTCTCTGCTAGCCGATCAACAAACCCAAACACGCCGGATTGTAGAGCAAGAAATATTTTTTAAATTAAGCGCTAACAAGCCTGCCTTCTTAATTGAACAAACGATTCATGCCAGTTACGAAGTATTAGCTGATATTTATCACCGCTATCAAACCAAATATGCAGGGCTTGGGTTTTTGTTTAAGGAACCACTTGCTAAATTAGAAGCAGCATTTATTGAAAGCTTTATAGCTTTAAAAAAATTTCTTGGCGGAGAAATAACTTGCGAAACATTTCAGCAAAGCTTGCAAAAAATTGAACTAAGCCTTGATGCTTTAATTGTTGCTTATCAACAGGCACGTGAACAAAAACAAGTGATTAAAAAATTTAATTTACCAAGCTTGCTGCAATGGCAGCAATTTATTATCGCCCAGCAAAATTTAGTAACTCTGTTGAAAAATTTTAGTGAGCCACTGCCACGGAGTCAAAAATATTTAAGTTGGTGGGGTAGGTTGCGGCACTTTACGCGCTTTGAACACTATCATTTAATGCACGGTATTAAAAGTGCTGCTGCGATTGTAGTGCTTGGATTCTCGGTAATTTATATTGACTTGTCACCGGCGATTGCGGCCATGACGGCGGCGATTATTATCATCAGCATTCAGTTAGATGCGCAAAGCAGCGCGCAATTTAGTTTCTTAATTACCTTTGGCTTATTACTTGGCACCGTCATTGCGACTATTATTTTAGTGTTGAGCATTAGTAATTTATGGCTGTATTTATTAGTGATTGCGATTGCGATGTTTTTTGCCGCATATGCAATTCAGGGGGCGCTGGCTTATAATTATTTTGGCGCCGGTTTTGGAGTTGCCATCGTGATGGGTACTTTATATGGCATCGCGCCTGTAACTGATTGGCGTCCGCAAGTGTTGATGTTGTTAAGCGTATTAGTTGCTTTGATTATTTTTTTGATTTACGCGGGCTGGGTTTGGCCGTTTGGGCCACGCGATAAAATTCGTCACGAAATTTTGCAGTTAAATCGCTATCGTTATTTATTGCAACAACAATTATTAAACGGTGTGTTGCAACATCATCAATTTGATTTTGTATTGGACCGTATGATTCGTCTGGATTTAAATACCATGCGACAACATTTGCGGGCTTTTGCGATACTCGATTTGGCGCCTGAATTAAAAACAAGAGTAGAGCCTGCAGTGAATGCGTGGCGCCGCTGTTATTTTACCTTGTCGAATTTAATGTTAGCGACGCAACGTTTAGTATTGCCGCCGGAAGTGACAGCACAATTACCGGTTTTACAACTTGCTAACGATATTTTAGATTTTTCTGCTGCTTTAGAAACTCGCCAGGCTGCGCAGCAAACAATAAGAAAATGGCTAATTCAACTGCGACTAAAAACCTTATATGGCAAACAAGATCTCTTACCCATTCAAGTGTTATTAAGTACGATCAATTTCTTGGTGTTTCTAGATGCGCTTGCGCAGGAATTGCAGGAAATTGAGCATCAACAACTTACAATCAAAAATTTGCAATAATCAGTTTCTTTGCTACAATTTAACAAAATAACTATCAAATGAAAGCGCTCTCTTCACCCTCATATTTTATTTTAATTTGAAACATACCCTTTTTAAGGGTATAATTATATGAGGAAAATAAAATGCTACGTAAAAAAGCTGAAATTGTTTTTACTAAGCAGGCATTAAAAGATATAGAACGTGTTCCTAAACATATATCAATGAAGTTGCAAGGTTGGATTGAAGATGTTGAATATGAAGGTTTGGGATATGTGCAAAAAATTGCGGGTTACCATGATGAGCCTTTAAAAGGGCAGCGACAGGGCCAGCGTTCAATTCGATTAAACCGTGCTTATCGGGCAATTTATTTGTTGGACGATTTAAATTATATTCATCTTATAACGATTTTAGAGGTAAATAAACATGAGTACTAAACCAAAATCTGCATTAGCAACTCTCGAAAAAATAACGGGGCAGAAGCTAACCTTGGGTAGTTTATTGGCAGCCATTCGCCAGGGTGAGGAAATGTCGCAAACAGCATTTGCTGAATTGTTGGGTATGGCATCGAATCGCTATTTATCTGATGTTGAACATGGTCGGCGTTTAATTAGCCCGAAAATGGCAGCCAAATATGCCGAGAAATTGCGTTATTCACCACGACAATTCGTACGTTTGTGCTTGCAAGATATGGTTAATAGAGATGGCATTAAAGTCAATGTTCTCGTTGAGGCAGCATGAACATCCTCATCATCGGCAACGGCGGACGCGAACATGC
The DNA here is from genome assembly GCA_013285995.1 of Gammaproteobacteria bacterium. Taxonomy (GTDB): domain Bacteria; phylum Pseudomonadota; class Gammaproteobacteria; order JABDGN01; family JABDGN01; genus JABDGN01. The sequence continues at coordinate 25,195 of JABDGN010000013.1, forward strand.
GCTAGCGTGGAAAGTGGCACAATCACCTTTAGTGACACAAGTTTATGTGGCACCCGGTAATGCTGGCACTGCGCGCGAAGCAAAAGTTAAAAATGTGAAGCTAAATGCGACGGATTTACATAATTTAGTAGAATTTGCGCAGCATAAAAAAATAGACCTTACTATTGTTGGGCCAGAAGCGCCTTTAGCATTAGGCATTGTCGATTTGTTTCGTCAACATGATCTGAAAATATTTGGCCCCAGTAAATATTGCTCGCAACTTGAAAGTTCCAAAGCCTTTAGCAAAGCCTTTATGGTGGAACATCGCATTCCCACTGCTTATTACCAAACCTTTACCGATTTAAAACGCGCCCAAGCTTTTATTAAAGAGCGCGGTGCACCGATCGTGATTAAGGCTGATGGCTTAGCAGCAGGGAAGGGTGTGGTAGTTGCGATGACAGAGTTGGAAGCGTTTAAAGCGGTTGAAGATATGTTAAGCGGTAATCGTTTCGGTGCAGCGGGACATCGCGTGGTGATTGAAGAGTTTTTGCAAGGCGTAGAGGCGAGTTTTATTGTGATGTGCGATGGTGAACATGCGTTGCCAATGGCCAGCTCGCAAGATCATAAACGGCGTGATGATAACGATAAAGGCCCCAATACCGGCGGTATGGGTGCTTATTCGCCGGCGCCGATTGTAACGCCTTTAATTCACGATAAAGTGATGGAGCAAGTGATTCAACCGGTATTAGAAGGCATGCAGCAAGCCGGGCATCCTTACACAGGTTTTTTATATGCGGGCTTAATGATTTTGCCCAATGATGAAGTGCGGGTGATTGAATTTAATTGCCGCTTTGGCGACCCGGAAACGCAGCCCATCATGATGCGTTTAAAAAGCGATTTGGTACAGCATTGCTTAGATGCACTCGATAAAAATTTAGATCATCATATTGCCGACTGGGATCCGCGCTCCGCGCTTGGTGTAGTGATGGCAAGTCGTGCTTATCCGGATGAATACAAAAAAGGCGAAGTAGTTCAGGGACTGAGCTTCATAGCCGAAAAAAAAGTCAAAGTTTTTCATGCGGGTACCACATTGCAAGATGGCAAGGTTCTCACTAATGGCGGGCGCGTTTTATGTGTCACTGCGTTGGGTGATACTTTGCATAAGGCACAAGCGAGTGCTTATAATGCTGCAGAAAGTATTTATTGGGGAAGTGAATTTTATCGTAAGGATATTGGGAATAGAGCAATTTAAAAAATTGTATCTTAACTCATTAAATCCCCCCTGCCCCCTTTTCCAAAGGGGGATCTCTTACCTGAATTTTATGCTGATTTCCCCCTTTGAAAAAGGGGGATAAAGGGGGATTTAAAATATTTAATTTTTTTAAACTCCCTCCCACTCTTTCAAAAACTCCCGCAAAAAATTTTCCATATACGCATGACGCTGTTGCGCAATTTGTTTCGCAGCCTCAGTATTCATCCGATCTTTCAGCAATAATAGCTTTTCATAAAAATGATTGATGGTGCTGGTTTTATTATTTTTATATTGCGCAACATCTTGACCAATAACAGGTACGTCGTTGGGATCATACAAAGCCCGCTGCTTAGCACCACCATAGGTAAAAGCGCGGGCGATGCCAATCGCACCGATAGCATCTAAGCGATCGGCATCTTGCACGATTTGTCCTTCCAAGCTCAAAGCTGCTCTTTCTTTACCGCCGCGAAATGATATGTTGTTAATAATGTCGCAAATCGCCGCGACTTCAGTTTCGTCACAGTGTTGCGAACGCAGCCATTGCGTGGCCAATTCTGCACTGCGATCGACGCCATCAGCTTGCAATTTCCAATCGCCAATATCGTGCAATAAAGCCGCCAGCGCAACGATGGTGTGATCGGCTTTTTCAATCACCGCAATTTTCTCCGCCATTTTCCAGACGCGATAAATATGCCAGTGATCATGGCCGGTACTGTCGTTTTTTAAAGCGGCTTTAACATGTTCCCAGGTAGCGGTGATGAGAAGAGATTTGTTCATAATATATTTTAAGCTTAATTAAATTTATCGTAATAATTTTCTAACTTTTTATTAATATGAGTTTGTAATAAATCACCAGCCGTTTTTTCTTTATCTAATACTATTTCATCATTCGGATTTAAAAAAAAAGCATTCGAATAGCGTGAATAATTTGCTTCCTCACCTCCCGGGTTTAAAACACGATGAGTTGTTGCTTGATAAAATTTTTTTGAGCATAATTCAAGCATATCTCCAATATTAATAACCAATCTATTAATTCCTGCTGGGATACAATGCCAGTTACCACCATGATCTTTTACTTGTAAGCCAGAACCAACAATAGGATTAACAATACTAATTAACGTTAAATCTTCATGCTCTATAGCACGTGAAACGCCTTCTTTATTAGTTGGTATAGGAGGGTAATGCAAAATTCTTAAAACAGCACGCTGAGTATTGGTAGTCATTTTTCTCAAGGGAACTGAGAGTCTGTCTTTAATTTTTTCTGGTAAGCTATCATCGATTATTTGTAATAGTTTATTACCGAGATCCAGCAATTCATGATGAAGTAACAGAGTTTTTTCTCTTAAGTTTTCAGGACAAATTCCCCAAGCATAAAAATAAAAAAATTCTTTAAAATCTTGAGTTTTTCCATAACTGGTTTTTTCTATACCAAAGGGAAAATAGCCATCCAGTGTTTTTTTGTTACATTGATATTGATTTTTTTCATCAATTGAAGCAGCAAAAAAAGCTTGCCAACCTGTATGTACTTCTTCAATCAGCAGAGGGTTAATAGAGTGGTTATTCAGAATGGCAAACCCTAAATTTTGCAACGATTTAACAAGCATAGTAGAGGCATCTTTTGTTTGGAAATTTATTTCAATTTTTTGCACAATCATTTCTCTTTAATTTTTATTTACGCTTCCTCAGGACTAAAATTAATAACAATTTTTATTTATTTCGGTTGCTTATGCGTAAACAGCCTCGTATAAAGGTACCTCTTTCTGCGAAAGAACGCGTTGCATAGCCGGTTGGTATATGTAAAAAACGTTTATCTTCTTCAATTAAGCGAGAAGTTGGTAAAATACGATGAGCTTCTCCAGTTTCTGTATGAAAGAAATCAAACTTTGTATATTTTAAAAGCTCTTTCATTTCTAAATTCCCCGAGCCTATTTGATTATTATTTATTTCATAAGCAAATTTGTCAAACAACCAAATCAGTTCATCCATATCGTGCTTAACCGAAGCTGTATCACGTGATTTAGGACTGGTTTCTAAATGAGTGGGAATTTGCATGGAGTAGTATACAGGGTGATTATTCTCTTTGTTGAAATGAATGGGGCGCATAATAGTAGGAATGGAAGCTTTTAATTGATATACGTCCAGATAAGCTTTCTGAGCCTCTAATAATGGACCTGCAAGATTATCTGTTGCCGGGCAATAAGCGGGTAGAGCACCTAATGCAACAAATATTAAGTGTTTGAATGTATCTATCACGTAAGAAGCAGGTTTAATACGGTATTTTGATAAGGTGCGAGAGAATAACTCCCATACCAGATCGAAAATAATGACTTTATTACGTCCTAGGGCGATGTGCTCCCAGGCACGAGTCAAAATAAAATTTTTAAATTCCATCCAGGCCCGATCATTTTTCAGCATCTTTTGCCATTTAGCAGTTAAAAATATTACCTCCACATTCCAAGTTGAGCCAAAGTTTTGATGTGCTGCAAGTTTCTGTAAAACATTATAAAAAGTGAACGGTTCAACTGGAACAGAAGCATCGATACCAAATTTTTGTATTAACTTTCTATGTGCATGTGCATCAGCAATTTTAGGTAGCATAATCAAGGAGCGCGCACCAGCAGATACTGTAAAGGGAGAGGCTTGTGAAAATGTTTCCCAAATGCCTAAATTCAAACCGCTGTTAAAAAAAGCCAGCGAAAAGATACGCTCATCCAATTCACGAAATACTTCCACCCCATGATGATTAGTAATGCAGCCCAAAGGTAGTTTTTGGTAGCCCAATAAATCTCGTATTTTGGTAGGGATTTTTGCATGCGAAATAGGAACAGTTTGATTCCCTTCGGTGGGCAAATGAAAAATCCCTTCCTTAAAAATAGTTGCACCGAAAGGGTATTTTACTTTAATCAATTTATAGTCTTTGCCAGGCGATAGGGTATCGATAATACGACTTAGTTCTGGTTCGCTGGCTTTAATATCTTTACGGGCGTCCTTCCACGTTAATTCTTCAAGTAAAATAGTATCTGACATGCTGTTCTCATTATGTTCTGGCTTTGGTTTTCTTCTGATGGGTCGCTCGCGAGCGGCCCCTACATCTTAAATAGAACCATATTTTACCATAAAATTTAACCCCCTAAAAAATTTACTAGTATTTTAACAGGAAAATTTAAGGTGCATTCAAGCCAGATTAAAAACATTTTCGCTTAGTATTAAATACGTACCAGACTCATCATAAGATTAGCATTGAAAAAGAATAATGGAAAACAAAAGGTGTAAGCCTTGATACAAATAAGCCATCCTGGAAACTCAGGATAAGGAGATAGTATGTTAATTGAAAAACGAAAAGTGGGTGAGTCATTGCGGTTTAACCGTAAAGTGCAAACCTGTGTTACCCGGATTGATGGCAAGCAGGTGACTTTTAAAACCACATTGGCTTGCGGCAAGCATGAAATACAGCAAGGAATGCTGGGAGAGTTTGTTACTTTAGCCCATAAAATTAAATTACGAATTTCCGAAATCAGCAATGATGCAACTGATTTAGTCATTGAAGAACCAAAAGACATGGTAGTATGTCGACTTTAATCTTTGAGAAAAATGGTTCCTTACCTCAGTTGTTTTAGTGCCGCATTATTTTTCTTTTACGCCATTTATTTGATGGGGATGTTTAATCCCTTAAGCCAAATACTATTATCGCAATTTCATCTTAGCGCCGCACAATTTGGTTGGCTTTCAGCGAGTTATTTTTGGGCTAATGCCATTGCCGTTATTCCTGCCGGTATTTTGTTAGACCGTTGCAAAAGTCGCTCTTTTCTATTAGCTGTTTTTCTGCTGTGTATCATTAGCCAATTAAGTTTAACTTTCTTTCCTTCTTTATTAAGCTTGTGGTTTTGCCGTCTATTAGGCGGGATAGGGAACGCTTTTGCTTTTTTGGGTGCTTTGCGCTTGGCAGCACATTGGTTTCCCAAACGACATGGTTTAGCAATGAGCAGTATGATTACTTTAGGATTATTAGGTGGAGTAGTAGCACAAACCCCCTTGGCTATTCTTATTGCACATAGTAATTGGCAATTTGCTATGTTGATAAGCAGTGGCATTGCATTTGTCGCTTGGCTATTTGCCTTATTATTTTTACGGGATACAGTACCGATTCCCTCGTATGAAATACTATTTAAAATTAGTTCTTTCTGGCAGGTATTAAAAAATTTTGAAAATTGGCGCTGTGGTTTCTATACAGGGCTTCTCAATTTACCTGTTACCCTTTTAAGTGCAGCTTTTTGCAATTTGTATTTACTGCAACGTTATTCACTTCCTAATAGTCAGGTGAGCAGTATTAATGCCATGATTTTTTTAGGCATTATTTTAGGAGCACCTTGTTGTGGTTGGTTAACGGATTATTTGCGGTATCGAAAATTAATTATGTTGATAGGAGCATTATTATGTTTACTGGTTGCCCTATTATTAATTGTTAATATTCAATGGTCGATATCTATGCTGTTTGTTTTGTTTCTGTTATTAGGATTTTTTGCAAGCAGCCAGGTTATCAGTTATCCGGTGGTGGCAGGCGCTAATCCTTCCTATTTGATTAGCAGCGCAACAAGTGTTGTAAGTATCTTGATGAATTTAATAGGTGCTGTTGCACAACCTCTTTTTGTAGAGATAGGAAAATTATTTAGTGTGACTGGTGATGTTAATTATCAGGCCGCAATGTATTTATTGCCGATAGCATTTTTATTAAGTATGGCAATATTATTTAAGCCTAAAATTTAAGAATAATATTTTGCAAAATTTTCAACGCTTTCACGAGCGGTGCGGTATTGGTTGACTGGATGAGCGTTATCGGGGTAACCGAGGGAAATACCGCATAATAATAATTTATTATCGAAAGGTATGCCTAAAATATTACGCACCAAATCGGGGTATTCACCCAGGGCAGCTTGTGGGCAGGTAGCTAAATCAAAATCACTGGCAGCGAGCATAATGTTTTGCATGAAGAGGCCCATATCGACCCAACTGCCTTGCGCTAAACCGCGATCCATAAAAATAAAAAACGTAACGGGAGCACCAAAACATTGGTAATTCCATTCCCATACTTCTTTGCGCCGGGCTTTATCGCCGCGTTCAATTTTTAAGGCTGAATATAAAGCCATGCCACAAGCGACTGCGCGTTCGTGAAAGGCAGGGTCTACGTCATCTTTAGAATAATATTCGTAATCGTTACGTTTGGGTTCGCCATTGCGAAAGGCGGCTAATAAAGCATCGCTAATTTTTTTCTGCGTTTCACCGCTGACCACCGCGATATGCCAGGGTTGAGTATTTTTGCCCGAAGCGGCAAAACGGGCTGCTTCTAAAATAGCTTCGATATGTTCGTGCGGTACCGATTTAGGCAGAAAAGCCCGTGTGGAATGACGGGCTTTGATGGCGGATATAACAGGATGGTTCATGAAGCTATTTGCCGTTCACGAATTTCATCGACCGTTTTGCAATCGATGCATAGAGTTGCAGTAGGGCGTGCTTCTAAACGTTTATAACCGATTTCAACACCGCAAGCTTCGCAGTAGCCATATTCATCATCATCGATGCGTTCTAAAGCTTCATCGATTTTTTTGATGAGTTTACGTTCGCGATCGCGGGTACGTAACTCCAAACTAAATTCTTCTTCTTGGGTAGCGCGATCAGCTGGGTCAGGAAAGTTAGCCGCTTCATCTTTCATATGATCGACTGTGCGATCAACTTCTTGCATCAATTGGATTTTCCAATTGTTTAATAAGTGGCGAAAGTGATCTTTTTTACCTTCGTGCATGTAATCAGCAGCAATTTTTTCTTCTTGTCGCTCATACTCGGGTATTAATTCAGCCAAATTATTTTTTATTTGTGTTGGTGTGGTGGTGGGCATAGTTTTTTTAGTTTGATTATTCGTCGCTTTAGCAGAAGTTGCTGCTGAAGGTGCGGTTGATTTATTATTTGCAGTGGTTTTAGTGACAGCTGTTTTAGGGGCTGGTGTTTTTTTTGCGACTGGCGTTGCTGTTTTAACCGGCGCGATTTTTTTCGCGACAGGAGTGACCGTTTTGGCAGGTGCAACTTTTTTTGCTACGACTGGTTTTTTGACGACTGATTTCGCAGCGGGTTTTTTTGCGACTTTAGCTGCGACTTTTTTGGGAGCAACTTTTTTTGCTACCGTTTTTTTTACCGGCGCTTTTTTCGCTACGACCTTTTTGACAGCGGGTTTTTTTGCGGCAGTTTTGGCCACCGGTTTCTTGGCAACTGCTTTCACGGCAGTCTTTTTTACCGGGGCTTTTTTAACAGCTACTTTCTTCACTGTTTTTACCGCAGTTTTTTTCGCCGCTGGCTTTTTTGCAGCAACTGTTTTAACGGGTTTTTTCGTTACCTTCGCTTTAGCAGTAGTTTTTTTGCTAGACATGATCCTTGGCTCCATAGGGTATGAAATTTAGCGCGCAATTATACACGATCAAGAGACTAGAAACTAGAGACTGGAAACCAGGGTCACCGCGCTATTAACAATGCATTTTTATAGCGTGTGGTGCCACACGATAAAATTTCACTTGACAGGTAAACATAGCTTCCGCTATGCTCAGCTTTATGTACAAAATTCTTACAATTTGCTCCTTCTTTGCTGCTTGTCGATTTAGTAGCTTTGCCTACTATTACTAAAACCCCCATTACCTTTATAGTTGTTGTGCAGAGTGCTCTGTCGCTAAAGCGCAATTTTATTAACCAAAAAAATAAAGACTTATCATGAAAACTACCGAAAACCTCCGTATTAAAGCTTTAAAACCTTTGATTCCACCGGCTTTATTGCATGCCAATTACCCGATTACCAGCCAAGCTACCGAATTAGTAGCAAAAGCTCGCCACGAAGCTTCTAACATTATCCATGGCAAAGATGCACGTTTGTTAGTGATAGTGGGGCCGTGCTCGATTCACGATAGCGAAGCCGCTTTAGAATATGCGAAAAAATTAGCAGCTTGCCGCGAAAAATACCGTGCAGAATTATGTATTGTGATGCGGGTCTATTTTGAAAAGCCACGTACCACTGTTGGATGGAAAGGCTTTATTAATGATCCGAATTTAGATGAAAGTTTTAATATCAATTTAGGCTTGTCACGGGCACGGGAATTATTGTTACAAATTAATAACCTGGGGGTCCCAACCGGCACGGAATTTTTAGATACGACGATTCCGCAATACATTGCGGATTTAATCAGTTGGGCAGCGATTGGTGCGCGCACTACCGAGAGCCAAATTCATCGCGAATTAAGCTCGGGGTTGTCGATGCCGATCGGCTTTAAAAATGGTACCAGCGGCAGTTTAGAGATGGCGGTTGATGCGGTGCAAGCGGCACGCCATCCGCACCATTTTTTGGGGGTGACTCAAGATGGCATCGCTGCCATCGTGAGTACGACTGGTAACAGCGATGCGCATATCATTTTGCGTGGGGGTAAAGCCACCGGTCCTAATTATGATGCACAATCGATTACCAAAGCGATTGATGCACTGGTAAAACAAAAACTTTCCACCGGTGTGATGGTGGATTGCAGTCACGGTAATAGTCAAAAAGATCATCTCAAACAATTAACGGTAGCCGATAATTTGTGTGAACAAATTAAAGCCGGTAATAAAAATATTATCGGTGTGATGATTGAAAGTCATTTGGTCGGTGGGCGACAAGATATCGTTGATGGCAAAGCGTTAACGTATGGTCAAAGTGTAACGGATGCTTGTATTGATTGGCAGGATACTTTAACGGCTTTAGAAAAATTGGCCATGACAGTTAGAGAAGCGCGGGAGGTGCAACATGTCTGATGCACTCGCCGAATGGCGTAAAAAAATCGATGCGATTGATTATCAAATTCACGATTTGCTAAATGAGCGCGCTAAATTAGCTTTAGAAGTAGGGGCTACAAAATATCAAGAAGATGGACCGCTTGCTAATTTTTACCGGCCCGAACGAGAGGCGCAAATTTTGGCGCAAATCAGTGAACATAATCACAATGGAGTATTGAGTGATCATGCTTTGCATAGAATTTTTCGTGACATTATGCGCGAAAGCCGACATTTGCAACAGCAAACCTATGGTAGCAAAGTCGCGGCGAAAATTGGCGTGCAAGGAATTGCCGGATCCTTTTCCGAAATTGCAGCGCTACAAGTGGTACATGATCGGAATTTGCAAAATTACCAGCTCGAATATTTAGTCAGCTCGGAAAATGTATTACGGGAAATTGAATTTGGGCAAATTCCATTAGGCGTGGTAGCCGTTTACAATACCATCGGTGGATTAGTGGATGAAACCTTATTAGCGCTCGCCAAATATCGCTGTAAAATTAATAATATTATTGCCGTGGAAGTAGTGCAAAATTTAATGGTATTGCCGGGTACCCAAGCGCGAGCGGTAACTAGCATTCATTCACACCCACAAGCGATTAAACAATCGATGAAATTTTTGCGCGAACATTTTGCACACGCAAAAATTGTAGAAGAAGCCGACACCGCCGGTTCAGCGCAAAAGTTACAGCAGGGTGAATTGCCGCCCACCGCAGCGGTGATTGGTAGCCGTAATTGTTTGCAACATTATGGCTTGGAAATTTTGCAGGCTGGTA
>JABDGN010000014.1 GCA_013285995.1 Gammaproteobacteria bacterium
AATGGCTTACCAGTAATTGAATTCGGTCTTTTTACTTCGCATCATATTTGGCTGAATGGGTTACTGGCGATCATTGCGGTGGTGTGGTCGATTAATTTATTTAATTTTATGGATGGCATGGATGGCATGGCAGCCATGCAAGCCTGTTTTATTTTTACGATAGGTGGAATTTTATTATATTTCAGTAATGCTGATTTATTGGCCTTACTCAGCGGGGGGTTGGCGGCTACAGTATTAGGATTTTTATTTTGGAATTGGCCCGCTGCCAAAATTTTCATGGGTGATGTGGGAAGCACATGTTTGGGTTTATTAGTCGTTGTCTTTTGTATAATTTCACAACGCTATTATCATTTGTCCGTCATGTTATGGTTTATGCTGTATGAATTATTTTTTATTGACACCACCTTTACTTTGATTCGACGTCTCTTAAATAAAAAGGCGTATGATGAACGGCATTTGACTTTTGCCTTTCATCGCTTGCATCAAGCGGGCTGGTCGACGCGGAAAATCCTGTACAGCACGATGGTAGTGAATATCGTTATCGCTTGTTTAACGCTAGCGGCTTATAGTTTTAGTCATTATTTATTTTATTTTTGGTTGTTAGAAACGGTGCTTTTGATCAGCATTTATTTATTGATTGAACGCGTCAAACCCATGTTTGCTGATTAAGTATACCTTACCTTTATGTTTAAACCCCTCGCACTTTACATTGGTCTACGTTATACCCGCGCAAAACGGCGCAACGGGTTTATTTCTTTTATTTCTTTAACCTCCATGCTGGGTATTGCTTTGGGCGTGATGGTATTGATTACTGTGCTATCCGTCATGAATGGCTTTGATATTCACATTCAGGAAAAAGTTTTTAGTTTATCGCCGGCTGTTACGGTTAATGGGATGAATGGACGACTAGAGAATTGGCCAGCGGTTGCCAAAGTCATTTCACAACAAGAACCCAAAGTGTTGGGTAGTGCTCCCTTCGTGCAAGGCCAAGGTTTATTGCAATTTGGTGGGCAAGTGCAGCCGGCTTTAATTTGGGGAATTTTACCGCAGCAAGAATCGCAGATTGATTCCTTAGATCAAATGATGATCTTAGGGCAATTAAATGATTTAAAGCCTAATCGTTTTAATATTGTATTGGGGCAAACTTTAGCAAGTAATTTAGGCTTGCAATTGGGCGATAAAGTTGTGCTGGTGATTCCGCAGGTGAGCGTGACGCCGGCAGGTATCACGCCGCGCTTTAAACGTTTTACAGTAAGTGGGATTTTCCGCGCCGGCAATGGCTTTGGCTTTGACAGTCGCTATGCTTACATTGATATGTCGGATGCACAAAAATTATTTTTGTTGGGTGATGATGTTTCAGGGATTAATTTAAAAATCGCTAATATTTACGATGCGCCACAAATTAATTATGATTTACAAGGTTTATTGCCCAACACTTACGTTGGTGATTGGACGCAACAATATGGTGCATTTTTTAAAGCGGTACAACTCGAAAAAACCATGATGTTTTTAATTCTCGTGTTAATTATTGCTGTAGCTGCATTTAATTTGGTATCAACGTTAGTGATGGTGGTGACTGATAAACAAGCCGATATTGCGATTTTACGCACCTTAGGTGCAACCCCTCGAACGATTATGGCAATTTTCATGGTGCAGGGTAGTGTTGTGGGCATTGTCGGTACGTTCATTGGCTTAATTGCCGGCGTATTGCTATCGGTGAATGTGACGCGCATTGTAAATGGCTTGCAAACCTTAACTCACACCCAATTATTTTCATCGTCGGTTTATTTTTTAGATTATTTACCGTCGAATTTGGCTTTGAGTGATGTGGTAAAAGTATGCGTCACGGCGCTGGTGTTAAGTTTATTAGCGACAATTTATCCGGCCTGGCGGGCGTCGAAAACGGAGCCCGTTGAAGCTTTGAGATATGAGTAAGAAATTATGCACGTCATTCCCGCGAAAGCGGGAATCCAGGCTCAAACGCGAAAGGCCTGGATCCCGGATAATTGCTGCGCAATTTCCGGGATGACGCAAACTAATATTAAACAGAATTTATATGAACACTACCCCCATCCTCCGCTGCGAAAACTTAAGTAAAGTTTTCCACGACGGCAAAAACAAAGTCGAAGTGTTGAAAGGCATCGACTTCGTCGCCCAAGCCGGTGAAACCATCGCCATTCTCGGTCGCTCAGGCTCTGGTAAAAGTACGTTTTTACATTTGCTGGGTGGGCTTGATAAACCCAGCGCGGGAGATGTATTTCTGGGTGAACAGAATTTACAAACTTTAAATGAAAAAGACCGCTGTCGTTTGCGGAATAAATCGTTTGGCTTTGTGTATCAATTTCATCATTTATTGCCGGAATTTTCAGCCTTAGAAAATGTTGCTATTCCACTGTTGTTAGGCGATATGAAAATAGATCAAGCACAAGAGCGAGCCGCCGAAATTTTGACAACTGTTGGTTTGCAAGCCCGCTTAAAACATCGTTTAGCAGAACTCTCCGGTGGCGAACGGCAACGGGTCGCCATTGCTCGCGCATTAGTCACGGAGCCGCAGTATTTATTAGCCGATGAGCCGACCGGCAATTTAGATAATCACACTGCAGGTGAAGTATTTAATTTGCTGCAAGAATTAAACGAAAAATTACATACCACTTTAATCATCGTTACCCACGATAAAACCCTCGCCGAAAAAATGCAGCGGATGCTGGTGATGGAAGAGGGGAAGTTGGATTGAGGATAGTAGGTCGGCTTCCCGAGCTTCGCATTCAGCGAAGCGAGCAAGCCGACATTTGCTGTCGGCTTGTGCGCATGCTAACGCATGCTTCGAAGCCGACCTACAATTCCTTCCTTCTATACGGCACATAATGTGGTTCCCACATTTGGCTGCGAATCGTTTTTTCTAAATTGTCAGCATGAATTTCAACTTGCGCCAAACCCTCGCGTTGCGCTTCGATCACCACAGCAGCGGCAATTTTCGCGGCGATTTCCCGCGCTTGTTCAAGACCAGGCAAGAGCGGTGCATCAGCATGTTGATTAATTGGCGCAAAATCACTTAGTACATCGCAAGCGGCCCATAACATGCCTGCAGTGCAACGTTTCGCTTTTGCGGTAATTAACCCTAAGCCTAAGCCGGGGAAAATGAGTGCATTGTTACATTGCGCGATGACTCGTTGTTTACCACGAAACTGAATCGGCTCAAATGGGCTGCCGGTGGCGAGTAACACACGGCCATCGGTCCATTCCAATAACTGCTCGGGGCGTGCTTCAATTTTTTCAGTAGGGTTTGACAAAGGCAAAATAATCGGTTGCTTGCTTTGCAAGGCCATTTGCCGCACGATGGCTTCGGTAAATGCCCCCGGTTGCGCCGAGCTGCCGATTAAAATCGTCGGCTGAATATTGGCTACCACATCGGTCAAATTAATATAGCGCGGATTAGCCACTAACCAATGCGCAACTTCTTGTCGATCGCGCGCGTAGGTTTTTTGCGCCAGCGTTAAATTTTCCATATCGCTTAGCAACAAGCCGGGTTGATCTAATAACCAAAATCGCTTGGCTGCTTCAGTAGGGCTTAAACCTTGGCGCAGCATCGCATCCCGAATTTGATCGGCCATGCCGGTGCCGGCACTACCTGCACCAAACACCACAATGCGTTGCTCAGCGAGGGTTTCTTTTTTGTGTTTAATGCCTGCCAACACCGCCGCTAATGCAACAGCACCAGTGCCTTGAATATCATCGTTAAACGTGCACAATTCATTTTTATAGCGATCCAAGATCGGGCGCGCCGTGCCGCGACCAAAATCTTCCCAATGTAAAAACGCGTTAGGAAATTTTTTCTTCACTGCGCTAACAAATTTATCGATAAATGCATCGTATTTTGCACCGGCAACGCGTTTTTCGCGCAAGCCCAAATAAAATGGATCGTTTAACAAGGTTTCATTATTGGTGCCAACATCCAATTGCACCGGCATGGTGCGGGTGGGATCAATTCCCGCGCACAAGGTATAAACCATTAATTTGGCAATTGGAATATCCATGCCGCCGACGCCTTGATCGCCAATGCCTAATACACCTTCACCATCGGTCACGACGATCAAATCAATTTCAGGGTTGGAACGATTATCTAAAATTTCTTCCATATAATCGGCTTCCGGGTAAGCTAAATATAGCCCACGCGAACGACGATATTCACGACTGAAGGATTTAACCGCAGTGCCAACAATCGGCGTATAAATCATCGGCAACATTTCTTGCAAATGTTTATTAACCAAGTGATAAAACAAAACTTGATTAATATCGTGGATATTGTGCAAATAAATATTGCGCTCCAGCGCGCCTTTAAAGGCACTGTATTGTTCATACGCACGCGCGACTTGCTCTTGCAAGGTTTCAATGCGCGGTGGTAATTTACCGAGCAAGCGAAATTCATGGCGTTCGCGCTCGGTAAAAGCGGTGCCTTTATTGAGTTGCGCAATCGATAATAAAACTTTACCAGCCAGCGGCGTTTCAATGTATTCTTCGCCGGTTTTTAAATCACAACAGCGTTTGAATTCGAGCATGATGCCTCCGTTTACATCATTATAAGCTATTTATGTCTTTTCCGGGTAGAAGTACAGGTCCCAAAATTTCAGTTATAGCAGAGAAAAATTAGGCTATACTTTTTCCAGATTATAATTTCATTCTTTAAAAATATATTACGAGGTGAAACAGTCATGCATCATATTGTTCAAATGAGTTATGAAGATAATAAAGCGAGTATTGATTCTACATTTCCACTAGGAGTACAACAGCTATTGCTCGACGCACTGAGTAGTAATGATATAAATGTAGTATTGAGCAAGTTGCAGGGACTTAGATCTGCTTGCACTTTTCCTCAACAAGGGGTGATTGATGAACTTTCTGCAGGTATACAGTTAAGTATGCAAACACCTACATCTGGTGCGTATTTTGATCCAAGTGCGCCGCAGTTTGCAAATGCATTTCCGATTGCACCGCCTCCTGTCGTACCTACATCTGGTGCGTATTTTGATCCAAGTGCGCCGCAGTTTGCAAGTGCATTTCCGATTGCACCGCCTCCTGTCGTACCTTTACCGCCAATTGCTGGTCGATTTCAGTTACCCCCTCCTGGACGGTTTTCTTTAGGGTTACCCCCGACGGGCGCGATCTTGAAGAGACGGGGAGCAACAGCTGGTGTGCCTGGATTTAGTGGCCGACAGTTACGAGCCTCACCAGCACAATATCCGGCAGAAGCTGCATTTGCTTTTGTGCCGCCGCCTTCTGCACCTCTCTTTCCGGGGGCGTCTGCTCCATCTGCTCCGTTTACATTGACGCTGCCTGCTTTTGATCCTTACGGGTTGGGGAAAAGATATCTTGCACCTGGTGATGGCGTTGAGGATGCATCTAAACGATATCGACGCGACGTACCATAAGGATATTAGCTATTTTTCTATGAACGCAAAAACCATTCGATTAGACAATAAAGTACGCGATTACATGTTATCGGTGTCTCTGCACGAACATGCCGTTTTGCAAGCGATACGTGAATTTACTCAAACTTTGCCCAATGCACAATTTATGTTAGCTGAAGAACAAGCGCAATTTTTAGGCTGGCTTATCAAAGCCTTAAACGTAAAACGGGCATTAGAGTTAGGAACCTACACTGGCTACAGTTCAACTGCAATGGCCTTGGCTTTACCTCAGGATGGCCATTTGATTTGTTGTGATAGTAGTGTGGAATTTACTGAGCATGCCAAGCGCTTTTGGCGTGAAGCAAAAGTAGATAATAAAATCACTTTACATTGTGCGCCGGCTGTTGAGACTTTAAAAAAATTTGTAACCGATAAAGTTGAGCCATTTGATTTTATTTTTATTGATGCCGATAAACCTAATTATATTGCTTACTATGAGTTGAGTTTGCAATTACTGGAACCAAAGGGTGTTATAGTGGTTGATAATACTTTATGGAAAGGTTATGTTGCCGATCCAGCGAATCAGGATAATACCACGCGGGCAATTCGAAAGTTTAATCAGCATGTGTATCAAGATCCGCGAGTGGATATTTCGATAATACCAACTGGCGATGGGATGACACTCATTAAACAAAAATAATAATAAGAGAAATAAGCATGTTTCAACATATTAAGTTGTCTCTAGCTAAAATGTTTCATTTGTAGCATGAAGAAATTAGGCTACACTTTTCCGGATTGAATTCTTTTTGTTAAAAAATATCTTTAAAATTGAGGCGATCATGATAGAAAATCCCATTGTTCAGATTAGTTATGTGGCGAATAGAGCTGCTATCAATTTTAGTTTTCCACCAGCAGTACAACAGCTATTGCTCAATGCACTGGATGGTGATGATATAAATGTAGTATTGAGCAAGTTGCAGGGACTTAAATCTGTTTGCACTTCTGATCAACAAGAGGTGATTGATAAACTTTCTGTAGACATACAGTCTCCACCGAGACAGTTTTCTTTGGGATCATCGGACGCGGGCCCACAAGGCAGAAGAGATAGGCGTGGACCAACGGCTGGTATGCCTGGATTTAGTGGCCGACAGTTAGCAACCCCGCAAGCACAACGCCCGGAAAGAGCTGCATTTGCTTTTGTGCCGCCACCGTCTGCTTCTCCTTTTCCGCCACCGTCTGCGCCTCCTTTTCCGGTGCCGTCTGCGCCTCCTTTTCGAGTGCCGTCTGCGCCTCCTTTTCGAGTGCCGTCTGCGCCTCCTTTTCCGGTGCCGTCTGCTTCTCCTTTTCCGGTGCCGTCTGCGCCTCCTTTTCCGGTGCCGTCTGCGCCTCCTTTTCCGGTATTGACGCCGCCTACTTTTCAATTTTATGGGTTGGGGAAAAGAGCTCCTTCATCTGATTATAGCGTTAAAGGTGCATCTAAACGATATAAACCTGAAGGACCTTCTCGGCGAATGACCACTTGCTTTTTACCTGTAAAAATACAAGATTCCCATTTTTTATTGGCGGGAGAACACAGTGGAAAAATAGTCAGTATTTCTCCGGATAATGGGCAACGACGTTTGATAGCTGAACATAAATTGAATGATCGCGGAAATTACAGACCAGTTAACTTTTTATTTGAGGTATTAGGATCGGATAACGGACCACTCTTAATAAGTATTGCTCAGGACCAAATCAAACTTTTTGATATGAGCCATCTACCTGGATTTCAATTATGCGAGCTGCATATGGTCAATACCGCTGTTTATGTAACTGATCCAATGAGTGATCCCGCCACTACTTTTGTAAAAGAAGCTGTTTTAATACCCGCTCATCAACAAATGGTATTTGCTATTTATACTGACCAGGAGTTTGAATCGCTTTGTGTTTACGATTGGAGAACCCGACAATGCTGGAAACTGGTCAATGAAGAAGCTTTGCAATTAGCCCGGCCGTTAAAGGAGCCATATATTTTGGTGGGTCTTTTTACGACATCAAGGCAGTTAATCGCCAGTTTTCACGATATTACTTATATTTGGAACATCAACGGACTGCTCTCGCAAGGACCTATATCGTTGACACTTCTCAAGTACGAAATGTATGGAATGCACGTTGATGCCGCAACTCCCGAAATAGTAAAGGCGTTTATTTTTTACAATGATGCTTACACACTCAGCACACTGAATCTAAATACTATGCAACCAACAATCTATAGTACTTTTCCGCCGGAGGCACTAGGAGAAGCGGCTATCAAGAAAACGTATCAGCTATCCCCGAACGCTTATATCATAGTTAATGAGGAAGATGACTGTTATTTTTATAATAGCACTCAAGCGGTTGTCACAGATCAAAATCCCTGCCGAATAGAAGCTGCCAATCGCTTTGTTAATTTTGCCGTGTTTAACGAGTATGGAATTATAACGTGTAAAGAGGTAATATTGATAATAAATCAAGAGAGGCAAATTGTGAAACAGATTGATGTTGCGAGTAATTTTTTTAGTAAATCTGTTTTATTACCTGAAAGAGGTCAATTGTGTTTGGCGTTTAAATCAGGGGAAATTGAGTTTAAAAGTTTCCTTCCCATTGTCTGATTATTGGATATTACGCGACCTACATTCCGGAGACAACATGAACCAAACTATTTTATTAGAAATCAACAATTCTATTGCCACCCTCAGCTTCAATCGCCCGCAAGCGATGAATTCGTATAATTTAGAATTAGCGCAAGCGTTTGCTGAAGCAACGGAAACCGTAAAAAATGATCCCACTATTCGCGCGGTATTATTGCGTGGCAATGGAGCGATGTTTATGGCCGGTGGTGATATTCAATTTTTTAGTCAGCATTTGGATGAAATGGCGGATCAAGTTTCGGTGATGATGCCGTATGTAAAACAAACCGTGCTGAATTTACAAACCATGTCGAAACCTGTGTTAGCCAGCGTGCATGGATCGGTGGCTGGGATTGGTATGAGTTTTATGGCGGCCTGTGATTTGGTCATTGCAGCGGATACGACTAAATTTACTTTAGCGTACGGTGCGCTCGGCATCAGCCCCGATGGCGGTGCATCGTATTTTTTACCGCGTTTAGTCGGCACTAAAAAAGCCATGCAATTGGCTTTATTCTCTGAATTATTTGACGCACAAACTGCGCAAGAAATGGGTTTGATTAATTGGGTAGTGCCGGAAGCAGAATTAAATACGCAAACTGAAAAATACGCGCAAAAATTGGCTAAAGGCGCAAGCTTAGCTTTTGCGGAAATGAAACAATTGATCAATCAAACCGGAGACAATTCCTTAAGCGAACAATTAGAGCTAGAAGAAAAATCATTTACAAAATGTGCGCAGAGTGATGATTTTAAAGAAGGCGTGCGTGCGTTTTTGGCAAAACGAAAGGCAGAGTTTAAGGGGCTGTAATGCGTCATCCCGGAAATTGCGCAGCAATTATCCAGAGAGTAGGTCGGCTTCAAGAGTTTCGCCGTTAGGCGAAATGAACAAGCCGACGCCGAAATTGATGTCGGCTTGTTCGCTTGACTTATGTCAAGCTCTCGTAAACCGACCTACTTCCCGCCTTCGCAGTGATGACGGTAAAATTATAAAATTTCTACGTCCACCTTTTTCAGCATTGTAACTAGCTGAATCAAAGGCAAACCAATAATAGCATTCGGATCATTACCTTGCGTGCTTTCAAACAAAGCAATTCCTAAGCCCTCGGCTTTAATGCTACCAGCCGATTGATAGGGTTGCTCTTTCGCCAAATAATTTTCAATCGTTGCTAAACTTAATTCACGTAATTTTACTGTAAAAGTTTCTACACACACTTGTTGTTCACCGCTTTTTGCATCGAGTAAACACAAGCCGATGTAAAAGCATAAAACACTGCCGCTCATGGTTTGCAATTGTTTAACGGCATTTTCATGCGTTAAAGGTTTGCCAAAAACTTCTCCATTCACCACCCCCACTTGATCAGAACCGATGATTAAAGCATCCGGGTATTTTTTTGCGACGGCTTGAGCCTTTGCAATGCTTAAGCGACGAACTAATTGCTCAGCAGTTTCATTTGGCAAAGCCGTTTCATCAATGTCCGGCGAAGCCGTTAGAAACGGAATTTGCAATTTCTCTAATAATTTTTTACGGAAGGGAGAGCTGGAACCGAGGACGAGTGTTTTCATAGGTGAGATTATGTCCAATTTTTTAACTTTGAAGTTTGACCAATGCCGGGATTAAAACAATTGTGCGGATCTAATTCGCGATAAAAATGTTGCAGATTAGGCTTGGCATGATATAAATGCCCCACATTATGCTCGGCCGGATATTCTGCGCCACGTTGATCTAACACGTGCCACATTTTATGCTCAATTTCTATCGGGTCATAACCTGGTTTTAATAAATAATCTTGATGGAACACATGACAAAAAAAGTGTGCATAGTAAATTTTCTTTGCCAAAGCTTGCTCGATTTCGGGTGGGAGTTTTTCGACCCAAGCTTTTTCATTACGTTTTAGCGCGATATCCAATGCAACTAATCCGCCAAATTTTTTACCACATACCGCACGCATTCTGACTGCAGCTCCTGCGGTAACGAAGCGATGTAAAAAAGCTTTTTCTCCTTCTGCTGAATTACACTCAAAATAATCGCCGCTCGCCTGAGCAAAATAATTTTTTAAAAAATCGCGGGCTTCGTGTAAACCAGCGGCGGAGATTCTTAACATCAAATAGTGCTCAAAGCGGTTGCGATATTCTTTCATACGTGATGGTAAATGATTTGGGAATAATTTGCTACAGGCTTGCATAATACGATCGCTCATATTGTTTGGAAAAATTTTAAGTCGATCAAACAACGCATTAAATCTACTTTGCAATTTAAATAAGGCGGGTAATTTTTTAGTTCCCAAAATATTAATCAATAGAAAAGCATCTTTACCATATTTTTCTGCCACATCAAAAGCATCGCGATGTAAATATTCACCCGCAATCGGCAAATGGGTGAAGTCACGCAATATATGACTGCGAATAGCAGAAAATTCAGTGGGATCATTGGTTCCCACATAAAAAACCGTAGTGTTTTTTTCGATAGGAAAGGTGTCGAGTCGTACTGCAAATATAATGAGTTTACCCGCACAACCTGCTGCTTCATGTAAGCGTTGTGGATCCGCATTAAAACGCGCGGGAGTATCCGCATCAATTTTACGCACCTGTTCGACATAATGATGATCTGAACCAGCGCCCGCATCCATTAAAATATCTGCTTCACTGTAAACACCTTGCTCAAGTTTTGCCAATATTTCTTCAGGCGTATTACCCAGTTGAATTCCCAAATGATTCACTAATTGCAATTCACCGGCGGCATTAACGCAGGCGAAGATCGACATTTCTGTGTAAGCGGGGCCGCGATGCACCAAGGCCCCTCCTGAATTATTGCAAACTCCTCCGATGACCGAGGCTCCAATGCAGGAAGAGCCAATCACTGAATGAGGTTCACGTCCCAAGGGGGCTAACGTTTTTTCTAATCGATCCAGCGTTGCACCGGGCAAGCAAATCACTTGTTGACCTTGCTTGATCACTTGAATCGTATTCATACGCAAAGTGTTAAGGATGACTATCTCACGATCGTAATCATCACCGTCTGGCGTTGAACCACCCGTCAGCCCCGTATTAGCGGCTTGCATAATCACAATGATATTGGCCGCGTGACAAGCTTTGAGTAAATTCCATTGTTGCAACAAATTCGCAGGTTGTACAACAGCCAATACTTTTCCTTCGCCGAAGCGAAAGCCTTTACGATAAGCACGCGTTGCGGCTTCATTGGTTAGCACATATCTTTTGCCAACAATGTTTGTTAAAGTGTTGAGTACATCTTTTTTTATGTCATTTTGATTCATAGTAAGCCTTGGAAGATTAATTCTTATATTGTATCAGCTGCGTAATCAAGACGTGCATTGACATCTTTTGGGAAGAGAATTACTATGCGTGCATGTCAAATTCTCTTCCCCAAAGCATTATTCCCGCACGCTTAAGCGAACAACAAGCGAGCCTCAGCGGCCACTTACGCTTGGCTGACATGCCGCGTTTGCTATTTAGTTTGCATGAGGTGCATGCAGAAGAAGCCGAGGTTGAATTAAATTTTACCCAAGATACTGAGAATTTCATCGTAATTTATGGTAAAATTCGCGCCCGATTGCCTCTGCTGTGTCAGCGTTGTTTCAAAGCGATGGTTTATCCGGTGGATGCGCAAGTGATATGGAGCCCGGTTAAGAGCGAAACTCAAGCCGACGAGTTACCAGCGCAATATGAACCTTGCTTGATGCAAGCAGATTCACTGAATATTTTGGATGTAGTCGAGGAAGAATTATTATTAAGTTTGCCCTTAGTGCCGATGCACAATGAGGCAGAATGTTCGGTTAAATTACCGAATGAAAAGCAAGATGCAGATCCCATTAAATCGCATCTCTTTGAAGTTTTAAAAAAATATACTTCACGTGACTATAAATTGTGAAGTTATAACCAAGCATTTTGAGTCAGATTAGATTTTTTTCACGATAGCATAGTTATTCATATGGTGAGTGAAAAAAATTTAATATGGCTCAAAAGGCGCTGTGTTAGAAACCACAATTTATAGTTACGTGAAGTATCAAAAGTAGGAGTTAAAAAAATGGCAGTTCAACAAACCCGTAAATCTCGTTCGAAAGCGAAAATGCGCCGCGCGCACGATGCTTTAACCGGCAAAACCTTAAGCGTGGATCAAACGACTGGTGAAACGCATTTGCGTCACCATATCAGCCCCAATGGCATGTACAAAGGCCGTCAAGTCATTGCTCAAAAAGCAGTAGCTGACGATGCCGAGGCTGCTTAAGCTCGATGATCCGCATTGGTCTTGATGCAATGGGTGGCGATCACGGCCCGACCGTGATCGTCCCCGCCGCTAAACGTGCTTTACAATACCATCCTGATTTGCACTTGGTGTTAGTGGGTCAAGCGGATGTATTGACTCCCCTCGTACAAAAGCACAAATTACCTACCGATCGTTATACTATTCATCCCGCTACTGAAATCGTCGCGATGGATGAATCGCCCGCGCTTGCCTTGCGCAATAAAAAAGATTCCTCCATGCGGGTAGCCATTAATTTGGTGAAAGAAGGCGTGGTGCAAGCTTGTGTCAGCGCAGGTAACACCGGCGCTTTGATGGCTACTTCCAAATTCGTTTTAAAAACTTTACCAGGCATTGATCGCCCCGCGATTATTTCCGCACTGCCTACTTTAGGCGAGCGTTTTTCTTATATGTTGGATTTAGGTGCGAATGTCGATTCCACTGCACAACAATTGCTGCAATTTGCCGTGATGGCCTCAAGCTTGGTTTCTGCAGTCGATAATATTCCCGCGCCTAAAGTTGCGTTGCTCAATATCGGTGCGGAAGAAATTAAAGGCAATGCTTTAGTAAAAGAAACCGCTGAATTATTAACTAATTTAAAAGAAATTAATTACGTTGGTTTTGTTGAAGGCGATGATATTTACAAGGGCATTGTGGATGTGATCGTCTGCGATGGTTTTGCCGGCAACATTGCGTTAAAAGCCAGTGAAGGCATTGCGAAAATGATGGCGCAACGCATTAAAGAAAATTTCACCCGCAATTTTATGACTAAACTTGCCGCGCTGATTGCGGCACCGGTATTGCGCAATATCAAACGACAATTTGATCCCGGTCGTTATAATGGCGCAAGTTTATTAGGCTTGCAAGGCATCGTGATCAAAAGTCATGGCAGTGCTGATGTTAAAGGTTATGCGCATGCAATTAGCGAAGCAGTACGCGAAGTAGAAAAAAATATTCCGCACTTGATTGGCGCTCAAATTGCTAAAATTTTAAAGGATATCTCCCCCGTATGAAACAAATTTTTTCTAAAATTGTTGGTACTGGCAGTTGTTTGCCAAAAAAAATCATCACTAATTTCGATTTGGAAAAAACTATCGAGACTAGCGATGAATGGATCGTTTCGCGCACCGGCATTAAACAGCGGCATGTTATCAGTGGTGATGAAAGCACTACTTCGATGGCTTTAGAATCTGCTCGTCGTGCCTTAGCCGCAGCTCACTTGGATGCGAAAGCAATCGATTTAATTATTGTCGCCACCTGCTCACCTGATAAAACCTTTCCCAGCACTGCGTGTTATCTGCAACAAGCGCTCGGAATTAATAATCAATGCCCTGTGTTTGATATCGCCGCTGCCTGCGCTGGTTTTGTGTATGCCACCAGCATTGCGGATCGTTTTATTCGCACCGGTGGCGCTAAACATGCTTTAGTGATTGGCAGTGAATCGATCAGTCGTTATATCGATTGGCAAGATCGTGGCACCTGTATTTTATTTGGTGATGGTGCGGGCGCTGTAGTATTGAGTGCCAGCGATGCGCCGGGTATTTATTCCACACACTTGCATGCAGCGGGTGAACACACGGGATTATTATTTGGTGAACATCCGGCCACGAAACCTGCCAACGCGTTTATTCAAATGGAAGGCAATGCAGTGTTTAAATTAGCGGTGGGTCATTTAGGTGACATTATCGATGAAACGTTAAACGCGAATAATATGACGCGTGCCGATATTGATTGGTTAGTGCCACATCAAGCGAATTTACGTATTATTCAAGCGATTGCGAAACGTTTAGATTTACCGATGGAGCGCGTGATCGCAACGGTGGATCAACATGCCAATACTTCTGCTGCTTCGGTGCCACTGGCGCTGGATCATGCTGTACAGCAAGGCAAAATTAAAGCCGGTGATTTAGTATTGATGGAAGCCTTTGGTGGCGGTATGGCATGGGGTTCAGTTTTAGTTCGGTGGTGATTTTTCTTTGCTGGAAGCCAGTGGGGCATTGCCCACAAACACGCCGTGAATACGTCCCTGTAGGCTTCACAACAGCATCCATGCTGTTGAGAGTTTGTGTTCAATACCCCACTGTCTTCTTTGACGCAAAGAAAAATCACCACACTAAGGGATGAGAGGTGGGGGAGATGAATTTGCAGTTTTCTCCTTTTTTAATCGCAGGGATCCCCCCCCTTTTAAAAAGGGGGGCAGGGGGGATTTTAAACTTTCAAATTCTTATCTGGAGATGTTATATGTTAGCGATAGTCTTCCCCGGTCAAGGTTCGCAAAGTGTAGGCATGTTAAGCGAATTAGCGACGCAGTATCCGCTTGTGCAGGAAACATTTGCGCAAGCTTCAGAAGCTTTAGGCTATGATTTGTGGGTTCTTACGCAACACGGTCCCGAAGAAAAATTAAATTCCACTCAACACACGCAACCGGCTTTATTAGCCGCGGGTGTCGCGGTGTGGCGGGTGTGGCAAGAAAAAAGTGGTAAAACACCGAGTTTTCTAGCGGGTCACAGTTTAGGTGAATACACGGCACTTGTTTGTGCTGGCGCTTTAGATTTTAAAACTGCAGTAAAATTAGTGGAGCAGCGCGGCGAATTTATGCAGCAAGCGGTGCCGAGTGGCACGGGTGCAATGGCGGCGATTATTGGTTTAGAAGAAGCGCCGTTGACAGCAGTATGTGCGCAAGCCGCGGAAGGCCAAGTCGTTCAACCCGCCAATTTTAATTCGCCCGGGCAAATCGTGATTGCGGGGCAGCGCGAAGCAGTAGAACGTGCTATCGTTTTAGCCAAAACCAGCGGCGCGAAATTAGCAATCAACTTACCAGTCAGCGTCCCTTCGCATTGCGAACTGATGCGCCCTGCGGCAGAGCGTTTAGCTGTGGTATTGCAAAGTATCCATTTCAATGCGCCTAAAATTCCGGTTGTTAATAATGTCGATGTGGCCATGCCAACGGACGTTGAAGAAATTAAAGCCGCTTTAGTGAAGCAACTTTATTCACCGGTGCGCTGGACGGAAACGATTAATTTTTTAGCTACACAAGGTGTAACGACTTTTATCGAATGTGGCCCTGGTAAAGTATTATTGGGGTTAAATAAACGCATCGAAAAAAGTTTACAGCATTTGGCGATTTATGATCCGGCGAGTTTGAATGCTGCATTGTAGATTTCCAGAAAAGGACTCAGAGCTTAAGCCCGTAAAAATCCCCCTTAATCCCCCTTTTTCAAAGGGGGAAATTAGAGTAAGAATTTAATTGCAGGATCCCCCCTTTGAAAAAGGGGGCAGGGGGGATTTGAAAATTTTATGATAGAGGAGAAACTTTCATGAGTGAATCAAGCATTAAAAAAATTGCCCTCGTCACTGGCGCGAGCCGCGGCATTGGTAAAGCCATTGCCTTGGCTTTAGCAAAACAAGATTGTCTAGTGATTGGCACTGCGACTTCTGCAACGGGCGCGCAAGCGATCACCGAATATTTACACGCCGAAAATTTTTCTGACAGTTATGGTTTAGTGTTGAATGTCGCTGACAAAGCATCGATTGAAAATTTATTTAAACAAGTAGATGAAAAGCAACACACGCCGACAATTTTAGTCAATAACGCCGGCATCACGCGCGATAATATTTTATTGCGTATGAAAGATGAAGAGTGGGATGACATTATCCAAACTAATTTGACCAGCGTATTTCGCATGAGTAAAGCCTGTTTGAAAGGTATGATGAAAGCGCGCTGGGGCCGCATCATTAGCATCGGTTCAGTGTCGGGTTGCATGGGCTTACCCGGCCAAGCGAATTATGCAGCGAGTAAAGCCGGTTTATTAGGTTTTAGTAAAGCGCTCGCCAAAGAAATTGCTAGTCGCAATATTACTGTCAATGTTGTCGCACCAGGTTTTATTAAAAGCGATATGACTGATCATCTTCCTGCGGATTATCAAGCGAAAATTATCGAAGCAATTCCTCTCCAACGCATCGGTCAGCCAGAGGAAGTGGCTGCCGTCGTTGCCTTCCTCGCCTCCGATGGCGCTGCCTATGTAACCGGTGAAACCATTCAAGTGAATGGTGGCATATACATGGTCTAGAAAATTGCGTTTTCTAGACCAGCAACTAGCAACAAGAATTTAAAAATCACTGCCTGATTCTATTCCTGAGCCGTTTCCTCTTTTTCCTGTTGGTGAAAAATGAGAGGAGGGACTGCGTAGCGGACTGTAACCTCCATATCCTGAACCAGAGCCTTGATATCCTAGAGAAGCATGGGGTGCTTGGAATGGATTGTGACTTCCATAACTTGCTCTAAACAAAGAATCTGGCGATTGTAGTGGTCTTTCAGGATCTGAGAAAAAGTTAGGATCCGAGCTGCTATCAGCGACGCTTTCTGGCCCTGAATGCCTTGGAAATAAAGCTTTTCTTTGCCCAGTGCGTCGTCTTCTTTGCAAAGGACGATGTTGATGTTGATGTTGATGTTGTTTATCTATGGGGCTTATTAAACCAATGGCGAACTGCGCTTGTGATATTTGTGGCGGAGACTCTGGGAAGGCCTGATCAGATAAAAAACCTGCTTGTTCAGGAGGTAAAGAATGAGACGGCCTGCTAGGTGGTGAAGTATTAAATGCTTCGTGATACTCTGATTGCGATGAAACATGAGAAGGCGAAGGCGAAGGAGAGGGAGATTTGCGTGGCGAACCTAAATGCATGACAGCAATATTAGGCAGAGGAAGCGAATGAGTGGTTGATGGTGACAAAAAAGGAGGTTGGACAGTTTCTTTGCCAGGCCATCCTTCACTACCAGAGTAGCGTTGACGCTTGCCATTTGTAGCAACAGGGGATGATTCGCAGTCTGAAAGTTGAGTTGCAGATGGCAAAACTGAAGGATGAAGAACTGTGGACCATTGCTGTCTTAAAATATGTAATTGCCGTAGTAGTGAGGAGGATGAAAATATTTCTAATTTCATATCAGCACAAAATACATGATGACTTTGCTTGTCCGCAGTCAATATAGGGAGAAGATTATAAACGATGTCATAAAGTGTTTTAAATTCTTCTTGAAGAAGTTGCGCATTGTATGGAGGCGTAGAAAAGTATTTTTCTGTTACGGCAAGAATTTTTTGTTCGGCAACCCAATACCATTTATAAAGAAATTTTAGTGTTGACAGAAAGAGTGCTTTTTCTTCTGAGCGCTCATTTATTACAGAATTACCCAAGTTTGCATATCGTTGTGTCATGTTTTGTGTTAATCCAGCGATGAATTGACTTTCTGTAGCGAAAGGTGGAAGGTGAGTTTCTGATTCGTATGACAGATAGGTTGTCATATTTTGAATAAAGCCGCGCAGCTCTTCAGTTTTTCTAGTTAATTGAAGAAAGACATTAAACGTAGATTGTGCATCCATAGCTTTTCCTATTGAGCGAAAACAATCAAGTATGGCTGAAAAAAAACAGAATGCAAATTTTTCTGTACAAGATATTTTGGTGTAAGCGTTATGCTCGCTCACTGGCAAAACTTCTAATTTCTGCTAGGCTTATAAAATTCGTTTTACAAGGAGGTCTCATGCGGGTCAAAACGCTGGCGGTGTGTAAGGCAATCATTTTAGGCTTTAGCTTTGATGCTTTGCCCACTTTAGCGGCGCCTGAAGATGGCACCGTTACAGCGGGTAGCGCGACTATCAGCGGTGAAAATTCCAGCACCACCACTACGACGCAAATCAATCAAACTTCACAAAAAGCGATTATCCAATGGCAAAGTTTTAATGTTGCACAAAATGAATCGGTTAATTTCCATACCCCTGGTGCAAGCGCCATTACTTTAAACCGAATCAGCGGCAACGCTTCACAAATTTTTGGCCACGTTACCTCCAATGGTCAACTGTGGTTATTAAATTCCAATGGCATTATTTTTGGGCAAGGTTCACAAGTCAATGCAGCGGGATTACTTGCCAGCACGCTGAACATCACCGACCAAAATTTTTTAAATGGCAATTATCATTTCATCCAAGACCCTGCTCATTTAGCTTCTATCATTAATCGCGGTAATTTAAGCGCTGATGGCGGTTACGTTGCCTTACTCGCGCCGCAAATTGAAAACACCGGCATTGTTTCAGCGCATTTAGGAACCGTCGCAATGGGAGCTGGCACAGAAGCGACACTCAATTTCGATGGCAATCAATTATTAAATATCGCCGTGCCGCAAGGTTCACACACCGCGATGTACGATGAAAATGGCAATGCGATTGCAGCCTTATCGAACAGTGGAACAATTACAGCTGATGGCGGACAAGTATTGTTGAACGCACAAAGCGTGAATACTTTGTTAGACGAAAGCATCAATATCACCGGCATCATCAAAGCCGATACAGTGAGTGAAGCGAAAGGCAAAATTATTTTAACCGCCAGTGGCAACACGATTTTAGATAACGCGCAAATCAGTGCGCAAGGTTTAAACACAAATGAAAAGGGCGGCAGTGTCGAAGTGTTGGGACAAAATGTTGGGTTATTTAATAACACCAGTATCAATGCCAGTGGGGCCGCTGGTGGTGGACAAATTCATGTGGGTTGGGATAAAGATGATCTAAACGCCATTGAAGCACAGCAAACGGTCATCGATTCAACCGTGGCATTGCAAGCGACCGCGACGCAAAGTGGCGATGGCGGATTTATTGAAACCTCAGGCCATTATTTGAATTCGCGAACCGGCAATGTCAGTACCCGTGCCCGGAAGGGTAAAAATGGAACCTGGTTATTGGATCCTTATGATATTGACATTACTAGCAGTCAATCGGATAGCAGTGGTGGGTGGAATGGTGGCAACACGACATTTGATTCAGGTAACTCAGCGGTTGAGCCTTCCTATGTTAATACGACAACCTTAGAAAATAATTTAGCAAGTAATAACATCACGATCCAAACAGGGGGGGCTAGCGGTGATTCTGGCAATATCACGGTGAGCAACGATGTGGCATGGAGCTCGGGAAATAGCTTAACGCTTGATGCATATGGTTCGATTATTTTAGATGCGGCACTGATTGGAACCAGTGATGCAACTCCCAGTGGTACACCCAATGCGACTGTCAATTTAACGGCGCAACACGGTGCGATTACCGATGACAGTGGCACGGGTTCGATTATTGCCGCGACAACTAACTTGACAGCAGGTGGAAGCGGTGGAATTAATTTAAGTAATGGCAGCAATGATTTTGGCACCGTTAATTTTACCGCCTCGGCAAGCGGCGCGGGCGTGGCGCTTGAAGATGTGAATGGGCTCACGGTAACGGGTACAACGAACGGCGGTGCTGTTTCTGTGATCAGCAATGCGGATGGCAGTGGCACCGGTACTTTGATGGTGGGTTCAGCCGGTATTGATACCACCGATGCAGGCAGTGACACGGATGGTGCGACTATTTCTTTAACTGACAATGGTACAGCTGGCGGGGGAATTAGTTTAGCGGGCAATCTGGATGGTGGAGGCTCATCAGACAATGACCTGGTGTTGACATCTCAGGCTGGCGATATCACGCAAACGGCGGGTACCATCACCACGCGGGCTAATGGTCCGAATGGTTTTTCCGTCAGCACCGGTGGCAGTGGCGCCATTAATTTAAATGACAGCAGCAATCAAATTCTAGGCGGTACGAATCTCTTTTTCACGACCGCCGGTGGCGACATCACTTTGAACAATAGCGCTGCCGCCGATATTGACGGCAACTTTATCAGCATGAATATTAAGGCGAGTGATGGCAGCAGTCGAGGTAATATTACCTTGATGGGTTCGGGCAACGGACTTGCCATGTTGATTTTTTCGGTCTCCGGCCCTAATGGCGCGAGCCTGGATGTGAATAATCAGAACGGTGATGTTAACCTTATTAATAATTCTGCTAGCTTTGATTTTAGCGGCGATATCAGCGTCACGAGTGGCGGGACTGTAGACGTCAATCAGATTCTCGATAGCAGCACCGGCAATATTACGCTGGCGGGTGCAACTGTATCACTCAATAATAACGTTGCCTTAAGTACGATTGCAGGTAAAACCTTAACGATTAGCGGTGCCCAAGACGGTGATGGTACCGGTACTATTAATACCGTGGGTTCCGTGCAATTCAACAATGTGTCAGGCGATGATTTAGCCTTAGCCTGGGCCACGACGGTCGCACAAAATTTAGGTATTACGCTCGCAGGCAGCGGCAATCTTACCCAAGCAGAAGCGTTAGTGGTGAGCGGAACCACGACACTCACGGGTGGCTCCAACAATAATATTACCTTGACTAATACGGCGAATGATTTTTATTCTATGATCGGCAGTGGCAGCTTGGGAAGCGTGTCTGTAAAAGATGTTAATGGCTTGAACATCGGTTCGCTGACAGCCACCGGACCGATTTCTGTTACTGCCAACACCACCACATCTAATACCGGTCTATTAGATGCCGCCGGTACATTAACCGCGACGGGTCAAAGCGTCACGCTCATCAACAGTAGTACCGCGGGTACGGGTACCATGTTGAATATTGAGAACAGCATCACGGCAAGCGATTTAACGTTATCCACGGCTTCTGGCAATATCGTACAAGACGGCGGTAGTATTACCTCTACCGGCACCACCACTTTAACGGGCGGCACTATCACTTTAGATAGCACCAGCAATGACTTTGCCACTGTTACCGGTAGCGGCTTAGGTGCGACGACTTTAAAGGATGTCAATGCTTTAATTTTAGGGACATTAAGCGCGAGTGGTTTAACGGTGACGACAGCGACCACGCATGCCAATAGTGGCGCAATTACCCAAAGCGACATAAGCGACATCTTGAGACTCACCGGCCCCAGCAGTTTTACCAATAGCAGTACTTCTGCAACCGCAGCCGATAAAGCCATCACCTTAGCTAATACCAGCAATAATTTTGATCATCAAGCGGTGACTTTAAGCGCCGGGGGCGCGATTAATATTGCCGATAGCAATGGCACGGGATTAAGCTTAGGCACGGTGAGCAGCGGCGCCTTAACGGCGACAGCCGAAGCCGGTTTAACGGCCAGCAGCGGCATAACCGCAACGGGTGATGTATCACTGACCGCCAATACATCGTCTCCTTTAAACGCCGGTGTGCTAACTGTAGGCGGCAATATTAATGCCAGCGCTAACAGCGTTAGTTTAAGAAACAATAGCACAACGAGCGGAGGTACCAATGCCATCAGTTTAACCGGCGGCACCTTAATTGCAGGCGCGCTGAATTTAACCGTAACGAGCGGTAATATTAATCAAAGCACCAGCGGCGGCCATATTGCCGCGAGTGGCGTCACCACGTTGAGTAATTCCGGCACCACCACCTTAACCGCCAACACAAATGATTTTGCTACTGTGACAGGCAGCGGCTTAGGTGCGACGACTTTAAAGGATCTTAATAGTTTAATTTTAGGCAACTTAGGTGCAAGCGCTTTAACGGTCACGACAGGAAATGGCGTCACTGTCACGGGTGCGTTGACTCAAAGCGGCGTGTTGACACTCACCGGCCCCAGCAGTTTTACCAATAGCAGTACTTTATCAACGGCGGGTGCTAAGGATATTACGCTCAGCAACCTCAGCAATACTTTTGGTCATCAAGTGGTGACTTTAAGCGCCGGGGGCACGATTAATATTGCCGATAACTATAACACGGGATTAAGCTTAGGCACCGTGAGCAGCGGCGCCTTAACCGCACTAGCCAAGCATGATCTAACCGTCGGTAATGCTATCACCGCCAGTGGCAATGTGTCACTCACCGCCAATAGTAGTAGCGCGTCGAATACGGGTGTGTTGAGTGTCGCTGGCAATATCAATGCGGGTGCTAACAGTGTTAGCTTAAATAACAGCAGTACCGCTATCACTTCGAGTAACAATGCCATTAGCTTAACGGGTGGCACTTTAACAGCAGGGGCACTGAATTTAACCGTAGCGAGCGGTAACATTAATCAAAGTGGCGGCAATATTGTAGCGAGTGGCACGACAACCATCAGCAATGCACACACCACCACTTTAAATCAAAGCACGAATGATTTTGCCACTGTCACGGGCAGCGGTTTAGGTGCAACGACTTTAGAGGATGCCAACGCTTTAATTTTAAGCACCCTAGGTGCCAGTGGCTTAACAGTGACAACAGGTGCGGGTGGCAATGTTACGGGTGCGTTGACTCAAAGCGGCGTGTTGACGCTTACCGGTCCCAGTAGTTTTACGAATAGCAGTACGTCTGTCACTTCCGGTTATCAAGATATTACACTCACCAATATCAGCAATAATTTTGGTCATCAAGCGGTGACATTAAGCGGGAATAACCTTAACTTGACGGATAATAACAACACCGGTTTGGTGGTGGGCGCTATCACGAGTGCAGCGGCGACGTCACTGACCGCGCGAGCAGGTACCCTGACCGATGGCGTCGGTCACACCGGTTCTATCATCGCCGGAACCTCTACCACCTTAACGGCGCATGGCAATATTGATTTGGAAAATACGTCAAACAGTATGCACAACATTACCGCTAGCTCAAGCACAGGACGCATTACCTTGGTCGATAGTGGACTGGTGAATAGCGTTGCGACTCCGTTGACCCTCACGAATCTTAGTTCTGGTAGTGCTGCCGGTGTTGGTATCTCAGTCAACGATTTGGGATCCGCATTAGTCGTGGCAGGTGCTGTGAATGCAGATGGAGGCAGTAGATTCGTTAGTTTAACGGCGGCTGGGGGTTCGATTACCGATGGCGGTAGTCACACAGGTTCTATCAAAGCTGCAGCAACTACATTATCAGCAAATGGTGCGATTGATCTGGAAAATTCCTTAAACGAGATGAGCAGCATTACCGCCACTACGACGGGAACTTCCAGCGCACAAAATATTACTTTGGTTGACAGTGGAAAGTCGGGTGGAACAGCCTCTAACTTGCTCATCACGAGTCTTAATACCTCGGCCAACAATGGCGATATCTCACTCACCGATCTCAATACCAATTCAGGAGGAAACTTCTCCTTAGTGGTGAATGGTGCTGTGAATGCCGGTACTGGAACTGT
Source organism: Gammaproteobacteria bacterium (assembly GCA_013285995.1). Taxonomy (GTDB): domain Bacteria; phylum Pseudomonadota; class Gammaproteobacteria; order JABDGN01; family JABDGN01; genus JABDGN01. The sequence goes on from JABDGN010000014.1 coordinate 23,316, forward strand.
CAAGTTGACTGCAGAACATGGTGCGATTACGGATGATGTTGGCCAGGGTTCGATTGTTGCTAGCGCGACCACTTTGACGGCAGGTTCATCAGCAGATGATACTAATGCTTATATCGATTTGGAAAATAGTTCAAATAAATTTGGTACGCTTTCTGCGACAGCCTATGGTATTGATGGTAGTGGTAACAGTATTACAGCCGTTGATGGCAATACCAGTGGCCTGGCTTTAGGTAATATCATAGCGGATGGCAATCTTACGCTGACAGCCAGTGGTGATGTCACTCAAGCGGCCAGTACCACCATTGACATGACGTCCGGCATCGCAGGCGCTAACACCGCAAGTTTTGATATTGCGACTGGGCAAAGTGGTAGCGTTACCTTATTAAATAATAACGACTTTAATCAAAACACCGTGAGTGCCGGCGGCGCAGGTTTGCTCAGCGGTTTTAGTTTGTTTGATAACGATAGTTCAGGCTTGTATTTAGGCAATGTGAATGCCGGGGATAATACGCATGCGGCGGCGGTCAATGTAACGGCGGCGCATGGCTTTAATCAAGTGGCGGATACGACGGTCAGCTCCCATGGTGGTGATGTCAGCTTTAAAACCATAGCGGGCGGCACCAATATTCATCAGGATGGCGCCGTGTCGACCGATGGCGGCGGTATGTTATTGGATTTCAATTACAGCGGCACGGTGGCACAAGATACCATTGGTAACATTGATACCTCCGATGGCGCTGGCGACTATGGTTTGGTTGAAGTGCGGAGTGATGGGTATGGCTACAGTATGGAAGCCGATTTTGATAATGTGAATAGTGCCAATAATTTCCAACAGCTGGCTTTCGAAAATATTGCTGGTCATGCCATGCAAGTGAATGCGACGGTTAAAAATAATAATTCGCTGGCGTTTGGATTATTTTATGGCACAGCTCCAATAGGCGGCGCAGATAGTTTTAACCAACTTAATATCGATACCTCGGCTGCCAATGGTGCTGTTACCAAGCTGAATAGTGCTGGCAGTTATACGGCGGAAGCGCTAACTGTCAGCTCTGGTTCTGCGACGATCAATGCTGGCACGGGTAATATTACTCTCATGGCTTCAGACAATGATTTTGGTGGGCGACTCCTCAACCTCACTGGTCGCACGGTACAAGTGGTTGACAATAATGCCACGGGACTCAACTTAGGCACCATTTCCACCAGCGGCAATTTCACCGCTACCGCGAGCCAGGCGTTGACGCTCAATAACACCGTGAATGTGGGTGCGAATACGGTGACGTTGACAGCCGATCATGGCGCGCTGACGGAGTATAGTCTAACAGCAGGTTTAATTATTGCAGCAATAACAGATCTCACTGCCGGTTTAAGTTCAGCCGATACTGGTGCTTATATTGCTCTGCCAAATACTTCTAACCAATTAGGTACGTTGACAGCGACTGCTTATGGCACTTCTGGCATTACGATTACAGATAATGAGAACAATGTTGCTTTGCATCTTAACAATATCAGTTCAGTAGGCGCGGTTTTCCTCTTCAATGGTAGCGGCATCACGCAAAATTCAGGCACGACCTTGAGCACTTCAGGTTCAGGCAGCAGTGTCAGCTTAAGCGCTACTTCTAATATCACGCAGCAGGGCACCATTGATACACATGCTGGCAATGGCGATGTATTTTTGATTGTGGATAGCTCGATCACGCCCCCCACCGTGACGCAAAGTGGTTCAAGCGGTGGCATTAACGCCGGTACCGGTAAGGTTTACATAGAAAATAATTATCAACAAGGCATCAATGTCTCTGATACCGTCACGCTCAATGCCAGCAATAACCAAATCGGTCAATTATTTATTTACAATGACAATACGACACCTCATAGCAACACCGAAAAAACTAATCTGACGGTCCATGACACCAGCAATTTAACATTTGGTCTGGCTTACCACAGCGGCAACACCACACCGATGGATTCTTTCACCAACTTAAATATCACTACCACGGGGAATGCGACAGTAAGTCAGGCTACTACTAATCCGACGAGTAGTATCCTGCTTGAAACACTGAAATTCAGCGGTTCATCGGGCACTCCCACGATTAATACGGGTACGGGCAATATTACCCTCGGCACCAGTACCAATGATTTTAATAACCTGGTAGTTGCCCTGACGGGTGGCGCGATTAATATTGCTGATGCGAATACCACTGGTTTGAAATTAGGCGCGGTGACAGCGAGTGGTGATTTCACCGCGACAGCCACCCATGCACTCAGTTTAACCGGAGCACTTGGCGCGGGTTCACATGCAGTCAATCTGACCGGCAGTTCTATTAGTGAAAGTGGTAGTGGTGCGATTACGACGAGCGGCACCACGACCTTGACTTCAGCGGGAACAATTAATTTAAATGGCAGCAATGATTTTGCCACGGTTGTAGGCAGCGGTACTTTAGGAGCGTTAACATTAGATGACATCAATGGTTTGAGTTTAGGCGCGATGAGTTTGGGTGGCGCTTTAAATGTGACAGCGAATACCACTGTCACTAATACCGGCGCACTCACGGTTGCAGGCAATGTGAATGCCGGTACCAACACAGTAAGCTTAACCAATGACAGCACTGCGATTGGTTCCAGCAGCAACGCCATTAATTTCAGCAGTGGCACCTTAACCGCAGGCACTTTAAGTTTAACAGCAAACAGCGGTGAAATTGTTGAAAGTGGCGGGAATATTGCAGCAAGTGGCACTACTACAATTACTAATTCAGGTACTACAAATTTAAATTCCAGCAGCAATGATTTTGGCACTGTCACAGGTAGTGGTTTGGGTGCGACGACATTAGAAGATACCAACGCTTTAATTTTAGGGGAATTAGGGGCCACCGGCTTAACGGTGACCACCGGTGCAGGCGGCAATGTCGATGGCGCGCTGACGCAAAGTGGCGCATTAACCTTAACCGGTCCCAGCAGTTTTACTAATAGCAGTACATCATCAACTTCTGGTTATCAAGATATTACGCTCACCAATAGCAGCAATAATTTTGGTGATAGCGCAGTTGCACTCAGTGGTGGAAATGTGCAATTGATCGATGCCAATACCACCGGTTTGATTTTAGGTGTCATCACGGCCGACACGCTTAATGTCACCAGCAATGCGGCCATTACGCAAACTGCCGCCATGAACGTGAGCGGCGAGGCCATCTTCACGGCAGGCAGTGCGCATGATATTACTTTGAGTAACAGCGACAATGCCATCAATTTGTTACAAATTGTGTCGGGCGATAATGTCAGCGTGACCGACAGCAGTGCTTTAGCTTTAGATGCCAGTACTATCAGTGGTAATTTAGATTTAGCGTTAAGTAACGGCATGATTCAAGTAGGCGGCGTTACTTCGGTGACGGGTACCACGACAGTGAGCGACAGTAATACTGGGACTACGGATTTAATTTCCTTGAGTCAGGGCGATTTTACCGGCGCGGTCAGCGTGACCGGTGCGCACAGCAATGTCGCCATGATTAATGATAAAGCTTTAAATTTAGGGGCTAGCACGGTGGGCGGTAATTTAAGCGCTACAGCATCGGGTGATATTACTCAGTCAGGTGCTTCGATCCTCGATGTTAGCGGAACCTCTGCCTTTGATGCGGGCACACATACTATCTCATTAGGCAATCTCAATACCTTCGGAGGTACTGTAACCTTAGGCCACACGGGTGTGACGGCAGGTGCGGTGACCATAGCAACGGGCAGTGGTGCTATGACTTTGGCACAAGTAGACAACAATACGAATACTAAGTTGAGTGCCTTATCCGTCAATTCAGCCGGTGGGATCAGTGAAGCGGGCCCCTTGGTGGTAACAGGAACGACGACCTTGGCCGCCGGTAATAATGATATTGATTTAACGAGCAGCAACAATAATTTTGGGGGTGCGGTGTCGCTGACGGGTAACAACGTAAGCCTCACGCAACAATCTGGCAATAATTTAACCGTTGACAATATCAATGCTGAGGGCAATGTCACGGTGAATGACAGCGATGGCACCTTAACTTTCACAGGAACAAGCCCGACGATTTCATTACGCAATGCTATCACGAATAAACTCATCACTTTAATCGCGAAACAGTTTGTGAATCAAAACACGGGTAATAGTGCAGCGATTGATTTAGGAACGGGTACCGGTAACTATTGGAATTTTTATATAAGTAATTTAACGGGTAATACTTTCGGTAACTTATTAAGTGGCAATCAAGCGATTTGGGGGACGAGTTATCCAACCACTATTTCGCAAACAGGGAATCGCTATATATTTGGTACCAGTGAAACGTTAAATTTGGTTCCTGATACAACGCCGTTTAGCGTAAGCAAAACGCAAGGTGATACAGGTAGCTTACCGACTCCGATAGCAGGCACGAATTATCAAGTGACAGACTTCGTGGATGCGTCAAATCCAAATTATGGTAATGCGTTCACGCAAGATACGCTTAACAATATCAGTTTAAGTGGGGTGAGTTACACATCAACAGGCGTACCTGCTTCAGCTGCCAATGGCACATATCCCGTTAATATGACGGGAACAGCTCATGCGAGCAATGGTTACGCAGCTAATTATGACAGTACCGCTGCGTTTGGTGAATTAACGGTAAGTGGGTCAACACCACCTATTCCACCAACACCACCTGTAACGCCCGCTGCGACACCTGCAAATGATCCGGCAGTAGTTGCAAAGAATATTTACACACCGCCAAGCGGTTCGCCGAGCGACGCCAGTGGTCTAGAACAAAGTGATTCGAATAATTCTAGTTTGTCAGCGTCTGTGCCGAGTGCATCACCGGCACAAAAGAATTTCATGTTGCAAAGTTTAGTGTCGCAAAAGAGTTGCTCGCAAGGCGGCGGTGGAGCAAGTTGTAGTTTTACTATTCCGAGTGGTACTTCATTTAATCAATGGGTGAGCACCAGCCCGCAAGGAATTACTTTATCGCAGGTTTTATCGCCCAGTACCTTAAGTAGTTTGGCAAATAGTGTGACACAGCAATTAAACACGGGTGATAGTGTGCAATTGAGTTTTGTATTAGATACCAGCAATTATTCCATCAGCGGTGTGCAAATAAACACCGCATCAGACTCTTCCAATATTTCTGCTTCTGAAGAGTAGTTGGCTGCGTATTTGCGCTTTCTATGATTTCTGCTAGGCTATTTATATCTTAAGCGGAGGTCTCATGCGAACTAAAGTGCTGGTAGGTTGTAAAGCTCTTTTTCTGAGTTTGATATTAGACGTATCAACAACGCTGGCGGTCCCGAGCGATGGTGAAGTGACCGCAGGTGAAGCTAGCATTTCCAGCACTGATCGTCGCGATACTGAAATCAATCAAAGCACCAATAAGGCCATCATCCAATGGAAGAATTTTGATGTAGCCTCTGATGAGTTCGTTAATTTTCATACCCCTGGCGCAAGCGCCGTCACTTTAAACCGAATCAGCGGCAACGCTTCGCAAATTCTCGGCCACGTCACGTCGAATGGTCAACTGTGGTTATTAAATTCCAACGGCATTATTTTCGGACAAGGTTCGCAAGTCAATGCCGCAGGACTACTCGCCAGCACGCTGAACATCACCGACCAAGATTTTTTAAATGGCAATTATCATTTCACGCAAGACCCTGCGCATTTAGCTTCTATCATTAATCGCGGTAATTTAAGCGCTGATGGCGGTTACGTTGCCTTACTCGCGCCGCAAATTGAAAACACGGGAATTGTCTCAGCGCATTTAGGCACGGTGGCGATGGGCGCTGGCACAGAAGCGACGCTTAATTTCGATGGCAATCAATTATTAAATATCGCGGTGCCACAAGGTTCACACGTGGCGATGTACGATGAAAATGGCAACGCTATCGCTGCATTAGCCAACAGTGGAACAATTACAGCTGATGGTGGGCAAGTGTTACTCACCGCACAGAGCGTGAATACTTTGTTAGACGAAAGCATCAACATCAGCGGCATTATTAAAGCCGATACTGTTAATGAGAAAAATGGCAAAATTATTTTAACCGCCAGCGGCAATACGATTTTAGATAACGCGCAAATCAGCGCACAAGGTTTAAATGCAGGTGAAAAAGGCGGCAGCGTTGAAGTGCTCGGTAAAAATGTTGGGCTGTTTGATAACACCAGTATCAATGTCAGTGGTGCCGCCGGTGGTGGACAAATTCACGTCGGTTGGGATAAAGAGAATCCGAATGCAGTGGAAGCACAACAAACCATTCTTGATTCAAGTGTGATACTGAAAGCCCAAGCCACGCAAAGCGGCGATGGTGGATTTATTGAAACCTCGGGGCAGATGCTCAATGTGCAAACGGGCAATGTCAGTACCCGTGCCAGTAAGGGTAAGAATGGTACTTGGTTGCTGGATCCTTATGATCTCATTATTTCGACGGACTCAAATAATAACATTACTAACGCAACTCCTTTTCACTCACAAGATTCAACGAGTGGTACCTCTGTGTTGAATATAGCAACCTTGACTACTGCATTAAACACTAGTGATGTAACTGTACAAACAGGTGGAGATACAGGGGCTGGTGCCGGCGATATTGCGGTTAATAATAGTGTCGCTTGGAGTTCGGGCAATGCGTTAACATTGGATGCTTATGGGGCTGTTGTTTTAAATGCATCCTTGATTGGTACTAATGATGGAACTATCAACGGGACGCCTAACGCGACTGTTAATTTAACAGCGCAACATGGTGCGATTACTGATAACAGTGGTATAGGTACTATCACAGCGGCACATACTCTATTAACCGCTGGTTCAAGCCTGGATGATACAAACTCCTATATCGATTTACAAAACCCCAATAATCAATTCGGTACGCTCACCGCAACAACATATGGTAATAATGGCAGTGGCTATGGCATCCTCGCTTTTGATGGCAATAGCAATGGTCTTTCACTGGGTAATCTTAATAGTGAAGATGCCGGGGGTATTTCGGTTAGTGCAAACCATTTGTCTTTGAGCAATGTCTCTGTGAATGCGGGTTCACAAGCGTTGACTCTGGTTGCCACTGCAGGTGATCTGACTACTGGAAGCGGTACCGCTGCCATTGCGATCAATCAAAGTACTCTTACTGCAGGCGATTTGAATTTGCTAAGCACGACTGGTGATATCACCTCTGATGCGAATAGTAGCATTAACAGTGATAATGCTTTAAACATCAATGCGGGTGGTAATATTCAATTAACTGACGCGAGCTTAGGGATTTTAAATCTCGGCACGATCAGCAGCGGCGGAGCAATTAATATAAGCGCGCAAAACGTCACGCAAAATGCGGCGATTACCACGACTGGTGGTGCTATCTCGATGACTATTAAAGACAGTTTTACTCAAAGCGCCGATGGCAGCATTGTTACAGGCAGTGGTTCCACCTGGGGCAATGTCACTATTCACGCCGGCACTGGTTCGAGTGGAATAATAGGGCTCTTGACTTCGGCAGGACTTATCGACGGGAATTCACTTTGCATTGATACAGGCGCTAATAGTACAGCTGATTTCACGCAAAGCGGTACCTGGATTTCACATGATACCGGTCTTACCGGTATGTCGATTCTGAATTATGGAGCCGGCGATATTATTCAAACCTCTACCGGAAAAATGGAATTAACGTTTGCTGATGCACCCACTACTGAGATCGGTATTGCCCTCACCGCTTTTCATGGCAGCATTACTCAAGCAGGTACCTTGGATGCGAAACAATCCCGCGTCACTTTAAAAAGTGAAGAAGGTGATTATATTACGCAAGCTGATGGTGAGGGACATTTGGGTTCGATTACCGCCGGTTCAACGATTTTGTTGGGACAAAATGGTGGCAGTGCGAATTTGTCGGGGAATAATAAATTAGGGTTTTTAACCGGAACGACTTTAGGTGATTTAACTGTCAATGATGTTAATACTGAGGGATTGAAGTTAAGCTTGCTAGAAGTCTATGGAGATTTAGCTATCACTGCACAATCTCTTTCCCAACCAGCCGATGCGATGGATGTTGGCATTCATATGTTTGGTACCGGAAAAAGCGCTAATTTTACTGTTGCAGAAGGAGCTGCTGCGACGCTGGATCGTGAAGATGTCAATGATTTTGGTGGTAATACCGTGAGTGTGGTGGGAGCTGATGGTACGGCGGCTGGAGCAGTCACCATTCATGATGGAAATTCGGGAGGCTTAGTATTAGGCGCGATTGACAGTGGGGCATTAACAGTACAAGCGTTGGGAGCTTTAACGCAGTCCGATACCATTACCGCTGACGGTGATGTGAGTTTAACGGCGACGCAGATCACTACGGCTGCTGATTTGAATGCAGGTACTCACACGGTGAATTTAACCACGACTAACGCTGGTATTACGACCGGTAATAACGCAGTTTATCTAGACGGTGGTACGCTTACCGGAGGCAATCTCAATCTCAGTAGCGCGAGCGGCGCTATCTACCAAAATTTTGGTGTTCTAGATTTGAGTGGTACGCTGACGATCGCCGCCGCTGATGGTAATCATGATGGTGGCAATGCGGTTAATCTTTCCAATCCTATTAATCAATTTGGCACGGTCAATATTACCAATGCCGGTGACGTGACTCTCTATGGTGAAAATGGTTATACAATTTCGGGTATTAGCAGCACGGGCGATATTTATGCTGAAACCAATTATGGTGTTGATGATTCAGTGACTACCACGGGTACCTTAGAAGTAAATGGTGCAGTGACAAGCTCCAAGAGCGGTGGCACGATTACTTTATTGAATACCCGCACTACGGCGCAATACGGTGTGCAAATCAATGACACTGGAAATGTATCTGGCTCTGGCGATATTGCGATTGGGACCGACATCAGCGAAGCCGGCCTCACCAATAATGGAATTAATATTTTAGGTAGCATTAGCAATAGCAGCGGCAATATTTATCTCTACGATAATCGTAATTACGATCTGGCACCCAATTCTAATTATGCCGCTAATATGAATATTGCTGGAACCATCAGTACTGATTCCGGCAATCTCAAGCTGGAAGATTTTGGTGCCGGCACGATCACGATCGCTGATGGTGCAAATTTAGATGGTGGCAGTAGTACGTCGCTGGTTATTCAATCAGACTATGGTTCAATTGCTCAAACCGGTGGTGCGATAAGGACTGCGGCGGGGGCAAATTTTACGGCGAGTGGTGATATTGCTTTAAATCACGCTAACCCATTTGGTGGCGAAGTGAATGCAACAGGTAACAACATTACACTGGCACAAGAGGGAACCTTACAACTCGGGACTATTAATGCAGCAGGCAAAGTAATATTGGCTGCGACACACTTATCTAATACCGATGGCAGTATTACGACCGGGGCAGGCAATTTTTGGAATATTTATTTAGCTAATCTCTCTGGCAATACTTTTGGTGATTTAGCCAGTGGCAATCAAGCGATATGGGGCACGAGTTATCCCACTGCAATTACCCAAACGGGGAATCGCTATATTTTTGGCACCATCGAAACGTTAAATTTAACTCCCGCAGCAATGCCGTTTAGCGTGAGCAAAATCCAAGGTCAAACTGCAACATTGCCGAGTGCAGCTATTCCAGGTAGCAATTATCAAGTGAGTGGTTTTGTGGATGCATCACAATATGACAATGTATTCACCCAAGATAGCAGTGCTAATGTGAGTTTCAACGGGGTGAGTTATACCTCAGCGGGGGCACCTGCATCCGCTGCAGCGGGTACTTATCCGGTGACGATGGCGGGGACTGGCGTTGCCACGACAGGCTATGCAGCGCAATATGATAACACGGCTGTTTTTGGTAACTTAACGGTCAATGCGTCGGTGGCGCCGAAACCTTCAAATAATCCCGCGGTAGCCGGCAATAATGTTTATACACCGCCGACCAATTCACCACCCACTCCCAGTAGTGCAGGGCAAGGTGATTCGGGTAGTTCAAGTTCAAGCAGTTCTAATTCTTCTGCTTCTGTACCTAATGCTTCACCGGCACAAAAGAATTTTATGTTGCAAAGTTTAGTGTCGCAAAAGAGTTGTTCACAAGGCGGCGGTGGAGCAAGTTGTAGTTTTACTATTCCGAGTGGCACTTCATTTAATCAATGGCTAAGCACCAACCCGCAAGGAATTGCTTTATCGCAAGTTTTATCGCCCAGTACTTTGAGCGCGCTAGTTAGCAATGTAAGCCAACAAATGAGCGCAGGCAATGATATACAGCTGAGCTTTGTGATTGATACCAGTGATTACTCCATCAGTGATGTCCAAGTAGGTTCTGCAGCAGAAACAGTGTAGGTTTACGCAATCCCCGCCTTCGCGGGGACGACCTACGGTCGTTTGCGCTTTCTATAACTTCTGCTATCTTTAATTGAGATAACAGGGAGGTCGCATGCGGTTAAAGCTTAGCGCAGTATGTAAAGCTATTATTCTTAGCTTCAGCTTCGACGCCT
>JABDGN010000015.1 GCA_013285995.1 Gammaproteobacteria bacterium
TTAAATCGCTTACTGTTACAAAATGATTTTCTACCCGCTATTTATTTTGATCCAAATTGTTTTGCTGCGTTCAGCAGAAAAGAGCTAGTAGAGGAAGTAAAAAAATCCATGCGAAATACGTCGGATATGATGCATGGCAAAACAGAGCTTTTCGGTTTTGATTCAACAACTATTCCGGGTGAGTACAAGTTGCAGTATCAAAAAAGCATTCAAAAATATTTAGATACTATGCAGCAAGAACTACTCAGGCTAGCATTAATGCCCTTATCTAATGCTATTCAAGCGAGAGCTAATATCACTCCTCAACAAAAAGCCCAATATTTTATCGAGCATCTTACTGGAAATCCCGCTTCGTTTAACGCTAGAGTTACTTTTTTGAAAAAACAAGCAGGAGATGCAGATACATTTCCTTTTTTTGGGAATCATAATCCGTTGAGCACCAATAAAAGAAAAAGCCCTCCCTTAAACCACTATGGCTTAGAATATCTAATTGCACAATACAACAAAAAAAATCACGGCTATTTTATTGTTCCAAATTATGATAAAAAATCACACGGGATCAATCGTTGCATCTCTAACTTTTTAGAGATGAAAGAAATACTTATTGAACCAGAAAAGCAAAGGCTTCCAGACCCGCAAAAGTATTTTATTCAAATGACAGAATCAACACTTGAAGTAATACAGGAAATTAAAGATCGACGAATTTATATGGAAATGCTCGTTTCGCTATATGTTTTACTGCGAAGTACACTGGGTGTGAAAACGGGTATTCATCTTTTAGATAATGAGATTAATGCCTCTTCCAAATCCTCAGGCATGCGCTATTTGAATACTCCCAGTTCAGCGCGGCAAGAAATCAATAATATTTTATCAAAGGCTGGACTACCTCCGAGTTGATGGCTTTTGTTAAAACCAAAATTAACTCAATGTATTGAAAGACGAAACTTGATGCATGGATTGTTTTGGCTTAAGCAATTCGACATAATCATTTATAATCATAAACAAGACTGATATACTATAGGTAGCAAAAGGGAGGGCTACCAATGGCACAAGCGGCGATGAGTATACGATTAAAGAAAAGAGAATTAAAAGCGCTGGAGTAGCTTCGATATCAACGAACGAGCAATGTGTGGGAACGGGCTCAATATCTTATCCATTTGTCGAAGGGTGAGAGCATAGAAGAAATATCGGCTCTGTTTGGAAGGCACGCACATACAATCAGGAGCTGGATAAAACGTTACAAAGAAGCTGGGATTGAAGGGTTAAGCAGTGTTTTACCGCCGGGCCGACCGAATAAGAAACAAGCTTTAGTAATTAATGAACTAGAAACATTGCTGACAAGCTCTCCTCAGCAGTATGGCTATTTACAAGCGGGTTGGAGTATAGGCATGCTGCTGGATTACTTTCAAAAGAAGCGCGCTACTCCGATGAGTGACCGAACGCTATCACGCGCATTGAATCAGACGGGCTATGTTTATAAGCGGTTTTCTAAAACGATGCCGGTAAAAGCCCCGAGTGCAGAAGCCAAGCAATCGGCGGTGAAGCAATTAGTCAAGGGGTTGCGGAAAGAGATGAAGCGCGGTGACGTTGAAATATTTTTTGAAGATGAAAGTCACTTTAGTAATGAGCCGTCTGTAGAGCGGGGTTGGTTTAAGCGGGGTGAAAAAAAAGGGTTGCCACGCCTGGGAAGCGAGAAAAAGTAAGTTTATTTGGCGCATTGCACCTAACGACGAAGAAGTTTTATTGGAAACAAGCGAAAACGGGGAATGGAGGATTTTTCATACAATTTTTGGTGCAACTGCATCAATCCTACCCTGATAAGACATTGCTGATGATAGTGGATAATGGTCCTATTCATCGCAGTAAAAAGGTTAAGAAGTTTTTGGCGCATAATAACTGGGTAAAATTATATTTTTTACCCAGCTATTCGCCGGAATATAATCCGATTGAACTTTTTTGGAAGTGGTTGAAAAGAACGGTGCATGGAACACGGTCTTACGCTGGCATTCAAGAGCTGATAAAAAAACTTCGCCAAGTTGTTTGGCATTACAATGATATGAGAAATTTATTTTTATTATTTATTTTAACTTTGTTTGCTTGTCATCCAGCGCTTGCTCAACAGGGCTACATTTCTTCTTTTCAATCTGCCAAGATAATTGCAAACGCACCGCTGCTTGAGCGGCAAGCTAATTTAATTTGTGTGTACACCGATCCAAAAGGGAATGTTTATAAAGATATTGTGCTTGAAGATATAGCGGGGTATTGGATCAACAGCCCACACAGAATGTGGGATCCCATTGGAATAGAGTCGATGCAAACTGGAGTTTTCATTCCCGATGCGAAGTATTCTTACAATGAAATCATCAGTGACTGTAAAGCACGCATCGCAGCGAAGTCGTCGCAAGATGTGCTGGTGGGTTTATATACGCAAAAAGGGTGGACTAATTTCACGCATGATGTCTATTTTATGGATGCGCAAGTACAAACGCCGTATCCCTTTAAACGCATGATTGTGTTTGGTGATAGTCTTTCCGATAACTCCAATGATTTTCGATATATTTCGGTATTGATGGCATGGAAATTTGGTGGAGTGTATTGGAATAAACGTTTTAGTAATGGTTTAGTATGGGCTGATTGGGTGGTAGGTTATAAGACGAATACAGAATTGGGTTCAGGCTTAGATATTCCCAGCGAAAATTATGCGTTTGGGGGTGCCTTTTCGATCGGGGAAAATGAACATATTATTGATAGCCTGGCTGATCAAGTGAGCGATTATTTTTCGTATATTGATAATAATGGCAAAATAAATTTATCAGCGGATGTTCCGCATACACTTTATTCACTTTTAATTGGTGGCAACGATTTTCTCTACACGGATCATTCACCCCAATTAGTTGCGACTGAAGTGCGAGATCAAATGGAGCGTTTAATTGCGCGCGGCGCGCGGTATTTTTTAATCCCGGTTTTTCCCGATGTGAGTCAATCCCCCCTGGCTAAAGAGCGGCATTTGGTTACAAAATTACAAAGAGATGTAAGGGAATATAACGTGGCTTTACAAACTAATATTAATGAAGTCATACAAGAAAATGCTGCAAAAGGCATTACGATTATTGTGTTGCGACCCGATATTAACCAGTATTTGCAAACCTTAATAAGGCCTGTTGCTGAAAATAATTTTGGATTTGTGACTGATAAAGCCTGCATGATAGATGGCAGCGTGTGTCAGGAGCCTGCAAAATATTTATTTTGGGATGGCCTACACCCGAATTCCACTTTGGCGTGTTTTATGGGTAAAAAGATCACAACTTATATTCAAGTTGCATTGCATATGCCGGAAACCTATAAAACCGCTAATGAGCAACAGTTGACTGAGGATGAAGTAGATAAAATTTGGATTAAGCAATGTGAATACAGTTATGTGCACTTAATTATTTGGAAAAAAATCCACAAGAGTTAAATATTGCGGCTGCAACCACCATCGTAGAGTTATATATACAAACATTTCCGATGCCTAAAAAATGTTTACCGACTAAAGCTAAGTAAAAGCTGATTCTATTTTCAAAATAGTTTGCCATTCCACTTTGGTAAGCGGAGTGATAGATAAACGATTACCTTTGCGTAAAATCAGTAGGTCTTTTAATTGCGGATGCTCACGCAATTCTGCCAGCGTCATAACGTGCGAAAATTTTTGTTTGAATTTCACATCGACCATCCACCAGCGGGGATTATTAGGATCACTTTTGGGATCGTAATAACGGTGCTTGGGATCAAAAGCCGTGTGATCCGGATAAGCCTCGCTGGCAATTTCAATCATCCCGGCAATACCAGTAGGATTCGCATTGGAGTGATAGAAAAAAGCTAAATCGCCAATTTTCATTTGATCGCGCAGCATATTGCGCACCTGATAATTGCGCACGCCATCCCAATACCATTTTTTATCGCGTTGCAAATCGTCAATGCTATACACGGAAGGTTCGGATTTCATTAGCCAGTAGTTCATAGTGTTTTCCTTCAAAGCTTATGTCGCACTTAACCCCAGCAAGTTTGCCCCTACAAAAAAACCATTTTTATTAAAATCATAGGCAATGTTTGCAGTAGCGATTTGTTTACACGCTACGCAGGCACCATATTTTACTGCTTGTTTGAACATCACTCGTTGTGTGCCATCGTTTAAGCTTACAAACGTCGGTGCTTGTGTGGCGCTGAGAGATAAACTCACTTGATTATATCCTTGTGGCGGATAACGTTTTGCTAGCACGGTATAGTAAGAATCTTGCGTAATATCTAGCTGGTCCGTTAAAGCCATTAGCTGGCCTTGTTTATCCAGCATGTAATAAGCGGTTTGTCCATCGCCCCGTACTGTGTAAAAAGTTGTTAGATTACCATTGCTTTGAATTGTGTTAGGGTAGGGCCAAGCAAACTGTGAAGCCAGAAAAATCGCTTGTTTGCATTGTTTGTTACTACCTAATTCTTTACTTAAATCCGCCTTTAAAAAATTTGAGTTGGGAAGATAAATTTCCGGTTTGAAATTAGAGCCATCCGCTGTATAAAGACAGGTTTTTAAAGCAGAGGTATCTAAACCGCCGCGTAAAGCAAAATAGCTTTTCGGTTCCCATTGTGGAACTAATGCGCAAGAAGCCGTGATTAAACAACAGATAAGAACCAATAGTTTTTTCATGATATACCCATAATACTTCAAAATGCGAGTTTCTAACACATCGTCTTTTAGGCCAAATTAAAATTTTTTTTGTTCACCATATGAATAACTATGCTATCACAAAAAAAATTTAATTTGTCGCTAAAATGCTCGGTTACAATTCTCGCATTTTGAAGTATTATGGGTATAGCTCTTTATTTTGGAGTGATAACAGGTGGCACACCTAATACTGTTTGCGCTTGTTTTGCGAACGCCAGGACTTTATGATCGTCCCAATTTTTCGCAGCGATTTGTAAGCCAATCGGTAAACCCGTTTGTGTAAAACCACAATTGATCGAAGCTGCTGGCCAACCCAATAAATTAAACGTTTGGGCGTAACTAAATTCTGGAATGTGATCGTGCGTGGTGCCATGCGGCCGTGCCGGTGTTGCTGTCACTGGGCACAGCAAAATATCCGCTTCTGCCATTAAAGCTAGCAGGGTTTGTTTATAGTCGTTGATTTGCGTGAGGCGACTATGAAATTCTTGAGTATCAAAACACGATTGTTGCGTGCTTTGTAAAAAACGTTTGAATAAAGGTGAAAATTCTGTCAAACCGGCTTGTGCCAAAGCTTTGCTGAGGAGCTGGCCTTGGTTGCCACCTAAAAAACACAAGTCCCAAACTAATTTATACGTTTCTTTTAAAATTGCCGGCGCTGCTATCGCTTGCATGCTTGCTACCTGGGAGTTAAGTTTTTCGATAGCCGTTGTTAAAGCTTTACTTGTTTCAGCGTCTGGCGCCATTAAGCCGTTATCTAAAAAATAAATTACTTTCAGTGTTTGCACATTCACCGTACTACTCGGAATAATAGGCATTGGTACGATAGAGGGATCGTGATTATCCGGCCCTGCGATAATATCAAGCAGCAATTCTAAATCTTCTACATGGCGCGCCATCGGGCCATACGTGGCTAAATCATTGATGATGCCAGCGCTATCATTAGGGATGAAACCGGTTCTGGGGACTAAACCTTTAGTAGGTTTCAAGCCTGCAATGCCTGAATAATGCGCCGGTACGCGAATGCTACCACCCGCGTCTGATCCTAATCCCAAGCACGAACCTCCCGCTGCAATTAAAGCGGCTTCACCGCCACTGCTGCCGCCCGGCGTGCGGCTTAAATCATAAGGATTATTGCTGCGACCATGAATTAAATTGTCCGATTCATAAGCCGATAAAAATTCTGGCACGTTGGTTAATCCCAACACGATGGCACCTTCATCCAAAATTCTTTGCACTGCCGTTGCCGCTTTATCATTGATTGGCAATTTATAAAGATCGACGATTCCTTTTGCGCAACGAAACCCAGGCACATAACAGGAATCTTTTAAGCTGATCGGCAAACCATGCAATTTGCCTAATTTTTTCCCTTCTGCAATATCGCGATCCCGTTGTTTGGCATCCTCAAGAATTCGCTCAGGATCAAATTGATGAAGGGCATTAATGACCGGATTAACTTGTTGAATGCGTGTAATAAAAGCGCGTGCTACTTCCACACAGCTTATTTCTTTATGACGAATTCTTTTTATAATTTCAGTTGCCGAGAGTTCATAAATAGGCATAGTTATTTTCCTTTATCTTGCCATGAAGCCGCCATCGACAGGCAAATCGACACCGGTGATAAACGATGCTTCATCGGATAATAAAAATAATACTGCATTAGCAATTTCCAGCGGCGCTGCTTTGCGTGGCATGGGTTGATTGTCTTTGATCCATTGGTCGACATCAGCACTTGGAATTTCCCCATAAGCATCTACCATCGCCGTGTCAACACACGCAGGGCAAACCGCATTCACGCGGATATTATCTTTGACATAATCCACTGCTGCATTTTTGGTGATAATGCCTATTGCGCCTTTTGAAGCATGATAAGGATACATGCCACCGGTACCACACAAACCGGACACAGAACTGGTGTTAACGATCGCGCCTTTGCCATTCTGACGAAAATAAGGAATAGCTTCGCGCATACAGAAAAATGCGCCTTTCAAATTGATATTGATCACTTCCATGAATTCGGTTTCAGTCACTGCATCAAGCATTTTGGTAGTGCCAGGAATTGCAGCATTATTAAACAAGCCATCCAATTTGCCATAGTGTTCGACAACTTTAGCAAATGCTGCTTTTACCGCGGTTTCATCGCTGATATCGCAAGAAATATAAAGCGCTTCACTATCATTAGTTTGTATTTCCTTAACCACGTTGGCTGCTTCTTTTACATCGAAGATAGCGACTTTAGCACCCTGACTTGCCAACAATTTCGCGGTTGCTGCACCAATGCCGTTGGCACCCCCGGTAACAATCACCACTTTATTTTCCATACGTTTGTCGGTCATGTTTTGCCTTGGTGTTAATTCGGAAGAAATATATTATACCTGCAAAATGATTGGCTGATAAAATCATGTTGTCTGAGCTACAGCGCGTTAAGATTGATGATTCATTTGATAAACAAGCTATGACATCATTAAAGTCTGAAGCTATTGATTTCAGAGCTGCTTCAGAGTTGTTTGCAGACCTGAAGAAATCAACCATAAATGATCTGCAATCTTGGCTTTACTTACCCCATATCAAAGCAAAAAGGTACCAACGGTAGCGGACATTAGTCGCAGAAATCGGCCGTGGTATAAATGATCCGAAAAGAAAATATTTTATTATGGGAGATGAGGAATAAAAAATGGGGTGACCGATGGGGCTCGAACCCACGACAACCTGAGTCACAGTCAGGCACTCTACCAGCTGAGCTACGGCCACCAAAGAAACAGCCCGACATTATACATCAAAAAATAACCCATTTAAAGGGTGTTTTTTTAACAAAAATCAGCTTATATCGGGTAGCTCAATCAACAATAATTCTGTGTCTTCCTGCGCCTCAATTTTAAGCTTGGATTCATCACGAACTTCAGCCGCATCACGAGCCTGCAATGTTTCTCCGTTTAAATGAGCGCGGCCCGTCGCTAAGATGACATAAGCCGGGTGCTTTAAACTATGCTCGATCGTGTCGCCCGCCCGAATTTTGCTGGCATAGATAGCCGCATCTTGATGAATAAATAAAGGCTTTTCAGCTTGATCTTGGTCGCGTCCTGACACTAACAAATTTAATTGATCTTGCGCATATTGCTGTGGAAATTGACGGGTTTCCCAGCGTGGCTGGACGCTTTTTTGGTTGGGTAAAATCCAAATTTGAAATAATTGCGTCACTTCATCTTCATGATTATATTCGGCATGCTCGATGCCGGTGCCAGCGGACATAACTTGCACATCACCCGCAATGGTTTTCCCTTTATTGCCTAAACTATCTTTGTGGCTAATAGCGCCTTTTCGCACATAAGTAATAATTTCCATATCATGATGAGAATGCAAAGGAAACCCTTCATGAGCTTGAATGGTGTCGTCATTCACAACGCGTAAGGCAGAAAAACCCATTCGATTTAGATCGTGATAATCACCAAAACTAAAATGATGGTAGGCATTGAGCCAACCGTGGTCAATATGGCCAAAATCTTGCAAACGATGAATGCTGATCATGATATCCTCCCAGAATAATTTGTGACAAGTATACAATATTTTAATTATGCACATTAGACATCTTTCAAAACTTCGCCTTTTGCCGTTAAGCTTCGTTGCTTCTGCGATACGCTGCTCGAATATCAACAACATATGCTCCGCTGCGTTTTTGTTGAAAACCATTCTTGGTTTTCATCGCTTCGCGACGCACTGGAATGCGACCAAATTTGCTCCAGGCAAATTTGTCGTCGCGCCTCGCTTAACAACAAAATGCTGGTTTTGAAAGATGTCTAATATCAATGTAAATATTATTCAAACCGTTGAGTCGAAAGTACGTGAGCAGTTTATTTTAGGTTCCAACAACCGAGTAGAAGATTATTTTAATTGGGAAAAAGTAATTGCCAGTACACTTTTCTTTTCATACTCTAATGTGCAGGAATGTCTTCAGCACATTGAAGATGCAAGGCTGCCCGACGCTCAAAAAATAAATACTGTGCATCAACTCATTAAAAGAAAAAATATTATGGCAGGGGAGTGCGGCATGCAAGCCTATTTTGCAATAGCCGAATATCTTAGCATTGCTGCCAAGACTAGCCTTGCTAATCAGTTATTGCTTATAAAGTTTGATGATCATGCTTTCATCGTTATAGGGGATTTAGAAAATGGTTGGATACATGATCCGCATGGACATGAGTATTATCCTATTTCTGAATTCTATGGAGGTGCTCACCATGCGAATCGGTATGGAAAGAGTGTCGCTTCAGAACATATAGCAATGACATTTAAATTAAACCCATCTGGGGGTTTGTATTACCAAACCAATATTTTGATTACTCCTAAAACACCATGGCAAACTACTTATGCCGAAGGTAAAAAATACTATTCGGCAGGAAATTGGCAGGCAGCAAGAGAAAGTTTTGAACGCAGTGTCACACTGCAATTAAATTTATTAAAAACATTTAACGATAGAAGGATGTTGGCAACGACGATTTCTCAATTAAACCAAGTTTATAGCATGCTCAACGAATCAGAGAATAAAATGAATTTTTTTGCTAGGCTTGCAGTTAAGCTTGAGCTTCTATTCCCCGCCTGTAATGCTATCACCTTGCTAAAAGAGCCTATTATTTTTACGCGTACCGAGGAGATGCGTGCGAGAGAAGAGATTGAGGCTTTATCTCTTCAAAGTGGTAAAATTTAGTCATATTAGGGCGTGTCCTCAATCTTTAATCTGCCTGCAAAAAAAGCGTAATCGGCTAAAATTTGCCAAAATGTTCGTCACATAGAACAACTATTATCCTCACATTTTGGCGAAATTTTCGCTCGATTATCTTTTTTTTCGTTGCAGCTAAAGATTGAGGACACGCCCTAAAACCGATAAAAAAATCCAGCTGAAACGGTGACTACACACCAACTTAATTCTAAACCGACATTATGATAGGACAAATCATAAACTACTTGCGGAAAGGGCAGCACAGGAGTGTAAGCCGCTAAAGGAATAAAAGTTTTAGTATAACCGGATACCAAACCCAATCGATAACCCAAGCTGTAGTTAAAATTCGGCGTGACGTCGGTGGTAAACCAATAACGTGCAATCCCTGCAGCATAGGCTCGCACACCAAACGAATTTAAAAACGTACCGACAAAAAATCCATCATAAGATGCCGCAATTAAGTTATTGTTCCAATTATCTTTTGTGTCGCTGGCCGGATTAAAATGCGTAGTCACCATGCCTAAGTAAATAGTTGTTGGCATCGCGGTTCCCCAAGCCTTAGACCAAAACCCTTTTTCTTCCATAATAGGTGCTGGAGTTACTGTTGCATTCGTATTGGTTGATGACGATGTATCAATAGTAGCTGGATTGTTGACTACATCGGCTATTGCTGTGGCTGCGGGCGTATTGTTAAAAGAGGCTATATCAGCCCGTAAAATTGAGGGACATAATGCAATAGCTAGCCCCAGCCAGGCCATTTTCTTTAGGGGGTTCATTTTATTATTATTATCTCGAGTGGCTGGTGTGCGTGCGATTATACGGCACGAATCACTTTTGAGCAATTAAAATAACCGTCAGTTATAGAACAGACACAACAATGAGCTGAATTAAATCAGGCCTTCTGCCTTCAGCCAGTCCATAACAATTTGTGTGACGAGTGAGCAACATGCTTTGTCTTCATAACGCACCCAGCGTAGCTCTTCAATTTCAGCAGCGGCTTGTAGAGTTCCAGTAAACTCAGCGACATAGCAGGTGAGCTTGACTAAAGTATCAGTTGGTTTGCTATCAGCTTGTGCTGTGAATGTTCCCATATATTTAATAGTATTAAGTAAAAGGTCAACGGATAATTCTTCTTTAATTTCTCGCACTAAGGCGACATGATCACTTTCATCCGGTTCACGCTTACCACCAGGAATATAATAATTTTCTTTACCTTTTGAGCGCGCAACGAGTAATTGTTTATCGTTGAGATGCAACCAAGCAAGTTTATCTATTTCGTTCATTCTAGCTCCTTTATTTTTCCCTCGTAAAATAATCGACCTGTGCTTCTTTTTTATAAAAGGCCACCAAAGTTTCACTACTATCTTTACCGCCTGGTGCTTTGCCTCCCATCACGCCGATTTTTTCTGAATCAGGATATTCTAATACTTCCGGATGCACCATCGTCGAGATGCATAAGTAAAGTAATTCTTTATCAGAAGAATTAAACATTTGATGCGCATGTGCCAGGCCTTTCGGTAAAGCAATATAATCGCCTTTTTTTACCGGAAAAATTTCATTGTTTAAACGCAGATTACCAGCGCCTTCCAAAATATAAATAGCTTCTTCATTCGCATAATGAAAATGATAAGGAAACGATTTTTTGCCAGGGGACAATTTAAATATACTGGTCCCCAGCATTTCCCCACCGGTTGCGCGACCTAATTGCTTACGGCCACGCGCAAAATCGCCATGTTCTTCATAAGTCCATTCGATATTTTCTATATTGACAATGTTTTTCATTCAACGCCTCGCACTTGGGTTTTAAAATTATACTACAGATCCGTTAATTTTGATTAATAGGTTAAACCACCTATGGTTTTTTTGCTTAAAAAGATTAGCATATCTTTATGCTATTTCGCCCCGCTAAATTAACTGAACTGCATCAACTTAATCAATTGATTCATGAAGCAAAAGGATTTTGGGGCTATTCAGAAATCTTCCTCAATAATTTCGTAGCAAAGTTTGGCTTAACTGAAGAATATATGCAGCTCAACACTGTTATGGTATGGGAAGAAAAGGATGTCTTCAAAGCGCTATTTAGTTTTAGTGAGCAAGAGGATGAACCAGTGCTGGATGAATTTTTTCTGGCTCCTCAATATATTCACCAAGGTTTAGGTAAGCGAATGTGGCAGATAGCGCTACAATACGCACAATCCAAGCAATGGACAAGTTTTAAATTTTTTGCTGATCCAAATTCAGAAGGGTTTTATCAAACAATGGGTGCTGTTAAAATTGGCGAGCATGAATCATTTACCGGTCGCTTTGTGCCCATAATGCGATATAAGAATATTGCGAATGAATTTCACCATTAATTTAATCTTCCTCTGCAAATTGTTTAGCGTCGCTTGGGATGATGATGCCTGCTTGGATTGTAACATCTAGACTTGATGACTGCCTAGCAAAGGAAACCTCTCCCTTCTTTCGGGGCTATAATTTGTAAGGCATGCACCAATTTTCATACATCCTACTGCGGCTCCAAAACATAAAAGAACTAGTAATACAAAAAAAATTACTATACAGATTAACATTAACAAATGAGGGCTTGAGCTAAGACTTGTGGTCTCAAGACCTTTTTGAATAAAGGTAATTAAAACTGCACACCCAAAAAATATCAATGCCATTAATATTACTACACCAACCACGTGGCCTACTTCAACCGAACGTAAAAAAAATGAAGGTTCTTGTGATGAAAATTGAGACTGATGAAGGGTAATAAAAGGGTTTCGAGATGCGGGTGTATGACTATGCTCCTGCTTTTCTTTTAAGATTCGTTCAATATTTTCTGCTATGCAATTAACAGACTGTGTCATCAACGATAATTGTTGTGCAGTGGGAGGAGATTGCATTACCTCTGATTGCACTACGATATTTAAAATTTTGCTCAACCACGGTTGGTGATTTGAAAAAGCTGGTTGTTGTGGAGCGGTATGTAAATGACTTTTCAAGCTATTCCATGCCGCTGCACTAACTCTTCCACTGCTATCAGTTGAAGGTGCTAGAACATCTTTACGTAGTTGACTAATAGCAGATAACATGGTCGTTAATTCCTGGGTTCCAAAATTTGACAAAATATTATTTACTAATTCATTTAAATTTGGGTTAAGAAACTGAGGAGGCGGAGTTTGAGAAATATTTCTTTGAATTTCTCCGAGTAGAGAAGAAACTTGCGTCATTCCATTTGAATTTGGAGAGTCAAGCCAAGTAGCAATAGATTTTGCCACTTGACTAAAGACGTGCCCTAATTGAGTATCTGCTGAATTCATGTAAGCCTCGCGTTTTTTGAAAATTTTTAAACGATTTGCTAACTTTCTTAAAATAAAAAAGTTAAAAAAGATTAGCTGGGAAAAGCAAAAAAAACAATGGGTGAAAATACCCATAAGTTTTATAACAAAGCTCGCTTTTTATGATCAATAAGTCTATCGTAAACTCTATAAAAACGGAGTAAAATGACTATCACCAAAAGATAAAACGAGGTGAAAAGTGAGTGAAATAAAAACCGCACAACACTGGATTAACAAATTAAATTTAATCAAACACCCAACGGCAGGCTATTATGCTGAAATGTATCGTTCCGTCGTGAATGTTATTTTGCCGGACACACAAATTCGTTCTGCGCATACAGCGATTTATTATTTATTAAGCAGCGATGAAATCGGTCACTGGCGACGTTTGAAATCAGATGAAACTTTTCACTTTTATAGTGGAGAAGATTTGCTTATCCATTTGATTAATACTAAAGGTGAATTGTCGTTGCTGCGTTTGGGTCATTCAGAAATCGCCACTTTGCAATTTACTATTCCAGCTGGCACTTGGTTTGCTTTAGAAGTGGCCAAACCACAGGCTTATAGTTTAGTAGCGTGCTGTGTGACGCCTGGCTTTGATTACGCGGATTACGAAATTTTGAGCAAGCGCTTCATGCTTAAAACGTTTCCACAGCATGCCGATATTTTGCAACGTTTAGGATCAGATTATGCAGCTTAATATTGAAAATCGAGTGGCTTTAGTAACCGGCGCAAGCCAAGGGATTGGTCGAGCGATTGCTTTGCAATTAGCGCGAGAAAAAGCCAAAGTCGTTATCACTTCCAACGATGCAGAGCGACTAAACAATGTGGCGGCAGAAATTCAAGATTTAGGTGGTGAAGCGTTTGCCATTGCAGGCGATGCCACACAAAAAACCGATATTGAAAATATTGTCAAACAAGCGGTTGAGCAGTTTGGGACCATAGACATTTTAGTCAATAATGTAGGTTTAACGGGCCGTTTAAAACCTGTTACCGAAGTGCCGGATGAAGAATGGTTATATTTATTTGAATTGAATGTGATGAGCGGCGTGCGTTTTACGCAAGCTGTGTTGCCTTATCTGCAAGCAAAAAAGTGGGGGCGCATTATTTTTATTTCTTCCGAGCGCGGTATTGAACCCCGCACGCATTTTGCGCCTTATGCAATGACCAAATTAGCATTGCTTTCGCTTACTAAAAGTTTTGCTAATGAATTAGGTGCTTGGGGGATTACCGTCAATAGCGTGGTCCCCGGTGTCATTCCCACTCCAGCATTTGATCATGACGCTAAAATAGCTGGCCTATCGCGCGAAGCGCATGCCGCTCAGTTTTGTCAAAGTGTATTGGAGCCCGGTAAAGGTCGCCCTGAAGATGTAGCCAGTATGGTGTGTTATCTTTGCTCTGAAGCAGCGCATTGGATCACCGGCAGCGCGATGCGAGTCGATGGTGGGGCGGTTAGTAATGTTCAGGCTTAGGGCCTGTTTACAATTACAAAATCGTCGCGAAAATGCAGATGATTGAGCTATAACTTAGGCAAATTTGAGGAAATATAGTCATTCTATACAACGAAAATTTGCGTAAATTAGAGCCAATCACGCTGCATTTGCAGCAGGTTTTGTAATTGTAAACAGGCCCTAAGTATTCAAATAATTAATAGCCACTTGCGCCATCACTTGCGCTGCTGCGGGAATAATAGCGTCGTTAAATTCATAAGTAACGCTGTGTGGGCGTAAATGTTCTAAGCCGGTACCGATCCAAAAAAAACAACCTGGTACTTTTTCTAAATAATAGGAAAAATCTTCCGAAGGCATACCGGGATCCGGTAACGGTAACACTTTTTCTGTGCCTAACACTTGTTGCGCCGTTAAGATCGTCAGCTCTGTTTCTGTAGGATGGTTAATCGTCGGTGGGAAAGAATAAGAAAAATCAATGTCAACTGTCGCGCCAAAAGTATGAGCAATGCCGGTGATGATGTCAGCAAAACGTTGTTTAACTTGTTGCCGTATTTCAGGCGTAACGGTTCGAATGGTACCATTTAAAGTGGCGGTGTCGGAAATAGCATTGTGTGTTGTGCCGGCGTGAAATTGCGTGACTGAAACCACCACTGCTTCTGTCGGAGTGGTAAAACGGCTGACAATACTTTGTAAAGCTTGAACAATGCTTGCCCCAATAAAAATAGGATCGATCGTTAATTGAGGTTGTGCACCGTGCCCCCCTTTGCCGTGAATGACGACGGTGAAAACATCCTGCGCGGCATGAATACAACCTACCCGAGTACGAAAAAAGCCCGCTTTAGTTTTCGATGTGTTGTGATAACCAAAGATTGCATCCACACGTGGATTTTCTAAAATGCCGGCTTGGATCAAGCTAGCCGCGCCGGTGCCGGTTTCTTCGGCGGGTTGGAAAATAAATTTTATTTTGCCACGAAATTGATCAGTACAATTTTTCAAAGCGCCTGCTGCAGCAAGAAGCGTTGCAGTGTGACCGTCATGTCCGCAGGCATGCATAATGCCTTGAGTTTGGGAAGCATAATCTAAAGAGGTTTGCTCGGTAATCGGCAAGGCATCAATATCAGCACGCAAGGCAACGGTTTTTCCAGGCTTGCCAGAATCTAATATCGCACAAACACCCGTGCCGGCAATACCTTCAGTTACTTCATAACCATATTGTTTTAAGGTAGCAGCAATCACAGTGGCAGTACGGGTTTCTCGATGCGCTAATTCAGGATGAGCATGAATATCGTGGCGAATTTTAATAATCTCTGGCAAAAGATTTTGTATGGCTAATTTTAAAGCAGACATTTTTCTCCTCTTAAAAATATGTTTTTTACATTATAAAATAAAGTGGAGCCAAAATCTATGGGAAAATATACCTATATGTTTTTTGGTAGGTAGCGATCCGGCAGAGTGGCCACTCAATTCTTAAAAATCGGTGTGTTGCATTTCCTTACTCCTAACTTGTTGCTTATGATAGGACAAAGTTTCTCATTCAGTGCTTATGAAAATGCGTTATCATATCGCGCTATGATAAACAATAAACTCCAAAACTTCTTAGAATACGGGCTGATTAAGCTCCACAAAGAAACTTACTGTAAAGTACTAATCATTCTCGCACCTTTACTCAATTTTTTATCAGGGCTTAATACAGATTTATATACGCCCTCCATGCCTGCTATTGCACATTATTATAGTGCTTCTTTTGCTGCAGTAAAAAATACGGTGACCGCAACTTTACTAGGCTTTGCGATTGGTTGTGTAATTTTTGGAATTTTATTGGATGTGTTGGGTCGACGTCGTACTATTTTATTGGGTTTGTTCCTTTACATGCTGGCAAGTTTTGCTGCCTTGATTTGCCAAGATATTATGCAACTTATTTTAGTGCGGTTTTTACAAGGCATTACCATCGCAACAGTTTCGGTGGGTTGTCGCGCGGTAATTATTGATAGTTTTACCGGCCATCGTTTTACGGTGGCTTTATTGTATACTTCGTTGGCCTATGGCTTAGGGCCAATTATTGCGCCATTTTTTGGCGGTATTTTGCAATATTATATTGGCTGGAAAGCGAATTTTGTAACGTATGGATTAGCAAGTATTATACTCATGTTGATTTTTGCTTTGTTTGTCAATGAAAGCATTCCTAAGCGACATACTTTTTCAGTTAAAAAGATCACTCAAAATTATGTAATGGTATTGAAGCATCCGATTTTTCTAACAGGAACTTTTATATCGGGGTTGAGTCAAATTATAATCATAATGTATTCAACCGTCGGTTCGTTTTTAGTAGAAACCATTTTGCATCATACCCCCATTACCTATGGCAATACCGCTTTACTGATAGGTTGTGGGTATTTAACCGGGACTTTAACTAGTCGCTTCTTGACTAAAAAATTTCATCTGCACCATTTAATCAGTGCGGGTTATGGATTATTAATTCTGGGACTGGTGTTGCAAATTATATTTGCAATAATAGGAGACTTAAATTTAATTACCCTTATTCTACCTATTTTTGTGATGTGCTATAGCCAGGGATTAATTTTTCCCAACGTGATGGCGCGTATTTTACGTTTGTTTTTAAATCATGCTGGCATTGCAATAGCTGTTTTAGTGTCAGTGTGTATGATCATCGCCAGCATTGGCATGTTTTGCATTAGTCATATTGAAATAAATAATTTGACCAGATTAGCAGTAATATTTTTTGTGGTAGTGCTGCTGCAATTTTTTATCTTCTTGAAATTTTTTAAGCCACAAGATCCATTGGCTTAGATTTTTACGCCTTTATGTAGACCTGGATTTCCTTCGCTCGTCAACAATAATTGCGTAATGGCAGAAATTTTCCAATGCGAGGCTTCTTGTTTTAAAGTAAAAATATAGCGTCCATAAGAGTGAAAATAATCACTGCTGATTTCAGGGTGGAATCGATAGATGGCATAATTGCAGCTTACCTCGATAGTGTCTGCCTCGACTTCAACAACAATATTGGAAAGATTGTGTTGCGTTTTTAAGTTTGTTAACGCCGCTTTTCGTTTGGCAACATATTCATCGGCTTTTAGGGAGCCAGGTTTTTCGCCACGAAAACTGGCATAATCACACACAATCGTTTCGCACAAACATTCTCGCATCTGTTTCCAATTTTTGCTGTCAAATGTTTGCATAAAACGAAATAAAGTTTGTTGAATTGCGAAATAAGTGGAGGTGTTGGTAGTCATTGTGCTATTTTAGCTTGATTTTTGCTTTATAAGCAATAAAAAATCCACTGCCGATTCTGGCGAGTCATTTTTCCTCACTGTGATATTATAATTCTCATGATGAATTACGATGCTAAAGAATTTTATCGGGCGCATCTGGCGCGCGATCAGCGCTTTGATGGTAAATTTTTTGTGGCTGTTAAAACCACGAAAATTTATTGTCGCCCCATTTGTCCTGCGCGCAAAGCTAAATTCCAGCATTTAGAATTTTTTCTAACTGCAGCTGAAGCGATTAAAGCCGGTTATCGTCCTTGTTTACGGTGTCATCCGGAAGCGGCACCTGGCTCTTCAGCTTGGTTAGGTACGGCTGCCATTGTGCAGCGCGCGATGCGTTTGATGGAGGCATGTGCGCTGGAGGAGTTGTCTGTTGCGGATTTAGCGGCCAAACTGCAAGTAGGGGAGCGGTGGTTAAGAACTTTATTTCAGCAACAAGTCGGCGCCAGTCCGCAAGCGATTTTATTAACTAAAAAATTAGATCTAGCCCGCAATCTTTTAGCAACTTCAACTTTATCTATTATTGATATTGCGTTCAGTTCAGGCTTTCAATCATTGCGGCGCTTTAACGATGCGTTTAAAAAACAATTTCAACAAAGCCCAAGTGCGTTTCGTCAACAGCCTAAAACGAAAGGCTCATTGCACCTGCAATTAAGCTATCGACCGCCCTATGATTATAAAAAATTATTACACTATTTAAAAAATCGCGCGATTAGCGGTATGGAATATGTGGATGAAATATCGTATCAGCGCTTGTTTACTTATGGTGCAGTGCGGGGATGGTTTAAAGTCACTTTTGGTATGCAACATATTGTTACGGTAGAATGTAAAACCAATCAAACTTTTAATATTTTAGAGTTAGTGGCGCGACTTAAAAATTTATTTGATCTGGATGCCGATCCAATGGCTATTCACAAAGTGCTACGTGAGGATAGTTCATTAGCACCTTATTTGCAGCAGCATGCTGGGTTACGTGTACCTGGTTGTTGGGATGGTTTTGAATTAGCGATTCGTGCGGTGGTGGGACAGCGCATTAGCGTCAAAGCGGCGCATCGTATTTTGGAGCGCATGGTGGCTGCTTATGGAGAGCAGCAACAATTAGATGCTAGGTTACCATTGACGCATTATTTCCCCACTCCAAAACAAATATTAGCAGTCGATTTAAGCAAGCTGGGTTTGCCGGCATCACGCGTACAAACGATTAAAACTTTAGCGCAGCAAATAGTAGATAAGCATTTAGTACTTGATGGCACCGCGGATGAGCAAATAGTGAGGCAGCAGCTTTTAGATATTAAAGGTATTGGGCCTTGGACAGTCGAGTATATCGCCATGCGTGCCTTAAAAAATCCCAATGCTTTTCCTGCCACAGATTTAGAGCTACAAAAACGGATCAAACATTTAGCATGGGATCCACAAAAATGGATGCCGTGGCGAGCCTATGGGGCCATGTTGTTATTGAACGTTGATATGGAGAAGAAACATGAATAAATATTTTCCCGTGACAGCGGTATTTGATGAATTAGAAACTCCGGTGGGCTTATTGAAAATCATTGCCTCAGAACGAGGTGTGCACGCTATTGTTTGGGAACATGAGTCGATACCGCCTATCGCGCGGGATAAAAAACATCCTTTAATTATAAAAGTTAAACAGCAATTAACAGAATATTTTAAGGGCACTCGCCAACAGTTTGATTTACCCCTGGCACCTATGGGCACCGCATTTCAACTGCAAGCCTGGCAAGCATTGCGAAAGATCCCTTACGGCAAAACGATTTCTTATGGTGAACAAGCCAAACGTTTGGGTGACAAAAATAAAGCGCGTGCCGTGGGCATGGCGAATGGTAAAAATCCAATTTCAATCGTGGTGCCATGCCATCGGGTGATTGGCGCAAATGGTCAACTTACTGGCTTTGGCGGTGGACTAGAAAATAAAGCTTGGTTGTTGGGGCATGAACAAAAATATTTTAAAGTTCATGACGAGTAATAGGTGAAAATGCCCATTGTTTATTTTCCTTAAAGCGATTAGTATTAAACCTAGAAAACGCAGTTGAATCGCGATTTATAACGCATCATCTTGATTCGTCTAGGATTATAAAAATTTGCTCTACACCAATAAGGTGGTGTCGCAAATTTTTATTTCCCTATCCAAATCAATCTGATACATTCTAAATTCGCGTTCAACTGCGTTTTCTAGGTTAAAGCAAATTAAACTTGAGGAGTAGCTTTTAAGAGGAGAAATTATGCAAACTATCGTTGATATTAATCCATTAAAATCCGGCAAATTAGCAGCTTATAAAGCCTTTGTTGCTGAAATTATCGGTCCGCGAAAACGAGAATTTTCAGATTTATTAACGCGGTATAGCTTGAAAACGGCCAATGCGTATCATCATCGTATTCAGGATGTGGATTTTATTATTGTAGTTCATCTTGCAGAAGATGATGCGCGCGCGCGTTTGGAAAAATTTATGACGTCCACTCATCCTATGGATCAGTGGTTTGCTGAGCAGCTGAATGACTTGCATGACTTTACCCCTTTGAATGGGGCAGAGCAAGCTTCAAATTTATTATTTAATTTTGATGTGCAAACGCAAGAATTGAAAACATTTCTTTAAAGAGGTTTTATGCGTTATATTTTTTATCGTGAACATAAGTATGTTCTATATGCAGTGACTGAGTTAGAGCGATTGATTGCAAAAACTGATTTTACTGATAATATTGCTGTTACTAAAATCAGTTTTGAGCTGACCGATATTCAGGAAATGCTGCATTTTCATGCACAACATGAAGATAAATTTCACCAATTATTGCGTGCTAAAGGCTCATCTGTACACGTAAGAATTGAAGCAGAGCATCGCGAACATGAAACCATTTTTGCCGAATTACACAAAAAATTAGCTAAGCTCCAAACGTTAGAAAAACATGAGGAACGTATTTTATTAGGACGCGATTTTTATTTAGCGTATCGCGAATTTGAAGCGATAAATTTGCGTCATCTTAATGAAGAAGAGTTTGTGCTAATGCCAGAATTACAACGCTTATACACAGATGATGAATTAAAAAAAATTGAAGCAGCTACTTATAAAATAATGACAGTTGCGCAAATGCGGGAAATGTTAGACGTGTTATTTCCACAAATGAATCGAGATGATCAGCAAACGTTTTTGCAAGATATTAAACAAGCAGCACCGGAAAAGTTTGCTGAGTTGAACAAAACGTTGGTAAATTAAATTACAACACCTCAACTAAACCTTTATGACATTCGGTTACCCTGATCCTAAAATAATTTATGTCGTTGCAGAACACGGTACTGGCAGCAGCGTTTTGCTTGAGTATCTCCGTGCAGAACAACGAAATTTTTCCTATAGTTTTTTAAATCGGTATTTGTTTCACAATAGGGGAAGACTTTTTTCTGACGAAGTATTTGGGAATTTTATTACAAGAAACCAGTCTATAAGATTTCCGAGCCAGTGGCTCGGAAATTAAAAATCAAATTTTACTTTAGAGATCAATATGTCTAAAAGCTTAATACCACGCAATTCTAAAACCCAAGTATCCTTAGAAAATAAACGAGTTGAAAAGCTGTATCAGCGTATTTCCTCATATATCGATGCAGCACGCCAGACTGTACAACGTACGGTTGATACGGAAATGGTAAAAGCTTATTGGTTAATTGGCAAAGATATTGTTGAGGACGAGCAAGAAGGCAAAGCGCGGGCTGAATATGGGAAAGCCATTTTAGAAGGATTATCAGAAAAGCTAAAATTAAAATATAAGCGGGGTTTTAGTGTTGACACTTTAGAACAAGCCAGGCGATTTTATTTAATTTACTCGGGAGGAGCTAATTCTGAGATTTCCGAGCCACTGGCTCGGAATTCAGAATTACCCAATTTTCACCCTAACTTGTCATGGTCAATCTATGTGGAATTAATGCGCGTTGCGCGCCCTGAAGCCAGAAATTTCTACGCAATAGAGGCCGCCAAAAACCACTGGTCTAAGCGAGAGCTAAAACGACAAATTGGAAGCTTATTATATGATCGGCTTATGCATAGTCGCGATAAAGAAACGGTTTTGTCTTTAGCTCAAAAAGGGCAAGAATTTTTAACCCCTTTGGATGCACTAAAAGAACCGTTTGTTTTGGAATTTTTAGGATTGCCGGAATCTCATAAATTAATAGAGTCTAAAGTAGAGCAAGCATTAGTGTCGAACCTGCAGCATTTTATTTTAGAGTTAGGCCGGGGTTTTGCATTTGTTGCTAGACAAAAAAGACTTACCTTACAAGGCGATCATTTCTACGCTGATTTAGTTTTTTATCACGTCATTTTGAAATGTTACATAATATTTGACATTAAGACTCGGCCTATCTCACATGCTGATGTTGGACAGATGTTGCTATATGTTAATTATTTTGATGAAGAAATTAAAATGGAAAATGACAATCCTACGCTTGGTGTCGTGCTCTGTACTGCAAAAAAACGACACTGTTGTTAAATATGCGTTAGGTGACAAAGCGAAACAAATTTTCGCCAATACATATCAATTTCATTTACCTACGGAAGCTGAACTCGAAGCGGAATTAAAGCGGGAAATTAAAGCTATTAAACAAGAGTTTAAAGATAAAGATGAGGACGAATAAAAAAGATATTGAATTGAAAAATAAAACTCTTCGCAGGGCAACAGCGCGAATATTAAAGTAAATAATACTGTTTGATTGATACATTCAAGCGCAGCAATAACTGCAGGTCGTTCCAACATTTTTTCAGCGTGTCTTGTCCAGGCTGGACAGTCGGCTCGCATATCAAGTTTTAAACGTTTTCCCTAGCTGTAGAATACTAACAAATCATGATTTATATGACACTCTTGTGTCGATAACTCAGGGCATATATTCCAAGTTGCTTTTTACGCTTGGCCATTCATTATTTAAAATACTATAAGTGCGAAAATCACAAACAGTGCCATTACGCATGATGCGATGATTTCTTAATATACCATCGAATTTAGCACCCAATCTTTCGATAGCGCGGCAGCTATTGGAATTAAAAAAATTGGCGCTGAATCTGACTACATTGCAATGTAAGGTTTCGAAGGCATGAGTTAATAATAAAAGTTTACACTCAGTATTTACTGCGGTTTTTTGTTTGCTTTTACTATACCAAGTCCAACCAATTTCAAGGCGTTTATTAGATGGTAAGACATCCATATAAGTTGTCATGCCAATGGGAGTTTGAGTTATGTTATCAATAACAGTAAATGGCAACATGCTACCTTGCTGTTGTAAGTTTAAGCGACGTTTAATTTCGTCTTCCATTTCATTGGGTGATGGCACAGTTGCGTACCATAAATTATATAATTCTCCATCTTCGCTTGCTTTAATTAAGTCAGCGCAATGCGCTAATGACAAGGGGACTAGTGTTATATGTTTGCCTTTTAATGTAAGAGGAGCTGTCCAGTTCATAATGAAAGCATAATTATACTACACAATATCATACCAAATTTATAGGTGATTTTACCTATTTTATCAAGCAAGTTAAAAGTGATGAAAAAATTATAAAATCCCGTGTTGAGTTGCAATATAAACTGCTTTAGATAAATGCTCAGCACCTAATTTGCATTTGACATTTTCAATATGGTGTCCTGCTGTTCTATTGCTAATCTCTAAAATAGTACCGATCTCAGCCAGATGATATCCCTTAACAATTAATTGTAAGCACTCTACTTCCCGCTGTGTTAAATAAGTATCGCTATACTCACCGTGCAAATAAAAGCGTTTTAATAGTTGATTCATTTTAATCAAATAATTTTGTGGCAATGTTGCCTTGTTTGTGAATGTGATTATTAGAAGCTTGCGCTGTCGGATAAATGACTAACTCAGCAATATCCACATGCGGAGGACGATTAGCACAAAATAACACGGCTTCTGCAATGTCATTCGCCACTAAGGGTGTGTAACCTTCATAAAAAGCATCGGCTTTTTGTTTGTCTTGCCAACGCACTTCACTGAATTCAGTATGAGTTAAACCGGGATCAATTTCCGTGACGCGGATGCCGGTGCCTAATAAATCAATCCGCAGCGATTTACTGATCGCGCGTACGGCCGTTTTAGTGGCGGAATAAATATTGCCAGTAGGGTAGTAGTCATGTGCAGCGACTGAGCCGATATTGATAATATGGCCCTGCTTACGTTGAATCATGCCCGGTACAATCGCGCGCGTTACATACAATAAACCACGTAAATTCGTATCAATCATAGTGTCCCAATTATCCAAGTTGCCATCTTGAAATTTAACACTGTCTAAGGCTAAACCAGCATTGTTTACTACAATGTCGATAGCCTGCCATTCAGAAGGTAAAGCTTCGATGAGTTGCAATACTTGCTTTTTGTTTTGCACGTCCAAGGCGAGAGTTAAGCTTAATGTTCCATATTGTTTTTTAAGTTCAGCGGTTAGCGCTTCGATTTTATCTAAGCGGCGTGCAGTTAAAATCAATTTAGCACCTACCGCGGCAAATTGTTCAGCACATGCTTTTCCCATGCCGCTTGATGCGCCGGTAATGAATACAATTTTATCGTTTAGTTTGGACATAATGACCTCGGTTAAATGATGAATAAAAAATTATGCAATACTATTTTATAGGGTTTTTACCTGTTTTCTAACGCCATACCAAAAGTATCTTTTACCGGCACACGCAATAAACCCAATCCAATAAGCCCTAAAATAAGATAGAAAATGCCTAATAAAGTTTGTCCCTGCTCAGAAATACCATTGAGACAAAAATTGATTAACATAGTGGTAAAGATTTGCGTAAAACCATAAATCGCACCGGCGATTCCAATATTGACTTCAATTTGTGAAAACGCCAAAGCCACAGCGGTGGGGAAAATCAAGCCACAGCCGAGCGTCACTAAAAAAATGAGCGGGGCTAAAATAAAAATATGCAAGCCAAAAATAAGATTGCTCAGTATCAATAATAAACCACTTGCACTAAAAAGAATTAAGCCGATTTGCATCGGCACTCGCGGCGAGATACGTTTTACCACACGGCTGACAGTAAACGCTCCCACTGTAACGCCGAGCGCACCCAATAATAAAACCACACCATTTATCGCAGCAGAAAAATGCAGTTGCACTTGCACGATAAAAGGCATTACATTGGCATAGAGAATAATGGCTGAAAAAGCTAAACCTGCAATCAGCACATAATGCATGAAGTGGAAGTTGCTTAATAAGTTACGATAACTTTTTACAATATGAGTGACGCTAAGATTTGCTTCTCGGTGTTGAATGGATTCACGAAAACCAAAACATAATAATAAAAATAGCA
The DNA here is from genome assembly GCA_013285995.1 of Gammaproteobacteria bacterium. GTDB lineage: Bacteria > Pseudomonadota > Gammaproteobacteria > JABDGN01 > JABDGN01 > JABDGN01. Next base: position 24,783 of record JABDGN010000015.1, read on the forward strand.
GTAATCCATAGGCAAATAAAACCGCGAATACTATGCGAAAACCAAAGAAATCTTGCAAAACGCCCCCTATGAGTGGCGCAACAGCGGGCGTTAAAGCAATAAAGATTGCCATTTGTGAAGTCTTAACTGCCAGTAGCACGCCATTGTAACAATCCCGCATGACAACGCGTGCGAGCGATAATCCAGCTCCGGCCGCAAGCCCTTGTAAAATTCTGCTTACGCAAAATAAGCTGAACGATGTTGTTACTACACACAAAAGAGAGCCAAGCATAAATAAAATAGTACCCAATATTAACAGGGGTTTGCGCCCGGCATAATCGGAAATGGGGCCATAAAAAAGTTGTGAAAAGGCAAAGCCCACTAAGAACAAACTCATGGTCAATTCGGTATGATTAATGCTTTGATGGAAAAATAATGCAATAGCGGGCAAAGAGGGCGCATACAGGTCGGTGGCGATTAAACCCGAAACGGCAGCGAGAACGATGATAATAAACATAATATCTCCGGTTAAAAAATATTTACTGCATTGTATGAACCATAGTACAATAAGTAAAATTTATTATTTTAATAGGAGGTATCATTAATAATGATAGAGCTTTATAGAATTAATCTAAACCTATTAGTAGCTTTGGATGTATTGTTGGAGACTCGTAACGTTACACGCGGGGCGGAAAAATTATTTTTAACACAAGCTGCGATGAGTAATAATTTGCAACAGTTACGTGAAATTTTTAAAGATGATTTATTAGTGCGTAAAAAAAATGCCATGACCTTGACGCATTACGCACAAGATCTACAACCCAAATTGCATCAGGTGTTAGAAGAATTAAAAACTGTGGTGTTAGCTGGCCAACGTTTTGTACCTAAATTATCGCAACGGACTTTCAAAATTAAAATGCCCGATTATATGAGCTCACTAGTTTTGCCAAAATTGTTGCCAATATTGGAAGCACAGGCGCCGCAAATAAAATTGACGATTGTACCTTCTGGTTCAGAAGAAGAGGCAGATTTATCGCTTGGGAAATTGGATATGACTGCCTATGAATTTGAGAAAGAGTTATTATTTCAAGATAAAATTATTTGTATCATGAATAAAAAGCATCCTTTGGCTCGCAAAAGGAAAATCTCTTTAAAAGAATATCTCAACTATCAGCACGTCGCAATTCGACATGCTCATGATAGAGATACTTCATTAACGGATGAAACTTTGGCTAGCCTGAATGTGAGTCGGCCCATTAAAGTGCATTTAACCTATATGGGATCGGTATTGCAACTCATTAAAGCTTCAGAGAATTTGCTTGGCAGCATCACTGAAAAAATTGCTAAGATGTATCAAGATCAATTTAATTTTGTGATTAAACCTTTGCCATTTACCATGCCGCTTATCGATTTTTATCTCCTCTGGCATCCGCGCTATCAAAATGATTTAGGTCATCAATGGTTGCGCAAGGAAATTAGTCAATTGGGGTTTGGTAAATAGGTTAAAATGCCTATAGCTTTTAATCTTATTGTGTGTTTTCATATTTCTAGAAAAAATTGAGGAGCTATCATGTCAGAATTTCTTGCTATTTCATTACTCATTATTTTAGCGGCTATTTCACCTGGTCCTGATTTTGCGATGGTGGTAAAAAACTCGCTGATGTATTCGAGACGAGCGGGGACGTTTACGGCTTTAGGTGTTGCAGTTAGTTTATTAATTCACAGCACCTATTGTATTTTAGGTTTGGCAATTATTATTTCTGAATCATTGTTAGCGTTTAGTATTATTAAATATGTCGGTGCAGCCTATCTTATTTACATTGGTATAAAAAGTTTATTAGCTAAGCGCGAAATAAAAAATATTGACTCATCGCATTTGTCGCATGCTGTTTTAAATGATTGGCCTGCCTTTCGGCAAGGTTTATTGTGCAATTTGTTAAATCCCAAAGCAATCATGTTTTTATTAGCCTTTTTCACTTTAGTTGTTAAGCCCGGCAGTTCACTTACAAGCGAGTTAGGTTATGGTTTGGAAATCGCTCTGATTCACGCCATTTGGTTTAGCTTTCTGGCATATATTTTAACGCATCACTATGTGAAAGCGAACATCAGCAAAGTACAATTTTATATTGTCAAAGTGATGGGCGCAGTATTGGTGGCTTTTGGGATCCGTATTGCTATGCTGCAACAGTAATTCTTTTCCACGATATTTTAACTGTTTTATTATGTTTCAAGTTGAAATAATATATAATATAGTATGTTATTGCAACTTGAAACATAAGCTGATTTCTACATTGTTCAAGATATGACATTGGATACAATTCAGCAAGCATTTAAATAGCAGTAGGGTGCTTTGGTGCTTGTCTCATTGTGATGAAAAAAGTAACAATAGTTTGGCATGGGACCTCCGTTATAATTTTTTTATTTCTGCAATGACTTCTGAAATATGTTGAGCAGGATCCACTGCATGAAAAATACGCTGCACCCAACCACCTTTCGCAATAATGAACGTTGTTCTAACAGGGAATTCTTCGCCTGTATTAGATCGCCAATAATCAAGACCAATAGCATGGGCTAATTTTTTATCACAATCGCTGAGTATTGCAAAATTCAAATGCTCCCGCATGACAAATTCTTTTTGACGGCTGCTGGTTTGAAAACTTGCGCCATACACAATCGCGCCTAATTTATTTAATTCTTGTATTGTATCTCTAAAACTGCAAGCTTCCGGCGTGCAGCCCATCAATTCAGGGTAACGCAGTCCCTCTTTATCACCCGGATAAAAAAATAACACCAGATGTTTATTGCTTGCTTCATTGGCAAGATTAACTATGTTATCTTGTGTCGATAATAAAGCAATGGATGGGAAAAGATCGTCTTTCTTAATTGAGTTGGACGCAGTTATTTTGCTTGCCTTCGCTGTGGGTGTTGCATTTTTTTCAGACATATACTTCTCACGGGTTGAAATTCAGGAATTATGACCAACATTTTTTAGGCTAAATTTAATTTTTTTCATGATACTATAGTTATTCATATAGTGAGATGAAAAAAATTATAATTTAGTCAAAAAATGGCAGTGTCAGAATCCTGAATTTTAATTCGTGAGAAGTATACTACCTCATTTATAAAAAAAACTTAAAAATGTATTATGCTTTTCATGAGTGTTTATCTTGTTTCACAGGATTAGTATTGGCGTATCCAATGACTAACCATTTACCCTTGATTTTTTGCAACACGACCATCCGATAGGCTTTCTCTTTAGAAAGAAAATTCATGCCCGTCGAAGATTCATCATTAACCCTATTTTTTTAAGCATTTCCCCACCTTTTTAAATCTGGTACAGCAAATACAGTTGCTGAAAAACCAATTTCAGTTGCTCTACTCTTTATGAGTAGTTGCGTTCACACATTGCTAAACGTTTAATATTTAGCTGGTATTCCAACGAAATTCTACCATTATTACTGCAGAATTTACATAGGAAAAACTACCCATATCATACGGATGCCGATCACGATCATACAAATGGCAAATAAGCGTTGTAAAAAATGAGCAGGTATTCGAGTGGCAAGTTTTACGCCTATCGGCGCTGCTGAAATACCTGCAGCACTGATGGCTAAAAAAACCGGCCAGTCTAAATAACCGATGGTGTGAAAACCCAGTTTAACTTTCGTTAAGCCAATCAAGCTGTAAGTTACTGCGCCCACCACTGCAACAGGGAAAGCAATTAGGGTAGACGTGCCGACCACATAGCGCATTTTTAATTGCAAGGTTTGTAAAAATGGCACCATTAAAATGCCGCCTCCCGATCCGACTATACTTGCAATAAAGCCAATAACAATGCCACCAGCGGTCGCTTTTTGAAATGATAAAGTTGGTTCTGTATCAGGCATCGTTAACAAAGATTTTTTAAACAACATCAGTGCAGCATTGCATAGTAAAAATAGGCCAAATATTATTTGTAAATACATGCCAGGTAGATGACTTGCGGCTACAGCACCTAAACATGAACCAACTATACTTGAGAAAATTAACTTTTTAAATATGGACCATTTAATATTGCCGCGCCGATGGTGACTTATCAAAGCGCTAATTGAATTGCTAGCAATCGCTGCCATCGAAGTAGCTAGCGCAAAATGAATCGCATTATTGGGTGATACACCGTAGTGCGGTAATATGAAGGTAAGTACGGGGACTGTGATAATACCTGTTCCGACGCCAACCATGCCTTGCAACATGGCGCCAACTCCACCCGCTATAAAACAAATAATGAGTAAGCTTAGCATGTTAAAAAATCAATGGATGTTGTTGCACAAGCGCTTTTTCTGCGGGGGTTAGTGTATCATGTAATTGAGCGATGATTTCATCGAAGCTAGCGATGCTGAGTAATTTAATCTGATGTTTGGCTAAATTTTCGATGGCAGTCAAATCACGATAAGCACTGATAATGGCATAGTCGACAGAGCCGCCAGCCATACGAATTTTATCTGCTGCTTCAATCAAAGTGCCGCCAGTTGAAGTCATATCATCAATTAATAAAACCGGATTTTTTACAGCGCCATAAATGTCCGCTTGAGTTCCATGAGTCAGCGGTGCTTTTTTAACAACGACATAATCACGTTGGTAAAGCGTGCTCATCGCGCCAACAATAATGGGGCTCATCACAGAATCTACCACACCTAATACATAATTATTTTCAATTTCGGCAGCGAGCAAATGATAAATATTAGCAATCAAGGTTAAATAAACGTGTTGCGAAAGAAAATCGCGATGGTTGAGATATAAATGACTTTTTTTGCCGGACTGTAAAGTAAAGGCTTGCTCTTTTATTAACAAAGCTTTAGTTTGGTAAATGCCATTAATATAATCAGTTTTAAGTTGCGCTAATTGCATGATAATACTCCATGGTTAAATAGTTAGGAGTATTGTAAGCACTTTAAAATTAACTGATAGTAGTAGCTCGGTAAACAAACGTTTCCAGAAAGCGAACGTTCAATTGGCAAAGAAAAAATCCAGGAATTTGCGCAAGGCTGGTCGAATATAACGGTACTTTGGATAGTAATAAAAAATTTCTGTACCCGTTTGGTAATATTTTTTCAAGACAGGCACGAGGGTTTTGTTTTTTAAAGCTTTCTCTAATTTAAAATCCGACAATTGAATAATCCCTAAACCTTGTTCCGCGCATTCCAGCATGTCTTGCGAAGAAGAAAGTAACAAGGAAGGTTGGATAGTCAATTTATAGCCGGGTTTAAGGCGTAAGATATGTGATTCAGGGCGGCTTAATAAACTGATATAACGATGTTGTTTTAAATCTTCCAAAGTTTTGGGTGTGCCATATTTAGCGAGGTAAGAGGGTGATGCACACAACATAAAATCTGTGCTTAACATTTTACGTCGCACAATATCGCTGGCAACCGGATAAGATAGGCCAATGGCTAAGTCTACTTTGTCGCGCGCAAAATCAGGAATACGTTCGGTAGTGTTGATCACTAAATTGATTTTAGGATAACGCTCAGAAAATTCTGCCAAACGTGGAAAAAGATATTTGCTAGCATAATAATTGCCAAAGGTAGTGATGCTGAGTGTGCCAGCTGGTTCAGCATGAAATTTCTGACAAAAAGCACGCGTGTTATCTAACTCTTTCATTAGGCTTAAGCAATGTTCTAACAAGGCTTTGCCATGCGAAGTGAGTTGTAAATGATGAGCATCGCGAGAAAATAAATCCACTTTAAGCTCTGCTTCTAAGTTCTTAATTTGTTTGCTTAGAGATGATTTCGCAATGCGTAAAAAATTAGCCGCTTCCGTTAAATTTTCCGCGGTGGCAACATGAACAAATAATTCAAAGCGGTCTAATTCAGACATAAATTTCTTCCTGATAACATTGTTAATCTTCCTCGGCAAACTGCTTGGCGCCGTATTGTGTTGGCGCATAAAACATGGGAAAAGGCTTAATAGTGGATTTGATCATGGTTGCTTTCCGTAAGTTTTTTCAATTATACCGTATAACAATATGTAAACCTTATAGGCGATTTTACCTATTTAATAAATTATATTAAAATACCTATAATCTCTCTATTTCTCAAGGCTATGAACACAAACTTCCTCGCCATCAAAAAAATTATCAATTTATCTGTGCCGATGTCGATCACACAAGTGATCAACGTGGCGAGTAGCTTTTTCTGCATGGCGATGTTAGCGCGCTTAGGACACGAAGTTTTAGCTGCGAGCGCTTTAATTTTTTCTTCGCAATCCACTTTTCGGGTGATGGGGATGAGTGTGTTGTTTCCCATTAGCTTGCTAATTGGCCATGATTGGGGCGCTAAAAATTATGCGCGGATTGGCAGCATCATGCGGCAAGGGTGGCTCATTGCCTTGGTGGTGAGCATTATTTTAATCATTTTATTTTTATATATGAAGCCTATTTTACTAGGCCTGGGGCAACAAGCACCGCTTGTTGCTATTGTGCAGCAATTTTTTAATGTCTATGTGTGGGCGATTATTCCGTTTATGTTGCTGATTGTGAATCAACAATTATTTTTTGCGATGCAGAAACAACACTTGGCTCTCATCATGAGTTTGATAAGCATGGTGGCTTTGTTAGTGGTGGCGTATGTGTTTATTTTTGGCAAATGGGGTATGCCAGCTTTGGGCGTTACCGGTTTAGGTATTGCGATGATTGCACAAGGCGTAGTGGGGTTTTTATTTAGTACATTATGTTTATTGATGATGCGCGATTTTAAAGTACTCGCTTTATTTAGAAAAGGACAAGAGCCGAGCCTTACTACTTTAAAACATATGTTTAAAATAGGTTGGCCGATTAGTTTGCAAATCAGTGGTGAAATGCCTATTTTCTTTTTGAATAGCGTCATGATAGGTTGCTTAGGTGCACACGCACTGGCCGCTTCGCAAGTGGTGACACAATATTTATTTTTGTGCGTGGTCCCGATTTTTGCTTTTTCACAAGCCTTAGGCATTTTGGTGAGCCAAGCTGCGGGGCGCAACGATAAACAAGAAATAAAGCAAGTGGGTAATATGGGTATTTTAATTGGCTTTATTACTGCCGCTATTTTCGCTTTAATTTTTTTAACGCTGCCTAAGCTATTGGCAAGTTTTTATTTTGATGTGCATAATCCAAGCAATGCAGTCACTTTGCATTTAACGGTCATACTGTTTGCGATGGTTGCCATTTCGCAGTTGTTTGATAGTACACGCAACGTGACGACTGGCGCTTTGCGGGGGATATTTGATACGCGCTTTCCAATGTTTACCGGTATTATTTTGCTGTGGTTGGTGGGATTACCGCTAAGCTATAGTTTGGCTTTGCTGTTGCATTTAGGTATTGTTGGTGTTGCTTTAGGTTCTGCAATGGCTGCCTTTATCGGCGCAAGTATTTTGCTGTGGCGATGGAATAAATTGACTAACAAAACGTGAAAGCTTTTCCAAAATAAAATTTTCAAATCCTCGATCTAAAAAAGAAGAGTCGGCCATAGAAAGATCTGCAAAATTATTTCCGTTAGCGTGTTGAATGTAAGCAATCGAAATTTGATTGATGATCACCAGGCCACTTGAGATTGTAAGCTTCAAGGTGAATAATATCTTTAAACATTGAAAATCTCGTCTACGTATGTGTTTGTGCAGCGAGATTGCCACACAAGAGTAAAATGTAAGGACTTTTGAAATTGTATCATATGCTAAGTAAGAGAACTTATAGGCAATTTCACCTATGGATTTTAACCTACAAAACTATTATAATAAACCGCATAGTAAATAGAACTATTACGAGAAATTTGATGAATTATCGAAGTATCCAAGGTAGTCATATCTTCAAAGCGGCTAAAGCTATGCAAGCTATTGTGCGCCCTTTAAATGACAAATTGGCGATTCCACATTTTAAATACGCTAAAATTTTTAAAGATGGTTCGCGTATTACCTTAACCAATCATCCTGAACGAGTTGAGTTTATTTTGACAGAATGGTTAGAACAAACTTGGACCTACAATAAAAAGCCAGATTTTGTTACCAAGCAGCAACAAAAATTATGGGCTGTTGAGCGTTTATCTAATACTCCCGCACAAGATTGTTGCGAAACAGAGGTGCATAGATTATTTGGTTTTAAGGACGGAATTACTTTCATTTATAATAGTACTAATCATTGCGAGCTCTTTGACTTTGGTGCAGCAGATGCGCATATCTATCAAATTGATCCAGCCCAATTGCAATACTTCATGCTGTACTTCAAATCTGAGGCTGGCAAATTAATGCAGCGTTGTTTAGCTGAAAAAATAAAATTTCCTTTTGATGATGAACCTATTAAACCAAAACTTACTTTACCTGAATTGCCCATTAAACGTTTTTATTTATATGGCGATTATAGTGATATTTATTTAACGCCCCGAGAGGTGGAATGTTTAAAATTAATTGTGCAAGGACGCAGCCTGACGGATGTGGCTATTATCTTAGGCATTAGCAGCAGAACAGCCGGGCATCATATTGAAAACATTAAACGAAAATTGCGTGTTGACAATCTTTATC
>JABDGN010000016.1 GCA_013285995.1 Gammaproteobacteria bacterium
TATAAATTTGCGTTGGCGCTGGTCTTGTTAGGCTTATCATTTATTCTGTTGAAAGTCGGCATTGTGTGTTCACCCGATGAAAAAGTTAATCTGCTATGGGTGGTGTTATTTTATTTTGTGTTTAGTATTGGTGAGCTTGCGCTATCGCCGATTGGCTTATCAATGATCACCATGCTCGCGCCGAAAAATTTAGTGGGCATGTTGATGGGCGTATGGTTTTTATCGTTATCGATGGGCTTTGCATTGAGTGCGAAACTGGCTAATCTTTCCGACATTCCGCGTGACGCGACGAATGCGTTATTAGGTGATTCTCATACCTATGCGCATACGTTTACGATTTTTGGTATTGGTGGAATTATTGTCGGCGCGCTTGTTTTATGTTGCGCACCGTTCTTAACCCGTTTAATGGATGAACATGCACATCGTGCAGCGGTGAAAGCGGCGGGTGCAAAAGGATGAATCTCGCCCTTAAAAAGTAAGCGCCAACCCCATCACCACCGCATTCATTGCAGGCAAAGCACTCAAGTTACCATTAGTAACCGTTGGTGTGCTGCCATAAGCATGAAAATATTCGGTAAAGACTGATAAATACGGAATGCCCATGTATTCCAAACCGATGCTGCTGACCGGCAGATCGCGAGTTAAGGTGTTGCCGCCACTCACCGTCCCACTGGTTCGCATCACGCCGCCTTTGGCAAAAATATCGCCAATGTAAGGAATGCGCACCCGCGCGCCGCCCATTACATCATAGGCATTGCCGACACTTACGGCATTGGAATCATTAGTGGTGAAATTACCGAGATTACGCATACCCACTTCAGCCATCACTGAGAAAGGACTTTGCTTCGGTAAAAGATCGTAACCCAGTGCAAACGCATAACTGCTGCTCATGCTGCTGCTCGCTACGTTACTTAAACTTTGTTGGCTCCAGCCGCCGCTGATATAAATGCCGGCCAGGCTTGCGCTACTCACGGCACTTAAGCTTGCCACGAAAAAAATTTTACATAAATGTTTGTACATTATTATTTTTGCTCCGTTGTGAAAGATGAGCTGAATAATACCATGCTAGCCAATATTTGTCAGGCTATGAGTTATTATTCTCAAAGTTCATCATTCGAAGAAGTTCAACATATGAACGACTATGCTATCGCTTTTTCTCAATCGTAAAGTCCAAATCTGCATGACATCTGCGCGCCATTTGCGGGATTCATTTCGTGCACGTTTCTAAGAAAGTGCTTGTAAAATTTAACAGTTGCTGTTATATTTTATAACACTAACTGTTAAATTTTACAGAGAAACAAAGTGTCGGATCTTAAACGCAGAGCAGAAACCATTATTGCCAACTTGTTGGAGTATTCGCCGGCAGTTTATTTGAATGGCCCACGGCAATCCGGCAAAAGTACCGTTGCCGAAAATTTGGCGAACACAGTGCTCAACGCTGATTATCTTACCTTCGATGAACCCAGTTTATTATCTGCCGCGCAACATGATGCAGAAAATTTTCTGGCAGGCTTTCCTGGCAATGTTGTCATTGATGAAGCGCAAATGGCGCCCGCTATTTTTCGCTTATTGAAAAAAGCTATCGATCAAAATCGCCGTCAAGCGGGTAAAAAAAATCGCAAATATCTCTTAACTGGCTCAGCTGATGTAATGGCTTTACCCGAATTGGCCGATGCCTTGGTGGGTAGGGTGCTGATTCAAACGTTGTATCCCTTTTCAATGGGTGAATTATTAGGTAAAAAAGAAAACTTCATCGCTCAGATTTTTAGCAACCAAAAATTTTCTTTCCAACGAAATGCATTTACCAAATTAAGCCATGACTTTTTAACTCAAGCGACCTTCCCTGAAATTGCCGTGCAGAAAAAAATCGATCGGCATAAATGGTTTGAAAGTTATTTGGCGACTATTTTACAGCGTGACATGTTAAATCTGGCGGATATCAGCAACCTTAGCGCGGTGCCGCGAATGCTAAAATTGTTGGCGGCACAAGTCGGTGGCTTATTAAATGATGCTTCACTGGCACGCGATGCAGGTTTGAACCTCATGACGTACCGGCGTTATCGTTTATTGTTGGAAGCCCTATTTTTAGTGCAGCCTGTACGACCATGGTTTCGTAATATCAGTAAACGTTTAGTAAAAGCGCCGAAAATTTATTTAGTTGATACGGCACTGTTATGCCATTTGCTCGGGTTGAATGCGACTGATTTAAAAACCACTCAACCCGAATTATTTGGCAAAGTGTTAGAAAATTTTATTGCTACGGAATTATTAAAACAATTGTCGTTTGGTGAAACAGGCGAGCTGTATCATTTCAGAACCCAAGATGGCAAAGAAATTGATTTTGTGTTGCAGCGACCTGATGGCAAGCTGGTCGTCATCGAAGTAAAATCACGCAGCACTGTCAACGAAGACGATTTCAAAACCATCCATTATTTACGCGATCAAATCCCTGGCGATTTTGTGCGTGGCATCGTGTTTTACACCGGGAAAGATATCATTCCGTTTGGTAAAGATTGTTATGCCTTACCGATTCAAGCCTTGTGGGAAATGTAGCTCTTATTTAGTTGCTTGTCGATATGCGTTATAAATCGCGATTCAACTGCGTTTTTTGGGTTCAATATCAAATTTCTTTTTGGGCATGGTGTTTCCTCCGTGTATTTAATCAACCCACGCTGACACTCTTTATCCCATACTGATAAGGTCGCGTTGCAAAATGCGGCGTGACCAGCAACCAATTTTCACCGCCATTGTGACTGACTGCCAAGATATTTTCAGACCCACTAAAGCCACTCATCGCACACTCATTTGCAACACAACTGATGCTTTGTAAACCCGCTCCTTTGGGTAAAACATTTTGCAGATCGATAGATCGCCAGGGCTGCATATTGGTTTGTAAGAACAGCGCCGGAGTGAAGCTTTGTTGATCGGAGCTGGTCGTTGTACCTGCGCTGGCGCAATAAGCCATGTTAGTGCAACTCACTGCTGTCAGCGACGTGTGATTAGGTGCCGCAATTTTTTCTTGCGTCCAATTCTGGCCGCCATCATCGCTGTATAAAGCCACGCTGTGCGACTCGCCATTCCAATTGGACTTTTGTATTTTCCCCACCGCGACGCAATGTTGAGTGCCAGGCTTGCAGGAGACAGAATACAAGGTATTATTTACATAGCCAGGAGTTGGGGAGGGAGCGGATTGTAGCGTCCAGCTTTGGCCCGCATCCTGGCTGGCCAGAATCAGAAACTGCCGTGCGCCATTGTTAGCCGGATCATCGTAGGAGCCCACCGTCACACATTGTGAATCGGTGCAACTTAAGCTCACCAAGTTCGCAATATCAGCCGGCAGCACGGGTAGGTTCGTGATTGTATGCCAGGAATCACCGGCATCGGTGCTGCGTAATATCAAAGGCTTCAGTTGCCCTTCAAGCGCTTCTGCCCCCACCAGCAAACAAGTGTTATGAGTACATGTTACGGTGTTGAAATAACTGTCGACGGGTACGCTGGGAGTGACAAGGTTCCACTTCATCCCGCTATTATGGCTGACATAAATTAAAGGTCGGCCAGCAGATTCAAAGGATTGCTCCGATAGCCATCCAATCGCAACACAGCTGTTATTGGCGCAACTTGCCGCATTAAGTTTAACGTCTCGGTTGGTTTCAGGTGGATTGGGTGAATCGACAGCCTGCCATTGTTCGGTGCCTGCCTTGCGGATCAGAATCAGGCTTTTGGTGTAAGACTGCGTGTTTAGCCTTTGCCATCCGACCGCAATGGCGGCGGATGGATTCACTTCTTCTGCCGCGCCATAGCCGGCCGACAGTAATAAAACCCCAGCGAGGACAACATAAAATACCGCATGTTTGCTTCGTTTCAACATAAAATGCTCCCAAATTTGAAAAGAGCAAGCATTATCTAATCAAAAAAATCATTTGTCAATACTATTTGAATTTATTGCGTTCTTCGCATCTTCAATAGCATCGATCAATCATTGCTATTATAAATTAGCCGGGTTAAAATATAGGCTACTATATATTAGCCGGGCTAATTTATAGTTATATAGAAATTAACCGGGTTAATATAAGAATGTACGCGGATTTGCTGACCATCATCGATCGCTTAAATCCCTGGCTGAAAGATCCCAGCCAGCCGATTGTGCCTGAGAGCTACATTCCACGTGAGCAAGCTGAACAATTATTGAGTCCGGAATGGGATAACTTGTGGCTGATTTTAACCGGCCCCCGTCAAGCCGGCAAAACTACCCTGGGTTTATATTTAAGCCATACCTTGATTCAGCAAGGTCGCTTCGATCAATTACTGTATTTAAATTGCGATTATTTAGAAATTCGGCAGTGGTTACGTAGCGCAGTATTTATTGACGAGGCGAAAGAATTTTTGCAATTAAAAAACCCGATTATTTTTATCGACGAAGTGCAGCGTTTAGAGAATCCAGGTTTGGTGTTAAAACAAATCGCCGATTTAAAATTGCCGATTAAGATGTTGGCTTCCGGTTCTTCACAATTGGAAATAAAGAGCAAAGTGCAGGAATTTTTAACGGGCCGGCAGCTAGAATCTTTAGTGTTGCCATTAAGTTATGTCGAATTGCCACAAGTGAATACCGATAATTTATTGTATGGCTGTTATCCCGCTATCGTGAAAAGCAATAATAAAGCTATTTTATTGCAACAGCTCTATCAAGATTACATCAACAAAGATATTATCGAAATTTTAAAAGTGCGCAACGCCGATATTTTGCAAAAATTATTAGGTCTGGTGGCGCATAGTTCAGGGCAGCTCGTTAACTATCAACAATTAGCCAGTGACAGCCAAGTGACTATTGCCACGGTGCAACATTATTTAGGCATTTTAGAAGCGACTTACGTGATCTATAAAATCAAACCGTTTGTCGGTAATAAGCGCAAAGAAATTACTTCTAACCCGATTTATTATTTTATTGATAATGGTTTTCGCAACCAAACTTTGCGCAATTTCGCCCCGTTGGAGCAACGTACGGATGTGGGGTTTTTAGCAGAAAATGCGGTATTCCAAGAACTATTAAAATTTAAAACACAAAATTTTTATGATTTTGATCTGCATTATTGGCGTACTAATTCAGGCGCAGAAGTTGATTTTATTTTATATAAAAATACTGATTACTTTATACCGATTGAAGTAAAATATCAACATATGAAAAAACCTCAAGTGACGCGCGCATTTCGCTCATTTGTCGAAGCCTATCAACCCAAGTTTGGTATTTTCGTTACCAAAGACTTTTTTGGGAAATCACAAGTTGAAAATTGTGAAATACACTTTGTACCTTTGGCGCAATTAACAAAAGTATTTTCAGTATTAAAACAAGCGCTGGGATTTTCTTAAGCTGCTTTCGCCTTATCCACTAATCTGCCAGCCGCAAATTTATGAATTACACTTGCTAGCAAAGTTTGGTATGGTAAGCCTTCTTCCGCCGCGATGCGCCGTACTTTATTTAAGTCGCTGGTCGAAATACGAACATTCACCTTGCTGTCACGCTTCATAAAGTTGTGTGCGGCTATTTCAGCGGTTTCCATTTCTTCAACTACATTTTCGACTGAAATAAATTCGCCGTTTTCTAAATCAGCAAGAATTTCTTTTTCATGCTCTTCAATATCAAATTTCTTTTTTGGCATGGTGTTTCCTCCGTGTATTTAATTCTGCTAAATATTTTTTAGTATGTTTTCTACTTGGAAAAATAGTTTTTAAAAAAATTTTACTAGCTTGTTTTACAAAAGGGACTAAATAAATATAACCTTCCACATCAACCACGTAAAATTCTTGGCTATCATATTTAGCTTTATTATGATGTTTGATGGTATCAATTAAACAACCGTTATTAATATAGAATATAATCTCTTCAAAGCTAATACCGCGTTGCTCTTTAAGCAAAATATTTTTTTCGTTTGAATATTCGTATTCTATATCCATAGGAACAGCATAGCCTATCAGGGTATTTATGTCAATATTTTAGCGCCTATAAGGCGCTTTAGGGATGCAAAAAATCGTTTTTTTAGAAATTAACCGGGTTAAAATATATCTTTCTAAATCGGATTTGCTTATTTATGACTACTGCCACCCACACTCCCATGATGCAACAATATCTGTCGATTAAGGCGGAGCATCCCGACATGTTACTGTTTTATCGCATGGGGGATTTTTATGAAATGTTTTTTGACGATGCCAGGCGTGGCGCGGAATTGTTGGGCATCACGCTGACCTATCGCGGCGAATCGGCGGGCAAAAAAATCCCCATGGCCGGTGTGCCCTATCACGCGGTGGAAAATTATTTAGCCAAGCTCATTAAGCAAGGCGAATCAGTAGCAATTTGCGAACAAATTGGTGATCCAAATTTATCCAAAGGTCCGGTGGAACGCAAAGTGATGCGTATTATCACGCCAGGCACCGTGACCGATGAAGCTTTATTAGAAGAACACAGCGATAATTTACTAGTCGCCATCGGGGCACAAAAAAATGTGTACGGCCTCGCGATTTTAGATTTAGGCAGTGGCGCGTTTAGTGTATTAGAAGTTTTAGATAATGCCGCCCTACAAGCCGAATTAGCACGCTTAAAACCCGCCGAAATTTTAGCGCCGGAAAATTTATTATTGCCTTTGTTCGGTAAAACCGCGATCAAAAAACGCCCGCTGTGGGAATTTGAATTGAGCAGTGCCGAGCGTTTATTGTGTAAACAATTCGGCACGCAAGATTTAAGCAGCTTTGAATGTGCACATTTAAAAGTAGCTTTATGTGCCGCCGGTTGCGTGTTGCAGTATTTGCAACACACGCAGCGCGCCGCATTGCCGCATATTCGCAGCATCAAAGTTGAACAACCGGATGACAGTATTTGTTTAGATGCCAGCACGCGGCGCAATTTAGAATTGATCCATAATTTATCCGGCGGTAAAGACAATACGCTCGCCAGCGTGATCGATAAATGTAAAACCGCGATGGGCAGTCGCTTATTGCGGCGTTGGATCCAGCGGCCGTTGCGGGATAAAACCATTTTGCAAGCGCGGCAAAAAAGTATTGCTGAATTATTGTCGCATTATGAAACTGTGCAAAGCATTTTAAAACCGATCGCCGATGTTGAACGTGTGTTAGCGCGCGTGGCTTTGCGTTCGGCGCGGCCGCGCGATTTAGTTGCACTGCGTCATGCGCTGCAACAATTGCCGGCCTTGCAAAATGAACTGGATTCCCGCGGAGTTTATCCCCGCGCAGGCGGGGACGGGAATGACGGTACCGGTCACGTCATTCCCGCGAACGCGGGAATCCAGGCCTTACTAAAAAATTTAACTGCGCAACCAGAATTAACTAACTTATTACAGCGCGCGATTCTCGAACAACCGGCAGTCTTAATTCGCGATGGCGGCGTGATCGCAACGGGTTATGATTCCGAGTTGGATGAATTGCGCAATTTGCAAAACGATGCCGATACTTTTTTAATTAAATTTGAACAGGAAGAAAAACAACGCACCGGCATTGCCAATTTGAAAGTCGGTTTTAATCAAGTACACGGTTATTACATTGAATTGAGCCGCGGACAAGCCAACAATGCGCCAGCCAATTATTTACGCCGGCAAACTTTAAAAAATGCCGAGCGTTACATCACGCCGGAATTAAAACGCTTTGAAGAAAAAATTTTAAGCGCGCAGGATAGAGCCTTAGCGCGGGAAAAATTTTTGTATGAACAATTGTTGGATATTTTGTTAGAACATTTAAATGCGCTGCAAACGATTGCAGCGAGTCTAGCAGAATTAGATGTGCTGACGAATTTAAGTGAGCGCGCCGAAAGTTTACAACTTGTCGTGCCGCAATTAGTTGACACAGCGATGATCGATATTAAACAAGGCCGCCATTTAGTGGTCGAACAGATGCAGCGCGAACCATTCATTCCCAATGATTTAAACTTATCCGATCAAACCCGCATGTTGTTGATCACTGGCCCCAACATGGGCGGCAAATCGACGTACATGCGGCAAACTGCGTTAATCGTTTTATTAGCTTACATCGGTAGTTTCGTACCCGCGCAACGCGCCGTGATCGGTCCCATCGATCGCATCTTCACCCGTATTGGTGCGAGCGATGACATCGCCAGTGGTCGCTCAACGTTTATGGTCGAAATGACAGAAACCGCAACCATTTTGCACTACGCGACGGAAAAAAGTTTAGTGCTGATCGATGAAATCGGCCGCGGCACCTCCACCTTCGATGGCCTCGCCATCGCCTGGGCAACGGCACAACAGCTGGCGAAAAAAATTCACAGCTTTACTTTGTTTGCCACCCATTATTTTGAAATGACGCAATTAGCTGATAGCATTCCCGTCGTAAATAATGTCCATTTTTCTGCAACCGAAAATGCACAAGGCAAAATTATTTTTCTCCATAAAGTAGAACCGGGTCCCGCTAGCAAAAGTTACGGCATTCATGTGGCGGAACTTGCCGGCCTCCCACAAGAAGTGCTGCAAGCAGCACGATTAAAATTAAGTGAGCTGGAAAAAATGTAGGTCGGCTTCCCGAATTTCACGTTAAAATGTAGGTCGGCTTCCCGAGTTTCGCCGTAGGCGAAATGAGCAAGCCGACAACTCGAGAAAAATATATCTATGTCAGATTACAGAAGACTTTATCAAGATGGCGCGACATATTTTTTTACCGTAGTGACACATAAGAGACGCCCGATTTTTAAAGAAGAAAAAAATATACAAATTTTTAAACAATCCATTTCGGCCATCAAAAAATCTTATCCTTTTGAAATTAAAGCCTTAGTAATATTGCCCGATCATATCCACACTCTTTGGGAAATGCCCACTGACGAGCAGAATTTTTCATTACGTTGGCAATTGATAAAACTCTATTGTTCTAAAAGAATTCCAGTTAAACCTTTATGGCAAAATCGTTTTTGGGAACATTTAGTTCGTGATGAAAAAGATATGAATAGGCATTATGATTATATTTATTACAACCCTGTAAAACATGGCCTTGTTACTAAAGCAATTGATTGGCCCTATAGTACTTTTAAAAGAGATGTTGAGTTGGGGATATATGATAAAAATTGGGGACTAAGTGGCATGAGTCATTTGGATGATTTAGATTTTGAATGAGGCATGTCGGCTTGCTCATTTCGCCTACGGCGAAACTCGGGAAGCCGACCTACGTTAGATGGACAAAAATACAAATTTTTATTAGCTTAGAAGAAATCGCAAGCCAGATAAAATATTTAGCGTTGGGATTGGAAAGTTGCTTTTTTAATAGCTCGTTTCGATCCAGTAAATAAATTTTTTCTAACAGCATTCTTTGCTGGCCGTAAGCCGACCTACGATAGCAGTGGAATGTTTGTCAGAGGAAGTAGATCGGTTTACGCGAAATCGCGCATGAGCGCGATGCAGCAAGCCGACAATAAAAAATTATTATTTTATCGGTTCACGGCTTTGTGGTAAGCTTTTGGTGGACAAGAAAATGTTAAGTATTAAAAACGTTGAAGCGACCTTATTACAACTACCTTTGGCACAACCTCTGTATTTAAAGCAGCAACAACGCACGCAATTAATTTATCTGGCCATCACAGTGCATACTCACCAAGGGATTGATGGCTTCGGTTTTTGTCACGGCTTTCTCTCGCCTGATTTCAAAGTAGAACACCTCAAAGTTTTATTAGAGTTAACGCAGCAACAATTAATTCCCGCCATTATTGATAAAAATATTGATGCTGTTCCAGCGATTTTATTACGGCAAGCTTGCGCAAACGTAAGTACGCAGGCGACTTTTGCGATTTCCGCGATCGATATTGCTTGTTGGGATATTAAAGCGAAACACCAAAATAAATCTTTGTCGGCCTTGCTAGGTAAGCAAACGGAAGTGCAACTGTATGGTAGCGGTGGTTGGGTCGATTTTAGCGATCAACAATTGCTTACCGAATGTGAAAGCTATTATGCACAAGGTGTGAAAGCCTATAAGTTTAAAGTGGGTGGTCAGCGCGATCACGAACGCATTCAACTCTTGCGCCAACATATGCCGGATGATTTTACTCTAATGGTTGATGCCAATGAAAAATTATCTCCCGCACAAGCCTTGGAATTATCCGCCGTGTTAAAGGCGCAGCATATTTTATGGTTAGAAGAACCTTTACCGCGCGATCAAATCACTGCGAGCGCTGCGCTGGCTAAGCAAAGCGAAGTCGCGCTTGCCGGTGGTGAAAATTTATTTTATTTAAATCAGTTTGCAGAATTTTGTCAGCAACACGCGGGAACTTATTTACAACCCGATGTGGGCCGCTGCTGTGGCATCACAGGATTTTTAAACATTGCAAAATTAACCGAGCAATATCATTTAACGCTCTGCACACACTTAATGACAGAAATTTCCGCCAATGTATTGCCGGCTTGCAAAACCGGCAAATGGTTAGAATATATGCTTTTATTACCCGCGGATTTATTTGTGCATCCCTTCAGTATTCAACAGGGCCGCTATATTTCCAGCGCGCCTGATGCGATTGGAACCGGCGTTTATTTCAAACCCGAAGTGTTTGAAAAATATAAACTTGTGTAGCACAGTTTACGGTTTTGTCACTCGCCAAATTCGAAAATCTCAAGCGGAAAGATGTATCCTGCTTTTGTAGGTCGGTTTACGGCTTTGCGCTGTCTGTCTTATTAATTTATTTCTACTCTTCACGCAAAGCCAAGCCGACATAGGCAATTAACAATCTAATAACTTTTTTAACTCGTTGCCAATAGGTAAGAATCGAAACATGACCTGTTCACGTACTACATATTTATCTTGTATTTGTACTTCTTCAAATAACTTATGATTCATATATCGATCATCAGAACTTCCAGTAACCAGAAACTCTGTTCTATTTTCTTCATAGACAAAAATTGTTTTATTATCTTGCAGTCTTGATATAGCAATCATAATTTCATTTTCACCTAGCTCAAATTTATCCCAAGGAAATTTGTTCGCCGGATTGTTTTCTAAGAATAATGTCTGCAAAATCTTTGCATCATTTGCAGTAAGATTTTTCACTATCTCAACATAAGGTGCTTTATCTGATTCTTTATTATTGGCTGCATTTACCATCCCAATAATTAATTTTGCCCACAGGGCTTGCAGATCGCTGTCTCTCTCATTAGGTGCTTCTGCGAATAATTTTATTCCAGCTTTATTTAACCAGTCAGGCGTTGTGATTCGTAGTTTAACGCCATTTTTTTCAGCTAATGTCTTTACTTCTTGCAATATAGAAAGCCAATTGTTTAAACGCCAAGAAAGCATTGTGTCACTTAGATAACCTAATGGTAAGCCTACAATTTTAGAAAAGTTGCTAATAGCACCACCAAATAAATTTTTTTCGGTAGCCTCAATCGCTTTAAGTGCTTCTGGGAGATATTCTAAAAATTTACCGTCGACATTAATGATGTTAATCATAAAAGATGCCTTAAATAATGAAGTGAAAATAGTATACCATTTATTGTATTAACTCGCTCACCAACCTCTCAGTCTCCCCATGCGGCAACCGCATAAACGGATCACTTTTCATATTGTGCAAAGTATCCATAATGATGGAAGCATCGTTTACCAAAACTTTCACAATACATTACTCCACTGGCCCTGCCATAATGCATTGCACTTCGCTGGTTTTCTTTTGTAAGAGTTCAGCGGCTTTGGGTAAGGAAATAATATCTTCTGCTAAGGCGCGCGAGACTAAGCGCTCGAAACGTTTTGGTTGCTCATTATGATTTAACGGCGCGGGTTCAGCTTTACGCCAAGCTTTGCCGATACCGCGGTAAATTTTTTGTGACGTTCCTTTGGTAATAATATTTAAATCGCTTAAGCGTTTAATTAATGCTGCAGCACTGACGCCAAATAATCTTTTTATTTCGATAATTTCGATATAACCAAAATTATGCCGGCGTTCGCCTATGGCGCGCAAGAGTGCTTCTCTCGGCATTAGGAAAGCGCTGGCAAAACGGTGACAAGCTTGTTCTTCATCCAGACCTTTGCTAACTTCTAAGATCATATGTCCCAATTCATGGGCGAGCGTAAAGCGGCGACGTTCAGCGGATTTTTTATCAGTGCCGACGATGACGGGCGTTTTTTCTTTATTATTGCGTATCACGTGGCAGTTGAGGCCATCGACAGATAATGGAAAATCTAATTTCATGACTTTAATGCCATGCTCTTCTAACAATTCAGTGATGTTGCGAATCGGATCGCCACCTAAATTCCATAGTTTACGAAGTTTAATGGCAACTTCTTCAGCCTCTTCCAATGATGTAGCAATAAAAGGTAAGCCTTTGGGCTTGTCCCATTCGTGACTGCTGATTCCAAGCAATTCTTCAACTGATAAATAACGATCGACATGATCCAGCACTAACGCTTCAACGAGAGATTTTTCTTTAGCTTTAGCTGCAGATATTTTACGAAATTCAACCTCTGCTAGTTGCGCGCCCGAAACACTAAATAAATAGCTTAAAGAAACCCGCAGTGCTTTGGCTAATTTTATAGCAATAGCGGAACCGGGCAACATTTCCCCCCGTTCATATTTGCCAATTGCTTGGGCGCTGACATCGTATTGTATAACTTCGGATAAATCGCGCAAAGATAGGCCGGCTCGTTTGCGAGCTAGTTTTAATCTTTCACCGAACATAAAATTGTTATTCATGGTGGTTTACAGTTTACACTATTTTGTAATTTTTGTAAACCCCATAGCAGAAGTGGAGTTTTATTTTGTCGGCTTGGCCAGCCGTGCCAAAATCAAATTCAATCAGAACTTCTAACAAATCAAATTTTTCTAACAGCATTCTATGCTGGCCGTAAACCGACCTACAAGGGTTCGTGCACAGCTTTGCCTTCTGCATAGAGGGATAAGATTTGCCATGAAAACCACTTGAGATCAGCAAAAAATAATTTGACAAGCCCTTTTGCTTTCAGATACGATGCTCACACGTGTTTAAAAGCACAACTCGAAGCGGGAAAAATCCGCTTCAAAACTTTTTGTTTTAGCGGATTTTTTTCTGCCTGGTGTTTTTCGCCAGGTGGGAAATGTTCGTAAGACATTTCACCCGACTTCGAGCGGGCTTTTAACCACCTGGCTCCTTTTATACCTTAGCTCGTCACAATTTGCGCATTCTAACACTGCGTCTTTTGAGCCATATTAGAATTTTTTTTGTTCACCATATGAATAACTATGCTGTCACAAAAAAAATTTAATCTGACTCAAAATACTTGGTTATAAAGGCTCAAATTGTGACGAGCTAAGGTATATTTTAATAAAGGAAATACTTATCTATACGGAACTCCAGGCCATGAAAAAAACGTATCCCTGCCACGCTGGCAAAAAAACTCAAACTCAACTTTCCGATCAGTATGAAATGTTGCTCAGTAAAATTGATAGCCTGCGCGCCATTGCTGAATTAGGCAGCATCGCCGATTTTGAACTCACGCTGGATGCCAGCACCTACACACAAATTTTTATTAACTTAGAAGAAATCGCAAGCCAGATAAAATATTTAGCGTTGGAATTGGAAAGTTGCTTTTTTAATAGTTCGTTGCGAGCCAGTAAATAAATTTTTTTGAACAGCATTCTTTGCTGGCCGTAAGCCGACCTACGATAGCAGTGGAATGTTTGTCAGAGGAAGTAGGTCGGTTTACGCGAAATCGCGCATGAGCGCGATGCAGCAAGCCGACAATTTTCTGGCTAAATGAAAAATTTGTTCTATACTCTGTAATTCCATAATTTTAAAAAGGTGTGAGATGTTGCAAGATCAGGATAATAACAATAGAGAAAATTTAGTTTGCACATTGCCTGTGGAGCTCATGGTCTGTATTTTGAGTTTTTTAAATCCGCAAGAGCTTGTGAGGGCGCGACAAGTCTGTGCCCAGTTTCGTTTGGCGAGTCATAGTGTTATGACATCGGTGTCTTACTTAAACAAATTTATCCATGTATTAAATTTGCTGAATGTTATAAAAGCGAAAATTAACTTTCCTCTGATTGATAGCATTAATCCCCCAGTGCTACCTACTGCATTAGAAATAAATCTTGTTCAAAGAGTTGTTTCAACTCAACCACCAACAGAAAATCCTAACTCTCTTGGCATATTGTTACTTGCTAAAGCCGTGTGTGGGCAGGGCCAAATGCGTGTGACGAACCACTACATTCTTCCCTTATTAAATGAAATAAACACAACAACTCCAGTATATGATCCTTTTTACCGTTCTCCTCTGGCGGATGTGCGTGCTTTGGATGAGCTTTTATCCCATACAATAGTGATGATCTTGTTAAAGCAATATTATGAATTGCCTGAACAAATTAAAACCACGCTTAATTTGCCACAGGCACGCCAGAATGGTTATGCTGGCTGTTTACAAGTTATTGAATTATTGAATACTTATTTTCGATGTATTGAACCACCCGGGCCGATGATATCCAAGGACATTAAAACTGTTTTAGAAACAGTAAGCATAGAAAAACTGAGCGATACTGTTGGATTTTCAAACCGAATAGAAGAAATTTCTAGAGCAACAAAGAACCCTCATCGTGGTGGCACTTGTTACTATCGATAAATAGTTAGCTTTGAAGCCTCGGGTATAAAGCGGCTTTTTTAGTTTATTATATCAGCTTAGCCCACATGTTATAATTCTAAAAACCCACATTTTGGATTCAAAATATGTCTGAAAAAAATTGTATCGCTGAACAAACTTTTTCCATCCGCTGGACGGACATGGATACTTATGGCCATGTGACTAACAGCGCGTATTTTAAATATCTTACTAATCTGCGGCATGATATTTTATTGAAACCTTTTTTACCGCATTCCAAAGTACAGTTTTTAGTGGTGCACACGCAATGTGATTTTAAATTGCCGGTGCAATATCCCGCCGCGTTAACGGCGAAACACTATTTAGAAAAAATGGGTAACAGTAGTTTTGTGTTGTCGTGTGATTTTTTCAATGCGCAAGGTCAATTGTGTACCAGTGCGCAAACGACGCTCGCCACTGTGGACAATAAAAATTTTAAACCGACGGCGATTCCTGCTGAAATCAAAACCATTTTGGGTGAGGGCGTGATTGAAAAGCCACCCCGCCATCAATTAGAGTTGAGTGGGGCGCGTTTGTTAAATACGATAAAAATCCCTTTGCGCTGGGTCGATATGAATGCCGGTGAACATGTTGATAACGCGATTTATTTTGAATTTATGATCGAGGCACGTTGTGCTTTGTTTCCTAATTCCGATTTGCGTAATGATTTGTGTTTGTTTTTTTTAATTGCTACTGATTGTACGTTTCATAAGCCTCTCATTTATCCTGATGCAGTGATCGTAAAGCAGTATTTGTTGCATGTTGGTAGCAGCAGCCTTAATTTTGCGTATCAATTTTTTGCTGCCTCAGCACCCGACACACTTTATGCAGAAGGAAAGGGTGTCATGGTCTGCGTTGATCCCAAAACGCATAAGCCGATTCCGGTGGCGAAACAATTGATGGAAAGACTATTAAATAACCCTATAGGGAACGGGCTTGACCGTCCCGCGGGCGGTTCGCGAACCGCCCCTACATCATAAGCAGAATTTGCAATTGAACCTCGAAACCTGCCACAACCTTTGCCGCGACCTGGCCACGCCACCCGGTTCAGCGCGCTATTACAGTTTGTGTTTCTTGCCTAAACCGCAGCGCCAGGCGTTAACCGCATTGTATGCCTGGCAGGAAAAATTACTCGCAATTAAACGAGAGTGTTCCGACAAAAATGTGGCGCTAGCAAAATTAAATTGGTGGCGAGAAGAAACACGCAAGCTGTTTGCCGGTGAAGCGCAACATCCTATCAGTAAAGCATTGCAAGAAAAGCTTGGATTCCCAGATTCGCAAGCTCATCTGAGAATGACAAGCAAAGTAGATGCTACACAAATTCACGCGCAGCATTTTTACAACATCCTCAACGCGGTTGAAAGCGATTTAACGATTGAGCTTTATCAAACCGATACCGAATTACAGAACTTTTTTTTACAAACCAGTGGTGTAATAGAGCAATTGAGTGCTCGCTTATTGGGCGGGCAAGATGCCACGCTATTGGAGCAAGTTCGTCAGTTTGGCGCTGCAACGCAAGCGCTCGAACATTTTATCCATTTGCGGCGTGATTTAAATTCGCACGCTTTGTATTTAAGTGCTGAACAATTAGCGCAGCATGAAGTAAGTTTAGACATGTTGTATCAAAAGCCTATGCCGCCATACGTTAAAAATTTATTGCAAGCACAGCTAGGTTCTTTGCAAAAAAAAATTTCCACATCGGACTGCGCCAAACTTTTACCACACTGCATCATGCTCGCGATTCAACAAAAGCTCTGCACCGCGATCGTTAGCGAAAATTATAATGTGTTAACGCAACACATCCGCTTAACGCCTCTAACTATGTGGTGGTGCGCCGCAAAACACTTCTTAACATAAATAGCCTTGCTTTTTAAGCCAGCTAAGCTAGTCTTATTAGGTCATTACATAAGCTATTTAATAAAAAAGAGTGGAGCATCAAATTGTACCAGCAACTAACCATAAGAAAAGCTGATCCAACTGAGCAAGAATCATGTCGACTACTTCTGCCTGATGAAATACTACAGTACGTTTTAAGTTTTTTGGATTGGAGGAGCTTGATTAGATCCGCACGCGTTGCCAGGCAGTATTATCAAATTAGCAGAGAGCTTGCTATGCAGCGAGCTACAGCTTATTTTGAAACTCAAAGTATATTCAGCCCTTATGCCAGATTAGAACAATGGATCCATAGTTGTGATCCGAGAGATCAAGTTCTCGATGGTTTTCCTGTTCTTTCAGAAAACCAGGAAGAACAGGTGAGAAGATTACAATTATTATGGCCTGGACGAACTTGTCGGCTGGGCTTGTTATTGTTGGTTAAAGCGCTTGCTATAACATGGCAATCTTATAAACCTGAGCAAAGAGAGCTTTTAAAGCATTTGCAAGCTACTGATGGGGCGTTAGCGATATATCGGCGTCCTTCTGCTACCTGTCCATTTCGGGACATGACGCTTGCGCAAATAACGGAACTGTTATCGCACCTGATAAATATCCTGTTATTTGAAGAATATCTAAATCTCCTTCAAACCAAGCCGCCGCTTTGCAGGGCACAGCAAGCGCATCAGACGGCTCAACAGCAATGCGAGATAATCATTCAATTACTTACCGCTTGTTTACAAAATAAAGAAATGAATATACTTGCAGGGCCACCTTCATCTAATCAAGCAGTAGAACTATTGGGACGCTTGCAATTTGTTTTAAGTGCGGTTAGTTTGGAGAAAATAATATACGATCCAAAATTTTGTAAACAGATAACTAAACTTCATCAGGAAATAATAAGCCCATCTGCCGCGCCCAGAGCATGGCCCGCTATAGCCCAGAGTTTTGCCGCGATGTATGGTGGAGTTATGGTGCCCCATACGATGTGGAATCCGTAATAATGTGCCACATAAAAATATTTATTTGCTTATAGCCTGTACCTTTTTGAAAAAAGATCCTATACCTTAATAAGATAAGCCAAGAAAAGGAGTTTCTCATGGGCCAAATTTTTTCTTTTCCTAAACCAACGATTGTCTTCACGCTAGATATATCAAGTTTAAATTATCGTATAAAAATCAAGCTTGATGAGTATGGTTATACTTACTCCAGAGATCCCGATAGCACACTTCGCTTACCTGAGGAGCAAATGGCGGTAGGAAGGCTGCTGGCAATTTGGCCAGAGGGCAGAGGGTTGAATATTCTGTTGTTAATGAAGGCTACTTGTGAGAGTCCCTTGCTGGCACGCGTAAGGCAGAAATATCTTTTTTCAGTTATAAAAGATCTCAGCTCTTATAAAGGTCCTGATGCATCTGTAATGTTTGCAGCGCTAACCGAAAAATTAGCTGAGCTAATTAAGGCTACGGTACCTAGTCAAGTATCCGATTTGTCAGTGTTACCTGGAGTAAGCAAATGTTCGCAGATGGTAGATTTTCTTAAAGCTTATATTGAATGTGACGCAATAAAAATTTCTTTGCTCTCACCACCTCTACCTCCAATCGAACACACTAATCTTATTAATGAACTCAAAGAGCTTTTGAAGCGTATTACGCTATCAGACTTATGTATGTCTCTTACTTTCGATAGGATGCATGAGCGGTTAATTATCTTCCAGCGTAACCCATCAACTAATATAGCGAGTGTACAAGAACTTTCATTAAAAGTGAGAACACTTCGATCGGTTTAAAATAAGTCAATCTGCTCTTGGCTACCACCATCGATATGAGTCCTGTGGATGAAGATGGCACTTGCGTTCTCCGGAAGAAAGAAATGCGGTTGGAAAGCTGTACAGCAATGCGTATGCCTGAATTTTAAAAGGTTATCTAGTTTATAGTGTCTTAAATAGACGATAATTTCGTTATTGCTTGAATGGTTAAATATTTATATTCCCCGCGTTTCAAATAGTTTGGTAACTGAATATCTCCAAACCGAATCCGCACTAAGCGCGACACAGTAAGCCCTTGCGTTTCCCACAAGCGACGCACTTCACGATTGCGGCCTTCTTTCAATACCACCCGAAACCATTGATTAGCGCTTTCTTTTGGGTCGATCGCCTCAATGTGAGAAAATTTTGCCGGGCCATCTTCGAGCTGTACGCCGTCCAATAAGTTTTGTAATTGTTGCACTGTCACTTTGCCTAACACGCGCACGGCGTATTCACGTTCGATTTCACTGGAGGGGTGCATCAAGCGATTGGCTAATTCGCCATCGGTGGTAAACAATAATAAACCGGACGTATTTAAATCCAGGCGTCCGACCATGATCCAACGTTGCTTGTGTAGTTTGGGTAAGCGATCGAAAACGGTAGCACGACCTTCTGGATCGGTGCGCGTGCACATTTCCCCTTCCGGTTTGTTGTAAATTAAGTATTGATGTTGTTCCGTTGCTTGAGGATTAATCAAGCGCCCATCGACACGAATCTTCGCCTCGCGCGTGCTGCGATCGCCGAGCGTTGCGAGGCGATCATCGATCGTCACGCGACCCGCTGCGATCCATTTTTCCATTTCACGGCGTGAACCGAGCCCGCTGTCGGCAAGAATTTTTTGGAGTTTTTCGGTAGGTTGTGACATGGTATAAAAATTTGAAAGCGTTGTTTGACAAACAATTTATTTGTTGTTACAATTAAATATATGAAAATCGAGTTCGATCCAGCTAAATCCAAGAAAAATGAACTGGAACGCGACTTGCCTTTTGAAAGTGTAGCAGAATTTGATAAGCTTAGAATACCACGCGTTTACGCGTGGTATCTTTTCGCGATGGGGGTTCCAGGGGGAGAAACGCGATTCTCCCCCTGGTCGCGAGCGCGAATTTACTTCGCGCGTAGCGAAATCAAACAAGGAAATAAAATACCACGGGTTTACCCGTGGTGATTTTATTGGGAAACTGCACTTTATGCGGAAGATACTCGCAATGATTATGCCGAGCAACGCATTGTAGCAATGGGTTATTTAGAAGCACGTTTACATGTGTTGTGTTTTACTCCTATTGAAGAGGGGATTCGGGTTATCAGTTTTCGCAAAGCAAACAAACGAGAGATAAATCGCTATGAACAAGAAAAGTTTAACCAATAAAGAGGGTGAAGTACGAGAGTTAACCAAGAAAGATATTCGAACTATGCGTTCGGCGAGTGATGTGTTG
The DNA here is from genome assembly GCA_013285995.1 of Gammaproteobacteria bacterium. Taxonomy (GTDB): domain Bacteria; phylum Pseudomonadota; class Gammaproteobacteria; order JABDGN01; family JABDGN01; genus JABDGN01. The sequence continues at coordinate 19,699 of JABDGN010000016.1, forward strand.
CCGGAAAATATGTTAGCTATGTTGGCAACACGCAAAAGAGGGCAACGTGGCCCACAAAAAAAGCCACCTAAAATTTCTGTGACTGCGCGTTATAGTCCTGAAGTCGTTAAATATTTCAAAGTGGAGGGTAGAGGTTGGCAAGTACGCATGGATGAGGCATTAAAGCAATGGATTAAAAAACATCCGCGAGCCGCGTAGATTCAGCAAGATAGCGGGAACCGCTGGCATAAGTTTAATTCTTCGCAATCGTCGTTTCCCCCGCCGAAAACGCTTGTATTTTGCCGGTATCATCGCGCTTCAATAACAAATGTCCTTGCGCATTGATGCCACATCCCACGCCTTTGATACTTTGTTCACCCACCAGCAGCGTTATTTTTTTATCCCGTAATGCATCGTATTTTTGCCATTCGCTGACAAACGTTGTTAAGCCCGATTCCGCAAAACGCGCTAAATAAATAATTAAATTATTGAGTAAAGACGCTGCAAGAGTTGTGCGATCAAAATGTTGCCCGGTGATATTTCTCAGCGAGGTCCACGCTTGCAAAATATGTTGCGCCGGTGCTTTGCTCATATTGACATTGATGCCAATGCCGAGGATCACTTGGCACAAATCATGCGTTTCAGCTTGTACTTCGACTAAATTGCCGGCTAATTTTTTATGATCGTAAATAATGTCATTGGGCCACTTTAATAATATAGTGTCAGGCAAAATTTTTAATTCGTTTAGCGTGTGCGCAATGGCAAGGCTCGCCACTAAACTCACGCCGCCTAATTCGCTAATATCTGTATTAAACGCATAGCGTACTGAAAAATATAAATTCTGTGCAAACGGCGAATGCCAGGCGCGATGAAAACGGCCGCGGCCCTTGGTTTGTTGTTCAGCCAAACAAACCTGAATTTTTTGCGAAGTTTTATTTGCTAATAAATAATCGTTAGTGGAGGGAAGGCTTTCAAAAATTTCTAACTTGATGGCTTTGTGTGGCAATAAACGTTTTAATTTAGTTTTATCGAGCAGCGATAAAGGTTCCCTCAAGGCATAGCCAATTTTCTTTTGGCTTTGCAAAGGCACATCATACGCTTCTAGTTTTTTGATCATCTTCCACACGGCGGTGCGGGAAATACCGAGCTTAAGGCCTAATGCGGTACCATCGTGAAATGCGCCATCGCTCAATAAAGTGATTAATTTGTGTAAACTGGGGTTGAGGGTTTTGGCCATGAGAAATTCCTAATCTAGTATATAATAATAGCAGTAAAAATTTTACTCATTATCATTTTAAAAAGAGAATTTAATCAATGGGACAAAACAATTCCAGCCTTGCGCACTCTGCTGAATTGCAATCTATGGCTCAGTTGAATATGCTAGACCTAAGGGCAGAACTAACAAAGTGGCTTAACCGCTATTGTTACGAGCTAGCTCATGGTAGTGATGGTCGTCTTCGTTCTGAGTCAGAAAGAAGTGCGGTTGGTAGACTAGTGGGTATTTTCCTTGTGGACCAGAATGCAGCTACTTTGCCTCCTAACTCTTTGGGTATTTTATTAGTAATCAAAGCGCTAGGTGCAAGCCGTGTATTTGTACCCTTATGTGGAGATATTATCTCATCATTATTTGCGACAGAGCCCTCGTTGGCAAGTTATTATAACTCCCAGCCAGGCCGTCAAATAAATTTTCAAGAGCTAAATGACTTATTGGATAACGCAATGCACTTTATTTTACAAGGAGATTATCGAGGACCAGCAGACCGCCGCATATTTGAAGGGTTAAAAAGAAAATGTTTACAATTGGTTGAAGTGATTAGTGCTTACCTTGATTGTGAGGGAATAAGTGTAACGCAAGGCCATACTATGACATTTGGGATGTATAATTTCATGCGAGCGCTTAATTCTATTTTGGCTAATGTTACCTGTCAGAATTTAATGCGACCAGATTTTTTCAAAGCAATTATTGAGGAAACAAGAGGGATAGGGCCTGGCACAATGGGAATTAGTTTACTTATACCTAAGGTGGTAGTGCTTAATGGGCCAATCTGATAAACGATTTTTTGAAATTTAAGTTTTCAGCTTGTCTCTATGTTTAAGTTTAGAATTTAGTATAATTGGCTGTTATTGAATAGCAAATCAGGATTCACCATGCCGCACGCAAAAAAATCATCAAATTCTCTCCTCAGCATCGATGACTTAAGCAATAAAGACATTCAACACATTTTAGATCTCGCGCAGCAAATCGAAAAAAAGCCGCACAAGTTTGCCGACTACGCCAAGGGCAAAATTTTATCGCTGTTATTTTTTGAACCCTCGACACGAACTTATTTTTCATTTGCCAGCGCTATACAGCGTTTGGGTGGCAGTGTGATTGGTTTCCCGAATGCGGAAACCACCTCGATCGCAAAAGGCGAAAGTTTGGAAGACACCGCTCGCATGATGAGCAGCTATTCCGATATTATGGCGGTGCGTAGCGGCGTGATGGGTTCGATGCAGCGCATGAGCCAAGCCATTCACATTCCGCTGATTAATGCCGGTGAAGGTCAGGGTGAGCATCCTACCCAAGCGTTAACGGATTTATACACGATTCGACAATCTTGCAAAAAACTGAATGTGACGATTGCCTTTTACGGTGATTTAAAATTTGGTCGCACCAATCATTCCTTAATCAAAGCGATTGCGCGCTTTGGCGCAAAAATTATTTGCATCGCGCCGCCTGAATTGCAAATGCCGAAAGACTATGTTGCCCTGGCGCGCAAAGCAGGCGCAGAAGTCATCTTGGATAAAGATATCAAAAAATATGTGAAAGACATTGATGTGCTCTATGTGTCGCGTTTGCAAAAAGAGCGCTTGCCGGCACGCTTAAATTACGCGGTGCTGAAAAAAGCGATGAACGTGGATTTAAAATTAGTGACCGCGTTAAAGTCCTCCGCCATTGTCATGCATCCTTTGCCGCGCGTTGATGAAATTGCTGTGAGCGTCGATACCGATAAACGCGCCAAATATTTTCAGCAAGCCGCCAATGCGGTGCCGGTGCGGATGGCGATTCTTTTGTTAAAAATGGGCTACGCTTTTCCCATTTAGTAAAATTTCGCACTTGCATTCCTCATAAACAAGAGTCTAGATTTAAGTGTGGAATATCTGAAATTCTAATTCTTCAACGTAACACGAGACTTGAAATAAAATGCACCACACTCCTCCCGATCACAAGAAACTGTTGGTGCTTGATTTTGATGAAACCATTGCGAGTTGCAACATCATCAGTGTATTTCATATACCGCAGCCGATACCAGGCTTGTTGCAACAGGATGTGTATAAGAGAAGGCTTTATTGTGGTAGATTAAAAATTTCTACAAACTCCCCAGAAAAACAATGGAAAGACTACTATATTGCCAGCCCTATAATGTTATTTACTATATTGTTGATGGTTTGGCAAGATTCAAACGGTTTGTGGGGGATTGTTTCCAATGGAGATTATGAAAAAATAGCAGTGAAAGACTTTCTTAAACAGTTTTTAGCAAACTTTGCTAGCCTTATGTTACAAAACCAATATCAAGATTCTACCTTGCAAGGGCAGACACTTATTCGGGCATTGCAAGGTTTGTTAATTCGCCAAAACCTTAGTCTTCAAAGGCTTACAGCAGAGCCCCAAATATTTGATAGCTTGTTCGCTGAGGGTAAATTTTTTTTTCAAGCGCGTCAGGAGCATTATGCCATGGTGCGGTCGCAACCTCTTGCTTTGCAAGCGCGTCAGGAGCATTCTGGCATAGTGCGGTTGAAATCTTCTGTTTCGGAGGAAGAAGTTGAACGTGCAATGGCGCTTGAGGATCCAAATAAGGCTCCTCGGGTGCAAAAGATATTAGCTTCCATTCATGCTGTGATAGGCCCGACAGCTCCTCTCGAAGTCATTTATTTTGATGATGATCCAGCCCGTTTAGCGGAGGTAGAAGCCCAAATAAGCTTTGCAGCTACGAGCATAAGATGCATACAGGCAAAGCATTTCTCTGATTTTGCGAAGCACTGTCGTATACCAGAGTTGGGGTCTGTTGAGCGCACTCAATTTTTTAAGGATTTGCCTGCAAATGGAGATAAGGCTTGGTGTGACTTAATTGCTGCTTATGGACGGCTTTATCTTATTGATTCCAATTTAGTCCTTGATCCCAATTTAGTCCTTGCTCCCCACTTACTTGCTGTTTTGCCGAGCAGCCAAAAATCCAAACGCTGTTATATACTATAGCAGCTATAAATCATGTTTTACTGAGAATGCGCTATAATGTTTGACAATATTTCAGTGGAGAAACAATACCATGAGTGAAACCAAAAAAGCCCAAGTCGTCGTCTTAGGCAGTGGTCCTGGCGGCTACAGCGCCGCTTTTCGCGCAGCGGATTTAGGCTTGCAAGTGATTTTAATTGAACGCTATGAAAACATTGGTGGCGTGTGTTTGAATGTGGGTTGCATTCCCTCCAAAGCTTTATTGCATGTCGCAAAAGTGATTGAAGAAGTCAAAGCCCTCGGTGAGCATGGCGTCGAATTTGGTGCACCGAAAATCAATATCGATAAAATCCGCACCCATAAAAATGACATCATCGGTAAATTAACCGGTGGTTTGAAAGCGATGGCCAAGCAACGCAAAGTGGAAATTGTTACCGGTGTCGGTAAATTTACTGGCGCCAACGAAATTACGGTTGATGGCAAGGTAGTCATTCAATTTGAACACGCCATTATCGCTGCCGGTTCTGAACCGGTGAAATTGCCTTTTTTACCGGAAGATCCGCGCATTGTCGATTCAACCGGCGCGCTGGAATTGAAGGTGACCAAAGGCCGCATGTTGGTGTTGGGCGGCGGCATTATCGGTTTAGAAATGGCGACGGTCTACAAAAGCCTCGGCATGCAGATTAACATCGTCGAAATGATGGATTCATTGATGGCGGGTTTTGATGCCGACGTCGTGAAGGTGTATCAAAACTATGTGAAGAAAAGTTATGAAAATATTTGGCTCAGCACTAAAGTCACTAAAGTCGAAGCGAAAAAAGACGGCATTTATGTAACCATGACCGGTGATAACGCGCCCAAACAACCGGAACGCTTTGATTTAGTCTTATCCGCGGTCGGCCGCACGCCGAATGGCAAATTGATCGACGCTGAAAAAGCCGGCGTGAATGTTGATGCCCGAGGTTTTATCGCCGTCGATAAGCAACAGCGCACCAACGTGCCGCATATTTTTGCGATTGGCGATATTGTCGGGCAACCGATGCTCGCGCACAAAGCGGTGCCGGAAGGTCGCACGGCTGCGGAAGTGATTGCTGGTAAAAAACATTTCTTTGATCCACGCACGATTCCGGCCGTGGCTTACACCGATCCGGAAGTCGCTTGGACCGGCATGATGGAAAAAGAAGCCAAAGAGAAAGGCATCAATTACGAAATCGCGAAATTCCCCTGGGCCGCCAGTGGTCGCGCACTCGCCAATGACAGAGCGGAAGGCGTCACGAAAGTGATTTACGATAAAGATTCGCATCGCTTATTAGGCTGCGCGATTATCGGCACTGGCGCCGGCGATTTAATTTCCGAAGCCACGCTGGCGATCGAAATGGGTTGTGATGCCGAAGATATTGCACTCACCATTCACCCCCATCCAACTTTATCGGAAACCATCATGATGGCCACCGAAATGTTTGAAGGCACAATTACCGATTTGTATCTGCCCAAAAAAAAGTAGGTCGGCTTCGAAGCCCCGCACTTAAATTGCCACAAGAAGAAGATAAGTATCTAGAACCTTTTGTTTTTTTCTTAGATTAATTTAAATGCGGGGCGCACAAGCCGACGTTAAATGTCGGCTTAGTCCTTTTGCTTCGCAAAACTCGGGAAGCCGACCTACGGCGATGTTTTCTGTGTTAGCAGGACATTTATAGAGCCGCTATAAGTGTCCCACTAACACAGAAAACTTGTGTTAGTGGGACACTTATGATAGACTTATAAGTGTCCCACTAACACAAAGGTTGAGATCCCCATGAGCGACATTATTGGCAGAGCAAAGGAACAGGCTGAACTCGAAGCCATTTATAATGCTAACGAATCAGCCTTTGTAGCGGTTTACGGTCGCCGGCGCATTGGGAAAACCTACCTTATTAAAAATTTTTTCCAGGGAAAAAATTGTGTCTATTTCCAAATGACGGGAATTTATAAGGGCGCATTGAAAAAACAATTAGAGCGCTTTGCCAAAGAATTGGGAACTGTATTTTATCAAGATGCGTCTATTAAGACCCCCGCCAATTGGCTTGAGGCGTTTGAAGAATTAAATAAGGCTTTAAGTACCATCGCAAAAAACAAAAAAATTGTTTTGTTTTTTGATGAATTACCCTGGATGCATACGCGTAAATCGGGAATTATTTCCGCCTTGGAATATTTTTGGAACCGGCATTGGGTAGATGATAAACGGATTAAATTAATTACCTGCGGATCGGCGGCTTCCTGGATCATAAAATATCTGATTAAAAATCGTGGCGGCTTACATAACCGCGTTACACATCGGATGCGTTTGTTACCCTTCAATTTATATGAAACGGCTTTATATTTAAAACATCTGGGTTACCGTTGCGACTATCCGCAAACGATTAAAATCTACATGGCCCTTGGCGGCGTGCCGTTTTATTTGAAAAATTTAAAGAAAAACCTTTCTATCGATCAAAACATAGAAAATTTATTATTCGCTGCAAGCAGTCCTTTCTTCGATGAATTTGATGAAGTCTTTTCTTCTTTGTTTGAAAATGCGAAACATTATAAAGAAATCGTCACTCTCATCGCCAAACACAAAGATGGCATTGAACGCAGCGTGCTGGATGAAAAAACCAAGTCGGCAGGTAGCCAGGGCGGCCGTTTAACTCAACGTCTGGAAGATTTAGAAAATGCGGGTTTTATTTCCAGTTACATTCCCTTTGAGCATAAAAAATTAGGTTTGTTTTATCGTCTGAGCGATGAATATTGTTATTTTTATCTGCAATGGATAGAGCCGCTAAAACTTCGCCTCAAACAAAATAAAATTTCCAACTATTGGCGAAGCGTTATCAATACACCGGCTTATTTTAATTGGTGCGGTTATGTGTTTGAAAATATTTGTTATAAACATTTACCCCAAATCAGAACCGCGTTGCAATTAGATGCCGCCAGTTTAGCATCACCCTGGCGCTATACGCCCCGCAAGAATTCCAAAGAGCCAGGCACACAAATTGATTTATTATTTGACAGGTCCGATAACGCTATAACGATATGTGAAATAAAATATACTGCCGAACCTTTCAGCGTTGACAAAGCTTATGCTGAAAAGTTACGCCAACGTTTGAGCATCTTCAAAGAAAAAACCCGCACTAAAAAACAACTGTTTTTTGCGCTGGTGTCAGCCGCAGGCATTAAACCGACTTTATATTCCGAGGATATGGTGACTAGCGTGGTTACTGTGGAAGATTTATTTCAGTAAGTTAGTAGGGTCTGTTTACAATCACAAACCCTAATTTACGGCGAGGTTTAAAACACCCGATGAACTGTTTATACAGCAGTATAAAAATGCTTGTCGCACTTGGAACTAGACTCCGCTCAGATAAAAATGGTGTGCTATCCTAATCGGATGTTGGCAAATAGGACATAATTTTTGCCCACTCTTATTTGGCTTCAGCCGATCAGCACAGTTTCTGCAACAAGACGCGTGCCCACAATCAAAGAAGACAGTTCCTACCCGCTCATCCATACATACTACACAAGTATTGCCGTCCATCGCTCTTCTTTGCCCAGGCGTATCCGGTCCTCTTTGCTCAGACAAAGCTTGCCGGGGCGGCGATGACGTCCTTACCGCAGCGGACGCAGAAGCCGGTGCCGGCGCTGAATAGGGAAACGATGGTGGGAACGCAGGAGCTGCTGCTGCCGGCGCTGAAAGGGGAAACGATGGCGGGAACGCAGGAGCTGCTGCTGCCGGCGCTGAATAGGGAAACGATGGTGGGAACGCAGGAGCTGCTGCTGCCGGCGCTGAATAGGGAAATGGCGGCACGACAGCGTGAGAGGCCTGCTCTTGTCTTGCTATTGCGATAAAATCGTTCATTGCGGCACTGTGAGATTGTCGTATTTTTATCCATAAACTCCATACAAAGTCAGTGCAGCTATCGGTAATAAATTCGAAATACATCTTAAGCAGCTTATATTTTTTAGAATCCCTATCGAGGCAGTTCATTTTTAAGGTTAGGGTAGCTGTAAAGAAATTTTTTAATTGCTCCCGATTTAGTGACGACTGAGCTATTATGAATTTAATCAAGTTTGCTGGGTCGAATAGTAGGGATACCTCTGGCACGGTAATCTTTTGAAAATCGTTACGATTAGCCACAAATTTAATATAGTTACAAACATGCGGAGCAACAGAAGCACATGTCAGTATGTGTCTTAAGCTAGTTGTAAAAGCGTTCCAACGCCGTTGGGGGAGGAAGGGGTAGCGCGAGTGATGCTCAATCATCCCATAATGTTCCACCCACTGCTTGTATGCATTCTGGATAATGCTTTCTAGGTTCGCTAATACTAGCGGAGCCGCCGCTGCTGATGCCGCAGCATCGGGAGAAGAGGAAAATCCCGGTTGTTTTGCAGCAGAATCACCAAGCGGCGAGATTGAAAATGGATGTGCAGGGCTTGATATTGCCGCTGGGGCTGCAGCAACAGGATATGAAGAACCTGGCATTGCGGGCGTAGGGGACATTATAGTTATTGTTCGAAGCCATGCTATAAAATCAGTTTCCGGTACGAATGCTGGACCGTTAAAATCACGCTGAATCAGTCTCGACCCAGGCCTAAACGGTACCACAAGCTGTATTAAATTACTTTCTAAAATAAACTCAATGTACTTTATATTGCTGCCAACAGGCCAGTCGGCAGGACCTATGTGCAAAAGATTTCTTATCTCTTGGAGAGTTAAGTCAACAGTAAAATCATACCTTGGAGGAGAATAAGCAGCCCCCCCGAGCAAGAATACGCGCAATTGCATCAGCATACCTCGTTATTTTTAGTTGGCAAACTCAATTTACCCACTCGTCCAATTAATTTCTTGCGCCGTCTGTGGCCCAATCACGCATTGATCTAAACTCGCTGGCATCACCGCTTTGCCATCTTCGATGGTCATTCTGCCAGCCATAATTTCGGCGCTGGTTTGCGGCAACAGCGGTTGTTGGTTGGGATCGCCATAACCTTGTGGATAAAGGGGTAGCAAGGTGCTGAGATCATATTTATCAGTCGCGCCCAGGGTGTGTAAAAATTCATGGGTGATCACAATGTTATTTTCTGCCGCTTGTGCATCGCTGGCAAATACATTGGCGACCGCAATTAAATCTTTGGCGGATGCTAATGAAGAATCTAAAATGGGAGTTTGTTGCGGCGCGTAATAGACTAAATAAATGCGGATCCCCGGCGCGCTAAAGTCGGGGGAATGGCGGAAAGCCCAGTAGCGCAATTCTAAGCTCCAGAGAATTGCACCAAACATGGAAGCATCTGCATCCGGCATGGGTGGCGCCTCGCTAATTTGTGGGCCTAAATTAATTTGTACTACCGGATCGATCAAAATATTATAACGCGTTGCCTGCGCTTGTAAAAAATCAGCGATGGGCTGAAAAGTTGCGGGATCAAGATGGCTGATATAATCTTGTGTAGCGGGATCATTATCACCGGCAACCGGATAAAGCGTGATTTGCAAGGGCGCATCCCAGGCGCGCACGGCTTCATGTTGATGCTTGACATAGAGATAAGCGCCGCCCAGTACGATGAGCAGGATAAGGATACGGATGTATTTGAAAGTGCGCATGATTCTGATTAATTATTATTGCTTACAGTGTAGCATAGGTTTACAAGAATTGAGGATTGAGAACCAGCGAGAGCAAATGACAGAAATTTTATTAAGCAAAAATGTAGCACAACTTGAGGCCCTATTCTCGCCGGAGGATGCATCGAGCTGGACGCTGGAAAAATGGCACGAATGCGCTATGCATCCGGATTATCGGGTTTGGGTTTTGCAAGAAAATGAAATCGTCAAAGCGGCTGTTTTAGTCAATGTGGCCGATGATGTCGCACAATTGATGTATATCGTGGTGCATCCTGAGGCGCGTGCGCAAGGCTACGCAACTAAGCTCTTATCCGCTATACAAAATGAATTGTCAAACTTGAGCAAAACCGACTTGCTCTTAGAAGTCCGCGTGGACAATCACGCTGCCATTGCGCTTTATAAAAAATGTGGCTTTGCGGAAATCGGTCGACGCAAAAATTATTATCATTGCGATAACAAAAAATATGCTGCTATTGTCATGAAAAAAGTTGTGGAATAGCCTATAAATTAGTATACTTCGCGCGGTCATAAATTGCGGGAATTTGACCAACGATTTTACGCTAGATTAAATTTTTTTTGTGATAGCATAGTTATTCATATGGTGAGCAAAAAAAATTCTAATATGGCGTAAAAGCGGCCGTGTCAAAAACCGCAATTTATGGCCGTGCGAAGTATGTACTTCGCGCGCGAATAAAACCTGAAACCTCACATGCGCGACATCACTCTCAAACACGCTTACTCCACTATTTTGCTGCAAGTTGCAATAACGCTTGTGCTCGCGGTGTTGTGGGGCATTTTTTCATCTCCCCGTGGCGCTTATTCAGCCGTGTTAGGTGGCTTACCCACCATCATTCCCGCCTTGATTTTTGTGCGTCTCGCCTTAACGCGCGCTAAGGCGGAAAAAACCTTGCAAAAATTTTTTCTCGGCGAGCTGGCAAAATTTCTAAGCATGGCTATCCTTTTCGTTTTCATTTTATTATTTATTCGCGTCGAAGGGGCGCCCTTTATGCTGAGCTTTGTGTTGACTCAAATTGCAACTTTATTTACGGCACGCTTGCTTAATTGGCGTTTGGTGAGCGCGTTATGAAAGAAAAATTAACCACTGACGCTTATGTGCAACATCACCTGCAATTTTTGCAGCTTGATTTGCACACCATGAAATTAGGTGATGGTGGCGGTTTTTGGACTTTGAATCTTGACTCCATGTTTATGGCGATTTTGTTGGGCGCCATTTTTTTAATTTTGTTTCGTTGTGTCGCAACGCGTTTGAGCGTCGATAAACCCAGCGGCTTACAAAATTTTGTCGAATTTATTATTGAGTTTATCGATAACTTAAGTCGCGAAGCGTTTAAAGCGGAAAGCAAATTGATAGCTCCCTTAGCGCTCACCATTTTTGTGTGGGTATTTTTAATGAATCTCATCGATTTATTGCCGGTGGATTTGTTGCCCCGGTTGGCGCAGTTGATGGGCTTGCCCTATTTCCGCGCCGTAGGAACCGCCGATCCGAATATTACCTTCGGTTTATCGCTCACGATTTTTGGCTTGTTGATTTTTTATAATTTTAAAGGCAAAGGCTTTAAAGGCTTGGGTAAAGAAATTTTAACTAAACCGTTTGGTCCGTGGTTATTTCCGATCAATATTATTTTTCGCGTGTTAGAAGATATCGTAAAACCGTTTTCACTCTCACTGCGATTGTTCGGAAATTTATTTGCCGGTGAATTAATTTTTATTATTATTGCCTTGCTACCATGGTGGATCCAATTTATTTTAGGCGTGCCATGGACAATCTTTCACGTGTTGATTATTTTGATTCAAGCATTTATTTTTATGATGCTGAGTGTGGTATATTTGAGCATGGCATATGAAAAGCATTAGTTGTGCGTTGTGAGTTGTCAGTTGTGAGCATACGAGTTGTCAGTTGTGAGTTGTCAGTTATGAGAAAAAACAAAAAATATTTTCTCTGCCAGCATTTCCACAATATGAAATTCAAAGATCTCACAACCCACAACTCACTCCTCACAACCAGAAACAATACTCTAACCTAAGAAGTATTAAGTTATGAGTGGTAAGCAATTAACTTAGAGGAATAATTATGGAATTAGCAACTATTTTAGCAAACATTCAAGGCTTAACTGCATTAGCGGCGGCATTGTTGATTGGTTTAGCAGGGCTGGGTACTGCAATCGGCTTTGGTTTGTTGGGTGGTAAATATTTAGAGGGTGTCGCACGGCAACCTGAATTAACCGGCCAATTACGCGCGCAATTCTTTTTAATGGCAGGGTTTGTGGATGCATTCGCTGCGATTTCCATCGGTATTGGTTTATTCTTAATTTTCGCCAGCAACCCATTTGCAGCGCCGATTATTGCGATGGCAAAAGCCGGTGCGGCAGCAGTGGGTGTTGCACATTAATGAGTTGTGGGTTGTGAGTTGTGGGTTGTGAGATCTTTGAATTTCATATTGTGGGAATGCTGGCTGAGAAAATATTTTTTGTTTTTCCTCATAACTGACAACTCACAACTGACAACTCGTATGCCCACAACCAACAACCAAATTTACGAGATACGAGTAAATGAATATAAACGCCACCTTAATCGGTCAAATCATCACCTTCGTGATTTTCATGGTTATCGCCATGAAATGGATTTGGCCTTTATTTAAAAAAATATTAGATGAGCGCGCCAAAAAAATCGCCGATGGCTTAGCTGCGTCGAGGCAAGGGCATCGTGATTTAGAAATTGCGGAACACAAAGTGCAAGAAATGATTGATGCGGCCAAACAACGCGCCGTAAAAATTGTTGAAGATGCGAGCGCTCGTGCGCATGCGATGATTGACGCAGCACAAAATCAAGCGCGGCTGGAAGCAGAACACATTTTGCAGCACGCGCGCAATGATGTGCAGCAAGAAATTCACACCGCACGGGAAAATTTACGCCGTGATGTGGCGCGCTTAGCAGTGCTTGGCGCGGAAAAAATTTTGCAACGCGAAATTAATGTTAAAGATTCGGAAAAATTATTAGCCGATGTAGGAGTGCAACTCTAAATGTCAGCTGCTCGCCCTTATGCCAAAGCGGCTGTTGCCTTTGCTGAAGAAAAAAAATCTTTGAGCGAGTGGTTGCACAGTTTGCGTTTGTTGGCTTTAGTCGCCGCCGATCGACGGGTAAAAAAATTAGTCTTGAATCCGCAGTTAAGTCTTGAGCAAACCGTGGATATTTTCAAGAGCATTGTGCAGCCTTTGGCGCCAGGTGTCGAAAATTTTTTGCGTTTGTTGAGTGAGCGCAAACGTTTGTCGTTGCTCCCCGCCATCGCTGAATTATTTGCGGAATACTACGCACGACAAGCTAAAATTTTAGTGGTTGATGTTAGCACTGCAAGCAATTTAAGTGCAACGCAAAGCGCGCAATTAAATCAAGTTTTATCACAACATTTTGCTAAAACCATCGATATGCGTCAACATGTGGATGCTAAATTATTAGGAGGTGCGTTAATTCGCGCCGATGATTTAGTGATCGATGTTTCCGTGCGCGGGCAGTTGGAAAAATTGGCGAAAGAATTGGTATAACGATATTT
>JABDGN010000017.1:0-30938 GCA_013285995.1 Gammaproteobacteria bacterium
CATGGCACTCTCTTATGCCAATCAGGAAATTGAAGCCTATAAATATTCGGCCATACTCGGGCAAACCCCCTCCGTCACGCCCGCTACCTCGACCAGTACTTTAGCCTATCCTCCGTTGCTCTTTGCCTGCACGGGAGCCAGTCAGGCTATTTCAGGAACTAACCTGTTTAGGGGTACCTGTACCATAACAACTTCAGTGGCCGCGGCTCCCGTTCTTAATGTGCAAGCACAATACATCAATGTCAGTATCACATGGTTTGACTCAAGTAACTCGCCACACACGGTCACCTTAGGCGATGGCGCCCTGGTAAATTTCGAAAAATATCCTTCTGGTAGCGCTCAGGAACTCTTTGTAAGCTGTTTACTCGGGAGAAACGCGAGCGCGATTACCTCATCTAAAACCTATGACGTAAACAATTATTGTTAGAGGAAGCGTTAACTCCCCAGTAGTTTCTGCCTATCAGTAAGAGAGAGCAGTGATTTATTCCCACTCAATCGTCGCCGGTGGTTTACCCGAAATATCATAGACTACGCGTGATATACCTCGCACTTCATTCAAAATGCGGCGCGCAATATTATCCAGTAAATCGTAAGGTAAATGCGCCCAATGGGCCGTCATAAAATCAACGGTTTGCACCGCACGCAAGGCAATGACATATTCATATTGACGGCCATCGCCCACTACACCGACTGACTTCACCGGTAAAAACACCGCAAACGCTTGGCTGACTTTGTCATACCAATTGGCTTTGCGCAATTCTTCCAGATAAATGGCATCGGCAAAACGCAAAATATCGGCGTACTCTTTTTTCACTTCTTCCAAAATGCGAATCCCTAAACCCGGCCCCGGGAACGGGTGACGATGAATCATGTCGTGTGGCAAACCCAATTCCAAACCCAATTGCCGCACTTCATCTTTAAATAATTCGCGCAAAGGCTCAATTAATTTAAGCTGCATATTCGCCGGCAAGCCACCGACATTATGATGCGATTTAATCACCTGCGCTTTGCCGGTTTTACTACCCGCTGATTCGATCACATCAGAATAAATGGTGCCCTGCGCCAGCCATTTCACATTATTTAATTTTGCCGCTTCTTGATCAAACACCGTAATAAATTCTTTGCCAATAATTTTGCGCTTGGCTTCCGGATCAGTCACACCTTGCAACTTTTCTAAAAAGTGCGCTTCGGCATTGACGTGAATCACTTTGATATGCCGTTGCTCAGCAAACATTTGCATCACTTGCTCAGCTTCGTTTAAGCGCAATAAACCCGTATCGACAAATACGCAGGTTAATTGCTCGCCAATCGCTTGATGCAACAACGCGGCGGCCACCGAAGAATCAACCCCGCCGGATAAACCCAATAACACCTGATCTGTCCCCACTTGGGCGCGAATTTTTTTAATTTCTTCCGCCATAATTTCTTTTGGCGTCCAATGCTGTGCGCAGCCACAAATAGTATGCACAAAGCGCGCGATAATTTTTTCACCTTGCTTGGTGTGCGTCACTTCCGGATGAAATTGCAAACCATACCAATGTTTTTCTTCACAGGCCATGGCGGCAATCGCGGTGTTATCGCTGCGCCCTAATAAACGAAAGCTGGGTGGCAACAACGTCACTTTATCGCCGTGGCTCATCCATACTGAATTGGTATCTAAGCCTTCTAATAAAGGCGATTGCGCTAACCATTCCACTTCGGCATAACCAAATTCTTTATGCTGCGAAGCTTCCACTTGCCCACCTAATTGCGCCGCCATGGTTTGCATGCCATAGCAAATGCCCAACACAGGAATGCCTAATTCAAACACGATGTCAGGTGCACGTGGTGAATTATCCTCGCCTACCGATTCTGGACCACCCGACAAAATAATCCCCTTAGGCTGAAACTTTTGAATCTCTACAGGGTCAACATCCCAAGCATAAATTTCTGAATACACCCTCGCATCCCGCACTCGTCGAGCAATGAGCTGGGTGTATTGCGAACCAAAATCTAAAATTAAGATCCGATCGTTTGATTGTGTTGGCATAAATAATCTCTCTTTTTTTTGAAAAAGCATTTTTAATTCGTTATAATGCAAAAAGTATCGCTATTATTTTGTAACCTGACTTAAGAGCCACGTCATTCCCGCGGAAGCGGGAATCCAGACTTAAGTTAATTCGTACATTATAACTTACTCAAATATTTCGTAATGAATATATCAACTAAACAAACTGGCTTAAGTCTGCTTGAAGTGCTGATCAGCACGTTGATTGCGACCTTAATGACTGGCAGCCTCAGCCTGCTAATACAAAATACCATGAAAGCCAACAACACTCTACAAACCCATATCGTTGCCGAACAAGAAGTGACGAATTTATATGAATTGGTATTAGCTGGCCTGGTTCCTTCTTCTCTTAGCCCATCGCAATTAACGACAACTCTAGGTTGCGAACATGCTTGGCAACATCAACTGAAAATGCAATTACAGGGCGACGTGTGGATATTAGCAAGCTATGCACCGCAGCAAAATGTGCAAGCTAAGCCAGTGTTTGAGTTAACTATTAGAAGAAATCCTCCCCTTTCGTAAAAGGGGTAGGGGCTCGGGATCTGCGCCTATTTTTTATCGAAGGGATCCCCCCTTTTGTAAAGGAGGATCTCTTGGAAAATTATTCCCAAAAAACTTACCTTATGAAAAACGGCTTCTCTCTCACTGAATTATTAGTCACTTTAGTGTTGAGCAGTTTTATCTGTTTAAGCTTAATTAAATTATTGATCCACTATCAAGACCAACGCCGCTATCACCAAACCGAATTTCAAATTAACAGCCAATTGCAATTTGCTGCAACTATTTTACGTCAAGCCATATTAAACAGCGGTTATTTAGGCTGTGGTACTTTGCAAACTGAGCAGGTTCATATGCATGGTTTAACTAATCCTCCCGCATATTTTATGCAAGGCTACTACACTCAATTACCACCCTTTTTACAGGGCCATCCGCTTGCAAAGAGCGATGTCATACGGCTAACTCAAGCCGTACCGGAAGGTGTTTATTTAACGAAAAGTATGCTGGAAAAAAATACCGCTCTCGAAGTGATTCGCAATCCCTTTGAAATGCATGAGTGGTTAATTATCAGCGATTGTCATCACGCCGATATTTTTCCGGTAACGAGCGTGCAAGGTTTATGGCTGCATCATCCACCTTTAAATAACTTGTATCAAAACACCACACAAGTTTTTACCTGGCAAGATGAAAGTT
The DNA here is from genome assembly GCA_013285995.1 of Gammaproteobacteria bacterium. GTDB lineage: Bacteria > Pseudomonadota > Gammaproteobacteria > JABDGN01 > JABDGN01 > JABDGN01. Next base: position 3,239 of record JABDGN010000017.1, read on the forward strand.
ATTTTATCGCTGAAACGAAGCGCAGCTATTCTAATCGCAGTCCAATTTTGGCACTCTACAAAATGAACGCCGCGCCAAAGCAAAATGATACGCCGCGTGAAGAAGAATTAGTGGAAGATATTTCTAAATTGGAAATTCTCTATGCAAATAATGCCAATGCCAGTTTTATGAGTGCCAAGCAAGTGACTGATTGGAACGCGATTAAAATCGTGAAAATTACTTTAACCGCGCAACTGCCTTACCAGGCTAGCTGGCTCACTGAACGGCGCACTTTTTTTGTCACACTAAGGAATCGGTTAATATGAAACAAAATATATCTAACGGTTACGTTCTTATTACGGTACTAAGCATCTGCTTATTATGCAGCTTGTTGGTGTATCATATGGTGGAAACTTCTACCCTCGCGCTGCGTGCGCAAAACAATTATGCCGAAAAAAGCGTGGCTTTTTCCGCAGCGGAAACGGGCATCACTCAAATAAAAACCTGGCTTAATACGCTTGTGTTTGAACCCGTCGTTGAAGATGATTGTGGTGCAACTTTTTGTGTCAGCCTCATTCAAAAAGATTTAAGTTTCAGTGATAAACAACTGGATTGGTGGCAAACTCACGCAATAAAATTGCCACCAGCTTATGCGGTAATCAAATTACTGCATCATGAGCCTTTACCACAACAAAAACTGATCAACGATTATTATCAAGTTACTATCTTCGCACAAGCATCAGATCAACACGCCAACGCCATGCTGCAAGTGGTGTTACGCAAACAATTTATTTTAGCAACGGATTTAAGCGCCCTGCCCTGTCAGCAAGTATCATGGGTGGAGTTGCGTTAGCTGGGGAGCAATCCTCGTGCAAGTACCCAATTTACACGCTGAAAAATGTGGGGCTTGGTAAATATTCTGGTTTAAGTGAGTGCCATTGCAGTATAATATATTTCTTAAAATTAACAATAAGCTAAAAGTATAAATGACTAAAAATATTCTGTTAACTTCCCATATATTCGGTGGCATAGGCGACTTATATCACCTAATGGATATCTATAGCGCCTATAAGGAAATACTAAGGGAAACTCAATGCTCTCGCCTGGTGAATTTTGTTTTAGTATTGCTGTGCCACAGCGGAGAACTGGTCAGGGGCCAACCCATAGAAAATATTATCCGACAAAAGATAGCGTGTTATCCTGAGTTGGTAATAAACCAAAATGTCCATTTGATCATCGTCCCTCCTCCTCAAGCAAAGCTTGCTTCTGCTACAAACCAAAGCATCAGTATAGAAACCGATAATGCAACCGTTGCAGAGTATGTATCTGTTCACCCGCAGTTACAAGAGCAACTAGCCCATACCGGCATACATTATCAAGTTCCGACATTTTTCCCAGGCTTATTTTATTTACAAAAACATCTTCCTCTCGCTGTTGTACGCGATCATAGCTATGCCATTGGTCAGCATGATGCTTGCACTTTTAAATCTTATGTAGGTACTTCAGAGAATTTTAAAAAAGAAAGTCACATGGGTTTTGCGGCTGATCAATGGGGTATAAAATTACAGGATTATGGCAGTATTAATAAACCAAAGGTTCTGGAAAAGTTGAATCCCGCTTTAAGAAATCACCTCTTGGCAGATTTCTCTAATAACCCAGAGAATTTTTTTGCCAACACTAAAATATTCCCTTCTTATCTTAAAACGAAAGAAGTAGTTGCTATCTTTATCTGCTGGTTAGCTAGTGTTGATTGGGGAGATAAAAAGACCCTGATATTTTTTGTTGGAAAAGCCTCTTTTGATCCTCAGCTGTTACTCAACAATGTACAGGAGTTAGAAAAAGCTAGAGTTAGCCGTATTTTAGTTATCGATAACGGTAAAGAGAAAGAACTTTTTTCTTCGTCCCCACTCCAATTCCAATTCCCATTCCAATTCCCATTCCCATTCCAATTCCCATTTGCCAAAGCCTCTAAAACTGTAAAAATTTATTGCGGCTATGCTTTTACCGATCAAGATATAACGCTATTAAATCAGCTCGCGACTGACATCGGCGGCTGTTGTGGCGACACTTCATTAGAACAAGTTATTTCCGCTAATCTATTACCTTTTATGCCTGCGCTTCCTTATGCGCGTACTATTGAAGATTTAGCGAGATTATGCCAGGTATATGGCCGACAAGGGGGGAAAACAGATTGCGGAGACTTAGTGGGTTATTTTAATGTTATGAAGAATCTTGGTCTACAAGAAGCAATAATGGGGTGGGAAAAAGACCAAGATTGGGCATATCTTATAAAAAATAAAATCGCCTATATTTTAGAACGCGATATTACAAAAATATTAGCACAATGGAAAGCAATCCTACCGCACATACGAAAGCACCATAATGCTTATGCAATTATCAACAAACGTTTTTTAAAACATTTATTATTCATGTCAGAGCCACGGCAGTTTGATCTAAAAGAATTAAATGACAAACTAACTAACTTGGGCGTAAAGCAAATGAGCCATAAAATTGCCAAGCCTGTCTACCTTGCAAATATCATTACTCAATTTCCTTTCGAAACGATTTTATATTATCTAGACCAAAATTTAATACCGCCCGCTTGCAAAGATAGCATCATGAAGTTTGTGATTAATCAGTACCCAAATTATGGCTTACCCGAATTACGCGCTCTTTTAGCCAGAGGTGTCGATTTTCATACAGAAAGCATTCGTGATATTTTAGTGTGCCTCAATTCTAATGAAAGCAAAGAAAATAAGCCTATGTTTGACGCGATATGTACCATTTTTCTAGAAAGAAATAAGATTGCAGAGCAAGCAAATTTAGTTCGCTATAACGTAAATGAAGGAAATTTTCCTGTCGGGGCCATATTACAAGGCTACTGTGATAATCATCCAAATTATCGTCGACTGCTCAGCAATGTATTATCTCACTATGCTCCTGGCGCTCCCAATCCTTATAAAGATCCCACCGAACAAGACGCGCTTTTTTCTCGGGAATTTAGCGCAGCCCTAACTCTTAATAAGCAAGCGGGGGCGGGCTATGGGTTCTAAAAAAACAGGGGTTATTTCAAGATTAAAAACTTTCTTTAAGAACCCGCTTCACCTTGACTCATCTTTGCTTTGGCATTATTAATCGCATTTTGTACTGCTTGTGCTGCTGAGGTATCAGAAGGCAAATTGACTAAAATGGTTTGCCAATAGTGAATCGCTGCTTGGTAATCGCCGCGCGTGTAAGCATCTAACGCTAATAAATTTAGCACACCGGGATTATCGGGATCTTGCGTGATAATGGCTTGCAGTAACTGTTTGGCTTGCGTATTTAAATGATTATGATTAACGACAAACAAAACTTGCGCGTAATTTAGCATGATGTCGACATCATTGGGCTTCAACGCATTGGCTTTAGCAAACGCTGCTTGTGCTTGATTATATTCTTGCATGCCCATATACAAACGGCCTAATAAAAACCAACCTTGTGGATCGTTTGGATTTGTTTGCACGGCCGCTTGCAATTTGGCGATCACTTGTTGTGGAGTTTTTAATTCGGCCAACATGGCTTGTGCAGCTTGATTGGTTTTTTGTTGTTGCAGTTGTTGCTCGACACTGCCTGGATTGCCCCACAAGAAATAGGCGCCGATGGCGATTAAAACGAATAGAACACAAATAACATACATAAACACACTGTTATTTTTAAACTTACCTTGGGCCTCGATTCCCGCCTGCGCGGGAATGACGTCATGCAACAAACTCGCACTCATTTCATCCCGCAAAGCTTGATATTCTGCTTTGCTGATTAATTTATTTTGATAATCATTTTCTAAGTTGAGAGCCTGCTCTTGATAAATCGCACGATTAATTTGCGCCTGAGCCGTCACAGGAATTTTGCGCCGCACAAATAAAAGCGGCACCACAAAAAAGCTAAGCGCTATTAGTAATAAAAGAATTAATCCTAAACTAAAAATAATCATATATTCGTTGCATTTAGATTTTTGTCATCCCGGAAATTGCCGTAGGCAATTATCTGGGATCCAAGCTTCTCGTGATTCAGCCTGGATTCCCGCTTTCGCGGGAATGACGACAAAAACCGAAAATTTTAGCTGAATAACTAGGGTTTGTAATTGTAAACAAACCCCTAGGTATCACGTAATAATTTTTCAGCTGCGGCACGCTGTTCAGCGGTTAAAATAAGTTTTTGACTACGATGCCGTCGGCTAATGAAAAAGATTAACACAAATCCACACACCAATAAAACAAAAGGCAAATACCACAGCACATAAGTTTTGCTTTCAACCCGTGGCTTAAACAAAATAAATTCACCATAACGCGCGGTTAAATAAGTAATAATTTCTTGCCGATTTTTTCCGGCTAACACTTGCAAATAAACTTCGTGCCGCAAGTCTTCAGCCAGCGCCGCATTGGAATCCGCCAGCGATTCATTTTGACAAACCAGACACCGTAAATCCGGCAATAGATTTTCAAACAAAGCTTGCTGCTCCGGAGTTTGGAACACATAAGGAGTCGTTGGTGCTGCAACAGCAGCACTTAAACACGTTAATAATAAAATGATTATCACACTGCGCATTATTAACTTTTTTCTTTCCAATCATTGACAACTTCACCATTGGAATCCATAACAACCACTCTGCGAATAATTCCTGATGGGTCAATCATAAGAAAAATCGGTGAACCATCATAATGACTCAAATTAAGTGATTTAAACAATACCTGGTCAGGATCGGAAATAGTCGCAACCAATGGGTTTGGATCCAATGTTTTTTGTGCATCGAGCTCAACATCCACTGATGGTTCTGTATCTAAACCATACGCTTGAATGGGTATTGGTATACCAACTCCTTTTGTCGCATCAATCAACTTCTGAAAAGAAACCACCTGCGCTTCGCATGCAGTACATTGAGAAGACCAAACAATCAAGAAAGTTATATGTCCAGAAAAAATGCTTTGATCAATAGGCTGCCCTTCCAGCGTTGTCAATTGAAAATCAGGTACAGGTTTACCAATCAAAGGTTTTTCATACCATTTCCAAAGATAAACACCAACACAAATAATTATAATAAGAGCAATAAGTGCTTTTAGAATAGATGATTTATTATTCATTTTCAGCCTGCAATTTTTTAATAAGCGGTACGAGAGTCTGCTCACTGTAACCATAGTTAGTACCACCCACCACTTCAAACCGAATGATGCCTTGCTTATCAATAATAAACGTAACAGGCACTGCACTCGGTATTCTAAGAGGAGCCGCTAATTTCCAGTCCGGATCGTAAATTGTTGCAATGAAGGGATTGCCCCAACTCTTCAGTGCAGCCAACTCCGTATTAGGATCGTTCTGCGTATTGAGTCCATAGACTTGGATATCGTAGGTTTGACCCAGCCGCTGTAACTCACCCATTTCGCCTTCACACACTCCACACCAGGAAGCCCAATCATTTAGTAGCGTCACATGCCCTTGAAAAATAGTTTGATCAATAGGCTGGCCATCTAGCGTCGTTAACTGAAAATCCGGCACTGGTTTACCAAGCATCTTATCTATAGGACCACTCTCTCCGCCGGAATGGGCTGTGCTACATAATTTCAGCACACAAGCAATTATGACTAAAGCGACGAGCCATTTGATAATAGTTGCTGACATTTAAGACTTCTCCAGTGTTTTGGCCAGCGGTAATATCACGCTCTGCCAATTATTATTAGTTATTTCACCCACTTGTTTGTAACGGATAATGCCTTGCTTATCGATCAAATACGTTTCCGGGACACCATACACACCTAAATTAAGCGCGAACATGCCTTTGGGATCATAAATCGTTGCGACATATGGATTGCCAAAGGCTTGCAACCAACTATTCGCCGCGTCAAGCTGGTCTTTGTAGTTTAGACCATAAATTAAAATTTGATGACTCGCGGCAATGTTCATCAATTCTGCGTGTTCAACCCGACAGGTTAAACACCAGGAAGCCCACACATTTAATAATAATACTTTACCTTGTAAATCTTTTTCGCTAATAGTTTTACCATCGAGAGTTGTTAAGGTGAATACTGGCAGGGGTTTACCAATTAAAGCCGATGGCAATTTATGCGGATCTAATTGCAGGCCGCGGGCAAATAGAATTGCCAGGCAGATGAAAATGACGAGTGGCAGTAGTGTGATGCTTAAACGTTTTTTGTTCATGATTTTACTAATGTCTGTCGTCATTCCCGCGCAGGCGGGAATCCAGCGTTAAAAGGTTCATCCTTATTAAAATCAGCATGCTTTTTTATCTTGCTCTGGATTCCCGCCTACGCGGGAATGACAAATCTTTTTAAACCGTAACTAATTGCGTCGTATACACTACACTCTTGCTTCACGCAGCATGAAAATTTTTACCACCCCGATATTTTCTATCCGTCAACGCAATCACCCCACCCAGCGCCATCAAAATCGCGCCCAACCAAATCCAGCGTACAAACGGTTTGTAATACAAACGCATACCCCAGGCATTATTATCGAGTGGATCACCCAAAGACACATATAAATCGCGCCACGGATTCACTGCAATGGCAGCATCGGTCATCGTAATTCCTGAAGCGCGATAAATACGTTTTTCCGGGTATAAATGCTCGATCAATTTGCCATCACGACTGACATCGATCGTTAATCGCACTGCATCATAATTAGGACCACGCAAATCTTCTTCGCCGATAAATTTAAATTGATAATCCGCCACCGTTGCCACATCACCCGGCGCCATACGTAAATCTTGTTGTACCGGATAACTTAAGCTAAGCGTAATACCGATTAATGTGACAGCCATGCCGATGTGCGCGATGGTCATGGCGAGAGTGGAACGGGGGATTGTCCCGGAAAATACGCCAGCATTTATCCGGGATCCAGGCGGCTCTCTGGATTCCCGCCTGCGCGGGAATGACCACATCTTTTTGGCAACACTCCACAACGTTGCTAAAATAATCCACAAGGCCAACCCCAAACCAACTACCACGCCCCACTGAATTTGATGCATTAAACCATATGGCAATACCACTGCCAACACAATGCTAATAATCAATACTACATAAAACTCACGCATTAATTTTTTCGGCTCAGTCAATTTCCAACGCGTAGCAGGCGCCATCGCCATAAAAAATAATAGCGGCAACATTAAAATGCCAAACACCGTATTGAAATACGGTGGACCCACGGAAATCATGCCCAAGCCTAACGCATCGATAATTAAAGGATATAAAGTGCCCAATAAAATTGTCGCGGCAGCAACCACTAACAAAACATTGTTCAACAATAAAAACGTTTCGCGTGACACTAAATCAAATTGTGCACTCACGCGTAAGCGATGCGCTCGCCAAGCATACAAGGTTAAAGAAATGCCAATTACGATGCAGAGAAAAATTAAAATATATAAACCCCGCCGTGGATCGGTGGCAAACGAATGCACCGAATTTAATACGCCGGAGCGCACTAAAAAAGTGCCAATTAAACTTAAAGAAAAGGTTAAAATCGCCAGCAACACGGTCCAGCTTTTAAAGGTGTTACGTTGCTCAGCAACAATGAGTGAATGCAATAACGCGGTACCGGCGAGCCAAGGCATGAAAGAAGCATTTTCGACCGGGTCCCAAAACCACCAACCGCCCCAACCTAATTCACGATACGCCCACCAACTGCCGAGCATGATCCCTAGCGTTAAAAAAATCCATGCGACTAAGGTCCAGGGTTTCGACCAACGCGCCCAGGCAGCATCTAATTTACCACTCAACAGTGCGGTAATTGCAAACGCAAACGCCACCGAAAATCCCACATAGCCCATATACAACATTGGCGGATGGCCAACCAAACCGGGATCTTGCAAGACCGGATTTAAATCAGCACCATTGGCAGGAATATCGCCGACGATGCGAATAAATGGATTGGAGGTCGCGACCGAAAATAATAAAAACCCGACACTCACCCAGCCTAATACGCTCAGCACGCGTGCAATGGTCACTTGTGGCAAACTTTTACTGAAATAACAAACCGCCGCAGTCCAAAAACCTAAAATCAACACCCACAATAAAAGTGAACCTTCATGTGCGCCCCATACCGCACAGATGCGATAAACCAGTGGCAACATGGTATTCGAATGCTCGGCAACATACAGCACCGAAAAATCGTTATCAATAAAACAAAGCGTTAAAAAAATATAAGCGAGTAATACAAAGGTAAATTGCCCCACCGCCAACGGCCGCGCTAAATTCATCCAAGTGAGATTATTTTTATAACTGCCCCACAAAGGCAAAATGGCTTGTAGTAAAGCTAAACAGAGCGCGAGGATGAGGGAAAAGTTACCGAATTCGGGAAGCATAAAAATTATTAGAACTCAATTTGCTTTATAGTAGTCATGGGTAAGAATAATTTACGCGCATGCTCATTTAGCGGTAGAAAATCATGGTGTTTATAAAACTTGGTTGCTGTTTCATCTTTGGCATCAACAACCACTGCAAATGAGGCAATTTGCAGACTTAATTCTAAGCTGCGTTTTAACGCATTAATTAATAAAACTTTACCAAAATTTTTACCCTGATAAGAATTAGCAACTGCAAGCCTACCTAATAAAGTTGCAGGCAAAGACAAATATTTAGGTAATTTTTTAGCTATCATCTCTGGAAGATCGGCAGAAACAATACTAGTCGCTGCAAGGCTATAATAACCAATAATATCTTGTGTTTGGATATCAAGCATTACATAAGTGGAGGCAGCATAACGCTTCATATCTTGGCTTGCTTGTTGTTGCAGGTAACGGTCCAGTACCTCTATTCCGCAAGTGAAAGTTTTTTTCTGTGGATGCTGAGATAATAACTCAATTTGATAATTTACAGTATTCACCGCGATTACAATCCCATTTTTTTATGTAACTTAGCTGCTGCCTGTAAGCGAGTACTTGGCTTAGGAGGATTTAATAAAGTAGCCACGAAACGTTTGCTTTCTTCCATTGATAGACGAATAGTTTGATGTTCCTCAATCAATTGTGTTGCTTTCTCATGCATAGTGGACACTAAAAAATCAGTTACTGTACGACCTGCCAGATCGGCCGCATATTGAAAAAGCTCTTTTTGTTCGGCATTAATTCGTGCTTCCAGACGAAACACTTTTTTAGCAGGTGTTACAAGCTTTTTTGTTGTGCGCTTGAATTTACGTTCTTTCACCGGCTGATCGAGCTTGATAGAATGTGCTGCTTTCATGTTACACCTCATTGTTATTACTTCAGATATAAGTATACGGCAATTTGCCGTACAAATCAAGCTGACATGATAAATGTTAGAATACAGCACTTATGGAAAAAACGCCTATTACCACCCACATCAGCAAACTCACCCACGAAGGTCGCGGCATCGCTCACGTCGATGGTAAAGCCACGTTTTTATTTGGTGGCTTGCCGGATGAAGACGTTACCTTTAAATACACCCATAAAAAAAGCAATTTTGCGGAAGGTGATGTGATTGAAGTGTTACAAGCATCTTCTCAACGTGTCACACCTAAATGCGCGCACTTTAGTTTATGCGGTGGTTGCAGTTTGCAACATGCCGATCACGCTTTGCAAATTGCGCATAAGCAAAGTGTTTTACTCGAACAATTAAAACATTTTGGCAATTTAAGCCCGCAAGAAATTTTACCCCCGCTGACGGCCAACATTTGGGGTTATCGAAAAAAAGCCCGTTTGGGTGTGAAATTTGTAGCCAAGAAAAATACGGTATTAGTTGGGTTTCGCGAACGCAAAAGTATTTTTCTGGCACAGCTGGATCAATGTGAAGTGCTGGATCCTCGCGTGGGACATTTAATTACGCCATTACGAGAATTAATCACCACTTTAAGCGTTTATCAGAATATTGCGCAAATTGAAGTGGCTATCAGTGATGCTGAAGTTGCCTTGGTATTTCGTAATTTAAAATCATTGACACCGGAAGATGAAAATAAATTAAAGGCGTTTGGTAAGCAGCATAATGTTCTCATCTACCTACAGCCCGGAAATGCGGAAAGTGTTTACTTGCTTTCCCCTGAATCCCGAATCCTGAATCCTGAATCCTTGCTCACCTATACTTTGCCAGACTTTGATCTCAAACTGCAATTCCATCCGATGGACTTCACCCAAGTTAACAGCGAAATCAATCGCAAAATGGTCAAGCTTGCGCTCGAATTATTAGCTCCAACAAAAGATGAAACAGTGTTGGATTTATTTTGTGGTTTAGGTAATTTCACTTTACCACTGGCACGTTTTGCAAAACAGGTGATTGGGGTGGAAGGTTCGGACAAAATGGTCGAACGCGCTACAGCGAATGCAGCGCTTAACAACATCACGAATACAGAATTTTATACCGCCGATTTAAGCGCTGATTTTTCCGCCAATAATTGGGCGAAACAAACGTATGACAAAATTTTATTAGACCCCCCTCGCACCGGCGCAGAAAAAATTATTGAGTTTATTCCCCATTGGAAAGCGAAAAAAATTGTTTATGTGTCATGCAATCCCGCTACTTTAGCGCGTGACGCAGGACATTTAGTAAAGCACGGCTATCACTTAAGCAAAGCTGGCATTATTGATATGTTTCCGCATACCAGTCATGTGGAATCGATTGCAGTGTTTGAGAAGTAAGGAACCACTTGCAAAACAATTTGTCATTCTCACGAGGGGCTTTAGCCCCGAAGTGGGAATCCAAGGTTTTAAAGTGATCAATAAACTGACAAAAATCTTAGATTCCCAGCCTCACTGCATTCGGCTGAGAATGACATCGTCGTACGCAAACAAAAAGAAATCTCCTGTATAATCCAAACTCTTATGAGATCTAATAAAGAACCTGCTCTATTACGCCAAATTGGCTTGCTCGGTTTAACCATGTCGGGCATTGGCTCGATGGTCGGATCCGGTTGGTTATTTAGCGCTTATTTCACCGCCAAACTCGCTGGCCCTGCGGCGATCTTAAGTTGGATCATCGGTGGCTTGTTTGCAATGGCCATCGCGCTCACCATTTGCGAACTCGGTAGTTTGTTTCCCAAATCCGGTGGCATGGCGCGTTATTTGGATTACACGCATGGATCGCTATCCGGTTTTTTAAGTGCTTGGGCCAATTGGCTCGGCACCGTTGCTATCGTACCCATCGAAGCTGAAGCGTCCATTCAATACATGAGTTCTTGGCCCTGGCATTGGGCACAACAATTATATAATCCAATCACGCATAATCTGACTTTAACGGGTTTAGTCGGCGCTGTGATGTTAATTTTATTTTATTTTTCGCTTAACTATTGGAGTTTGAAATTATTTGTACGGTTTGTGGCTTCCATCACGATCTTAAAAATCATTATCCCCGCCTTAACGGCGATCATGTTAATTTATTCGGGCTTCCACTCCAGTAATTTCACCAGTGTCAATAATAGTTTTATTCCCTATGGCTGGACGGGCGTGCTCACCGCAATTGCTACCTGTGGTATTGTGATGTCATTTAACGGTTTTCAAAGTCCGGTTAATTTAGCCGGCGAAGCTAAAAATCCGCGCGTTAATTTACCGCTCGCCTTGATCATCGGCATTGCCATCACGCTCGCGATTTATTTATTGTTGCAAATTGCTTTTATCGGTGCAATTTCACCGACTCAATTAGCCGCAGTGGGTTGGCATGGGATTAATTTTAAATCGCCGCTGGCTGAATTGGCTTTATTATTTCAACTTAATTTTATAGCCCTATTACTTTATTTTGATAGTTTTGTTGCACCCTCCGGCACCGGCGTTATTTATTTAGCAACAACGAGTCGCATGTTATACGGCATGGAGCGCAATGGTTACATGCCACGCTTTTTAGGATTTTTACATCCGAAGTATCGCATCCCGCGCCATGCTTTAGTGATCAACTTTTTAATCAGTCTGATATTTTTATTTTGCTTCCGCGGTTGGGCGCATTTGGTTGCCATCATTTCTGCAGCGCACATTATTTCGTATATCCCCGGGCCCATTTCGGTCGGCAGCTTGCGTCGCTTATCGCCGCCGGTGCCGCGCACTTTCAAATTACCCTGCATCAATATCGTGGGCCCGCTCGCCTTTGTATTAATTTCTTTATTATTTTATTGGATCCGCTGGCCTTTAACCGGACAAGTGATTTTAGTGTTATTCATCAGCTTGATATTTTATTTTTATTATCAACATCAACATGGCTGGCGCGATTTCCAACAGCAACTAAAAGCCGCCGCATGGCTCATCGTTTACTTTATTGGTTTAGTGTTATTTTCTTACTGCGGTGGACAAGATTTTGGTGGCATCGGTTTACTCTCTGCCACGGCGAGTCACATCGGTTTAATCATTTTCTCGATTTTGATTTATATCTGGGGTGTACAAAGCGCCTGGATGACACCTTTACTCAAGACGGTGGAAGTGGATTAGGAAAGTTGTTACTTCTTCAATGCTCCCAACAACGCTGCGGCGAAAGCGCCTTGCGGAGCAGCGGGTTTGGCATTTGATTTAAAGGGCTTTTTTACTGTTGACTCTTTCTTTACAGCATCAGATTTTGCAGTCGGTTTGCCGGCATTCAATCGCATCGTTAATTGCGCGCGCTTGCGTTCTAAATCGACTTCCACCACTTTGACTTTCACGATCATGCCGACTTTTACCACCTCACTGGGATCGCTGACATATTTATCAGCCAATTGCGAAATATGCACCAACCCATCTTGATGCACACCGATATCAACAAACGCGCCAAACTTAGTGACATTCGTCACCACACCTTCCAAAATCATGTCGGGTTTTAAATCGGATAATTCATTAATGCCGTCGGTGAATTTCGCCATTTGAAATTCCGGACGTGGATCGCGACCCGGTTTTTGCAATTCTTTTAAAATATCTTGCACGGTTGGCAGACCAAACTGATCGCTGACCAATTCCGTGGCACGCAAATGATTGAGCGCCGCTACATCACCCATAATTTCCTTAATGGATTTACCGGTTTTTTGTAAAATTTGATCGACGAGTGGATACGCTTCCGGATGCACGCTGGAGGCATCGAGCGGATTTTCACCGTCAATGATGCGTAGAAAACCAATCGCTTGTTGAAAGGTTTTATCGCCCAAGCGCGGCACTTTTTTAATCGCGTCGCGATTAGTAAAACGACCATTGGCTTCGCGAAAAGCGACAATATTTTTCGCCACACCTTCATCTAAACCGGCAATGCTTTTTAATAAAGGCACGGAAGCCGTGTTGACATCCGCACCCACGGCGTTGACGCAATCTTCCACTACCGCATTTAAACTGCGGCCTAATTTTATTTGATTCACATCGTGTTGATACTGCCCTACCCCAATTGATTTGGGATCAATTTTCACCAGTTCTGCGAGCGGATCTTGTAAGCGTCGCGCAATCGAAACTGCGCCGCGATACACCACATCTAAATCAGGAAATTCTTTGGCGGCTAATTCGGAAGCGGAATAAATGGAAGCACCCGCTTCAGAAACCACGACTTTCGTCAACTTTAATTCCGGATGCTTTTTAATTAACTCAGCGACTAAGGCATCGGTTTCACGTGAAGCAGTCCCATTACCAATGCTCACTAAACTCACTTTAAAATGCGCACACAATTTACTTAAAATAACAATCGACTCATCCCAGGCTTTGCGTGGCTCATGCGGAAATATTGTAGTGTGCGTGAGGAGTTTACCCGTGTCATCTACGACAACCACTTTCACACCGGTCCGTATGCCCGGATCTAAACCTAAAGTCACTTTATGCCCAGCGGGAGCCGCCATCAATAAATTTTTTAAATTTTCTTGAAAAACTTTAATGGCTTCGAGTTCAGCGGCTTCGCGTAAACGGCTTAAGAGATCCACATCGATTTTTAATTTAAGCTTAATGCTCCAAGTCCACTCGACGGTTTGTGCCAGCCAAGCATCGGCTGCCCGCTTGAGATTTTTAATGTGAAATTGAGCTGCAATTTTTCCGATACAGTGCTCGTTATCTGCAGCGTCGGGAAATTCAATTCCTACGCGTAAAAAACTTTCTTGTTGCCCGCGAAATACGGCTAAAGCACGATGCGAAGGAATTTTTTTCAACGCTTCTTGGTAAGCAAAATAATCACGGAATTTAATCGCCTCAGTTGCTTTCTCTTTAATCACTTGTGCGGTAAGCATGGCATGCTCCCAGACAAATTCCCGTAAGCTCGCAATTAAATCAGCGCTTTCGGCAAAGCGCTCCATCAAAATATGCCGCGCCCCTTCTAAGGCTTGCGCCGGTTCTTTAATGTCTTTTTCAGGATTTAAAAATTTAGCCGCTTCTACTTGTGGATCTAAGCTGGGATTTTCTAATAAACTATTGGCCAAAGGCTCCAACCCTGCTTCAATGGCGATTTGCGCTTTGGTCCGACGTTTAGGTTTATAGGGTAAATATAAATCTTCTAAACGGGCTTTGTTATCCGCCGCAAGAATTAATTTCTCCAATTCTGGCGTTAACTTTTCTTGCGTTTTAATGCTCTCTAAAATCACCACGCGGCGTTCTTCTAATTCACGCAAATAAATCAAGCGCTCTGCTAAAGTACGCAGTTGCGTGTCATCCAAACCACCGGTGACTTCTTTGCGGTAACGCGCGATAAAGGGCACGGTGGCACCTTCATCTAATAATTTAACAGTTGCTTCGATTTGCGCAAGTTTAACGTTTAACTCTTGCGCGATAGTGTGATGGATAGTGTTCATGATGAAAGATATTTGACAGTCTTAAATTAAGATCGTAGTATGATTCGGATTACAGTGATTATGTAACCATTATTTTAACATTTTTTCAGCGGTCCCCGCTCACATTACGCGATGGGGGATTCTTAAGGGGGAGAACCGCGATTCTTCCCCTTAAGTTTGAGCAAAAATTTACTTTTTGCTCAAATTTAAAACCAGGAAGGAGTTTTCGCTGCTTACAGCGAAAGCTCCTGGCATTTTTTACTTAATAAAAGTGAGGTTTCTATGACAACTATTTTACACATTGCTTCCAGTGCTAATCTCAAAAGCTCGGTGACTCGTCAAATCGGTGCGGAAGTGTTAAAGGTGCTGAAAACTAAAAATCCTGCTATTAAAGTTATCGAGCGCGATTTGGTAAAAACAGCCATTCCACATTTAAGCCCGGAGGCCATCGATGTATTCTATCAGCCAGGTTCTCCTGCATTAGCTTTTTCCGATGAATTAATTGATGAAGTTATCGCTGCTGACATACTGTTAATTGAAACACCGATGCATAATTTTAGCGTCTCTTCACGCTTAAAAGCCTGGATTGATCATATCGTGCGAATGGGTCGTACCATTGATCGGGGCGCGGAAAGATTGGAAGGGCTGTTGAAAAATAAAAGAGCCATTTTGATATTAGGTCGCGGCGGAATGTATAGTGAAGGACCTGCGAAAGTAATGGATTATCAAGAAACTTATTTACGCGTTATTATGAATTTTATTGGCATTACAGAAATAGAAGTTATCTATATTGAAAATGTATTAAAAGGCGGTGCAGTTCTTGAAGCAGCCCTCGCTGCTGCAAAAAGCAAAGCTCAGTTAGTTGAAGCGTAGAAATGAAAAATTTTTACAAAAAAATAATGCTGGTATTAACGACGCTGATATTCATCGTAAGTACTGCATACAGCACGCCATCGCAAACTTTGCAAGAAAAAAATAAACAGATTATTCTGGCTTATTATGAGCTTGTTTTTAAAGAACATAAACCAAAAGAAGCTGCTCAAGAATATATTAGCAATGAGTATATTCAACATAATCCAAATGTGGGCAATGGGTCGGCTCCTTTTGTTAATTATTTTACCGAATACTTCAAAAAATATCCGCACTCCCAGGCTATTATTTATCAAGTGCTTGCCGATGGTAACTTGGTAGCCTTACATGTGAATTCAAAAATAGATGCTAAGGATCGCGGACAAGCAATTGTGGATATCTACCGTCTTAAAAACGGCAAAATTGTTGAACATTGGGACGTCATTCAATCCGTACCAGCAACAACAGCCAATGGAAATACGATGTTTACGGGCAGTAACACTCAATAAAAAAATACTTACTCTTCACCCTCACCGCGAATGAACCCTACTTCATCATTGTAAAGGTATAAACCTTCCGATTTGATACAATCCAATTTTAAATCTACTAAACGTTGCATCAATTTTACAATATCGTTTTGCGTAACGGTTTTACCCTTCACGCGGTAAAAACGACAACGCCAGTGATCGGTACAAAACGTTTCCGCCATCCCATGCGGCCAAACTTTGGCACCGCGATTATTGATCATGGTTAACTTTAAATTATCACTTTGTGCTTTTTGTACCACTTCAGCTAATTGATTCGCCGTCGATTTAGCATCATATAAATAAAAATCATATCCCACTAATTCACGCTTAACATCCGCTGTAGCCGCACATTTAATCGGCCCCATGCTACACACATTATTATATTTCACGACATGGAAACGTTGCGGTGTGTGACCTAAATTTTTAATCACAGCATCAGCAAACGCTTGAGTACCGACTTTTTCTTTGCTGTGATCAGGGCTATAAATATCGCCCGTGTGAATGCCATCCTCTAAAGTACGCAACCAGGCATTATGAATTTTCGCCGCGACTTCGGTTTGGCAAATGTGCACCAACATCATGATGGCACCTAACAATAAACCAGAAGGGTTGGCCATATCTTTACCGGCAATATCCGGCGCTGAGCCATGAATCGCTTCAAACATTGCGCACTGATCACCGACATTCGATGAGCCACCTAAACCCACCGAACCTGCTACATCGGCAGCGATATCAGAAATAATGTCGCCGTATAAATTTTCGGTGACGATCACATCAAACAATTCCGGTTTGGTCGCCAAGCGAGCTGAACCAATATCAACGATATGATGATCATTTTGAATTTCCGGATATTCTTTAGCGATCCGATCGAAAGTTTTATGAAATAAACCATCGGTCATTTTCATAATATTGTCTTTGGAAAAACACGATACTTTTTTACGGTTATTTAATCGTGCGTATTCAAACGCATAGCGAATAATTTTTTCGCTACCGGGTTCAGAAATCAATTTCAAACATTGATACACTTGTGGTGTTTGCCGATATTCAATGCCGGCATACAAGTCTTCTTCATTCTCACGTACGATGGTTAAATTCATCAGCGGATGCGAAGTTTTGACATAGGGACTAAACGCGATACAGGGCCGCACGTTGGCATATAAACCTAAGGTTTTACGCACGGTGACGTTTAAACTTTTTACGCCACCGCCTTGTGGCGTCGTGATCGGCGCTTTCAAAAATACTTTGGTACGCCGCAAAGATTCCCAGGATTTATCTTCAATACCTGATAATACCCCGCGCTCATAAACGGCTTTACCAATTTCAATAGTTTCGATCGCTAATTCAGCGCCAGCGGCTTCCAAAATTTTCAGCGTGGCTTTCATAATTTCGGGGCCAATGCCATCGCCGTGAGCGACGGTAATAGGGGTTTTTGACATAGTAGTTTTCTCCAGTAAATCGGGATTTTAAATCCCCCTTAATCCCCCTTTGTTAAAGGGGGAAACTGTTCGTGGCAAAACAAACCACAAACAAATCCCCCCCTTTGAAAAAGGGGGGCAGGGGGGATTTACAATTTCAGTAATAAGTCTAGCACATTCTCTAATTCTTTCTTAGACTCAGCACACACCGTCGCATGCGCTAACTTGCGCCCCGGGCGGGCCGTTTTGTGATAGCTGTGAAAGTGTACATTTTTTAGCGCTGAAATAGCTTCAACATCCGGCAGTTCGCCAATAAAGTTGACCATTGCACTATAGCCACGCGCTGCGGTGCTGCCTAAGGGCAAGCCAGCTACCGCGCGAATATGATTTTCAAACTGACTGGTATGCGTGCCTTCAATGGTCCAATGGCCTGAGTTGTGGACGCGCGGCGCCATTTCATTAGCAATCAATTGCTCACCCACCACAAAAAATTCGATAGCCAATACGCCCACATACTTTAAAGACTTTAAAATTTTTGCCGCATAGTGTTCTGCTAAATTTTGCAAATGTGGATTTTGATACGGCGCACGCGAGATTCGCAAAATGCCATCACGATGTTGATTTTCAGTTAGCGGATAAAAAGCGATTTCACCCTTTTGTGAGCGCACAGCGATAATCGACACTTCGCGATCAAACTTTACTAAATTTTCAACGATCACGCGTTTGCCTTCAAACAGTGACCACTTCGTTTCTAAATCGCTCGTCGAACGAATCACCGCTTGGCCTTTGCCATCATACCCATCGCGACAGGTTTTGATTACGACCGGCAAGCCAATTTCATTAATAGCGGCACGACATTCTGCTTGATTATGCGTAATTTTAAACTGTGTGGTCGGCACCGCATTGTCTACAAAACAAGTTTTTTCTAACTCGCGATCTTGAGCGATCTTTAAAGCAGACAAAGGCGGATAAATAGGAGTATAAGTATTTTCTAAATAGGTAAAGTTAACGTTTTCAAATTCAAAGGTCAGCACATCAATTTCGCTTAAAAAATTTTTTACATCATGCGGATTGTTTTGATCGCCTATCATTAATTTTGCGTCATGCTGCGCCGGACAATCGGGATTATCGACCAAAGCATACACTTCAATACTTAAAGGCGCTGCCGCTTGCGCCAACATTTGCGCCAGTTGTCCGCCGCCGATAACGCCGATGCGTGTAACGTCATTCCCGCGCAGGCGGGAATCCAGATTGTTATGGTTTGGTGAAAAAATAGATTTATTGTACATAGGGATGTAAATTTTAAATCCCCCCTGCCCCCCTTTTTCAAAGGGGGATTCTCTATAAATTTCCCCCTTTGAAAAAGGGGGATTAAGGGGGATTTTAAGCCTAAGTTAAATTTCCGGATTCGGATTTTTCAAAACATTTTCTGTTTGCTGCTCACGAAACGCCTGCAATTTCTTCGCCACATTTTTATCACTCAACGCCAAAATTGCTACCGCAAATAAAGCGGCATTTTTCGCACCCGCTTCGCCAATGGCAAAGGTTGCAACGGGAACCCCCGCCGGCATTTGTACTATTGACAATAACGAATCCAAACCTTTCAAAGTTTTTGATTGTACCGGCACACCCAAAATCGGCACGGCAGTTTTAGCAGCCAGCATGCCTGGCAAATGCGCAGCGCCACCCGCACCGGCAATAATCGCTTGCAAGCCGCGAACTTCTGCTTGTTCAGCATACTCAAATAATAAATCCGGCGTGCGATGCGCGGACACCACTTTTTGCTCATGCGCAATATCAAATTGCTGCAAAATAGCTGCAGCGTGTTGCATGGTGTCCCAATCAGATTTGGAACCCATGACCAATCCCACACGGATTTGTTTAGTTTGTTTCATAAACGGATACCTTTACCACGTCGCAACATTAACATGGCAATACCATAGAAGATTAGCACAAATACCAGAATCATCAATAAAGAAAAACCCGCATTGATATCGGAGCTCCCAATCATGCCAAAGCGAAAACTATCGACAATGTATAAAATCGGATTAAATAAAGAAAGCTTATGCCAAATAGGCGGCAGCACATCAATAGAATAAAACACGCCCCCTAAATAAGTGAGTGGGGTTAAAACAAACGAGACCATCATCGATAAACTATCAAAGGTTTTGGCCAGCAAGGCATTAATAAATCCTGCCATCGAAAATAAAATAGCACACAATAAAAAGCTGATTAAGGTTAAACCAATGTGCTCAATATGAAAAGGCGAGAAACAAGCCGCCATCAACATGACCAACAGACCGACTAAAAATCCACGCAACACACCTCCAGCCACATAGCCCCAAAAAATAAGTTGCAACGGAATGGGAGCCACCAATAATTCATCAACAGTGTTTTGAAACTTGGCACCAAAATAAGAAAAACAAACATGGTTATACGCATTGGTAATGATCGTCATCATTACTAAGCCGGGGATAATGTAAGTAGCATATTTCATGCCAGTCAGTGCGTCTAAATGTCCGCCGAGAAAACGCCCGAAAATTAATAAATATATCGCGGTGCTGATAAGCGATGGCAAGAAAGTTTGCGACCAAAGACGAAAAATTCGTTTGATTTCTCGATATAAAATAGTTTGCAAAGCAATCAGATAGCTATTCCACATATTCATCTCCCACAGGTTTTGTGGTTAAAGATAAAAATAATTCCTCTAAGCGATTGGTTTTATTTTTCAGGCTGCTCACGATAATATTGTGTTGCGATAATAAAGCAAAAACTTCATTAATGCCCTGCCCGGCTTGAATTTCGACTTCCAAGGTTTGTTTACCGATTAAGCGAACAGTATACAGTTTTAAATCAGGTATGTTTGATAAGGGTTTATCTAAATACAAAATTAAAGTTTCCAAACTTAAGGTTTGTAAAAAAGCTTGCATCGGCCCTTGTTGTTTCACCAGGCCTTGATCGATCAGTGCCACGGTGTGACATAAATTTTCCGCTTCTTCTAAATAATGCGTGGTTAAAATAATCGTCGTCCCTTTTTGATTAATTTCCCGCAAAAAATCCCACATCGAGCGACGAATTTCAATATCCACTCCTGCGGTAGGTTCATCCAGAATTAATAATTTGGGTTCATTAACTAAAGCGCGTGCAATCATTAAACGGCGTTTCATGCCACCTGATAACATACGTACCGTAGTATGACGTTTATCCCATAAATCTAATTTTTTTAAATAATATTCGGCACGGGCCTTAGCTTGCTGACGTTTGATGCCGTAAAATCCCGCCTGCGTTATCACAATATCTTCTGCTTTTTCAAAGATGCTTAAATTAACTTCCTGCGGCACCAAACCAACACAGGCTTTGGCATGATTGGTTTTGGTATCCAAATCGTAACCAAACACTTTCACTGCACCGGCAGTTTTTTTAATGAGGCCGGTGGTAATGCTGATGGTGGTTGATTTACCTGCGCCATTGGGCCCTAATAAAGAAAAGAAATCGCCTTCGGCAATTTCAAGATCGATGCCTTTGAGTGCCGCAAAACCATTGGGGTAGGTTTTGGTTAAATTTTTGATGGATAAAGCCGGGACAGTTGACATATACTCTCGATGCTTGGTAGGCTGTACTGAAATGCAGACATACTGTCATCCCCACGCAGGCGGGAATGACGTAAAGCAATATTATACTGGATTTTCTACACACTGATAAATAATGATCACAAAACCTCACATTTTTACGGTTGCGCGCCTTAATCAAGAATCCCGCCATTTGTTGGAAGAGGGCTTAGGTACCGTCTGGGTGGAAGCAGAAATTTCTAACTTAGTATTTCCAGCTTCAGGACACTGGTATTTTTCTTTAAAAGATGAGCGTGCGCAAATTCGTTGCGCCATGTTTAAGGGCAATAATAGTAAAATCAAATTTACGCCTGAAGATGGCGATCAAGTATTGGTAAAAGGCCGCGTGAGTTTGTATGAGCCACGCGGTGATTATCAATTAATTGTTGAACAGTTAGAGCCTTCTGGTGTGGGCGCTTTACAAAAAGCGTTTGAACAATTAAAAACAAAATTAGCCGCCGAAGGTTTATTTAATAATACCCATAAAAAGCCACTGCCTGCTTTACCGCGTTGCGTGGGTGTGGTCACTTCTTCTAGCGGCGCGGCAGTGCATGACATTTTAACGGTATTAAAACGTCGCTTCCCTGCCCTACCGATTATTATTTATCCCTGCTCTGTGCAAGGTGAAACAGCAAGTGCTGAAATTGTTGCGGCGATTCAAATCGCGAACCGACGTCAAGAATGCGATGTATTGATCGTTGGTCGCGGTGGTGGATCCTTAGAAGACTTATGGTGTTTTAATACCGAAGCTGTTGCACGCGCCATTTATGCCAGTGAAATCCCCATCGTCAGCGCAGTCGGCCATGAAGTTGATGTCACGATTGCTGATTTTGTCGCCGATCAACGCGCCGCAACCCCTTCGGCTGCAGCAGAATTAATCAGCCCTAATGTCAGCGATTGGCTGCAAAGTATTGAGCAAATGCAACAACGGCTAATTCACGCGATGCAACTTTATTTAGCACGCTTAACAACGCAGCTGAAATTTTTACGCAATACGCTGCGTCACCCGAAATATAAATTGCAAGAGCAAGCGCAAAAACTAGATTATCTCAGCACCCATTTGCGCAATGCGATGCAAAATTATTTACATAAACAACAGCAAACCTTTGCTGTATTGATCAGCAAATTACAAGCTTTCAGCCCCTTAGCCACTTTAGAGCGCGGCTATGCCATTGTGCAGCAAGCCGGAAAAATAGTGACGCGTGTTGAGCAAGTGAAGCCTGGCGATCATTTGCAAATTAAAGTGACGGATGGGGAGATATATTGTACTGCGTCACGATTTGAGTCTTGATTTAATAGTGTTATGCGTCATTCCCGCGTAGGCGGGAATCCAGATCAAAAATAAATTTATTTCAGCTTTTTTTTACTAAAATTTTCTAAAAATAGCAAGGAATAGCTGTTGAAATAAAATAACTTAATCCTGGATTCCCGCCTGCGCGGGAATGACGAGTATTTTTTGAATGGTGAGTAAAGATTATCGTATACAAATAAAACTAAGTGAGTACTTTCCCATTAAGTTTCTTACCAAAAAATAATAAAAACATGGTAATAAACCCGCTCAATGCCATCGCGGTAAATGCCGCTTGGAAACCGAAACCAGACGTTTTGAAAAGTGCAAAAGCCCCTAAAATGATTTGCCCGCAAAAAGCACCACCCAAATGTCCAAAACCATCAGTGAGGGATACTCCACTGGCGCGACCACTGGTTGGAAAGTGTTCAGCCGTGTAGGTATACATCAGCGTCACTAAAAATGCGACAGTAGTAGAGGCAATAAAACCACACAGCATCAACCATATTGAATTAAGCGGTAACCAACCGATGATCAATAAATCCAGCGACCATAAAAAAGCTACGCTGATGGTGGCCCATTTGCGCTCAACTTTATCGCTTAAAAACACGGCTAATATGCCACCTAAAATAAAACCTAGGGAAGAAATGGCGACTACAAAAATACTATTCGATAAGTGCAATCCTTTTAGATCAAATAATTCAGTGCTGAGTGTTAACCAACCATAATTACCCACGTAATAAAAAAACCATAATAAAGCAAATAAAATAACTCGATACACGTAGGGTGATTTTAATAAGGTAATCAGTTTTTTATCGGTGGTGATTGTTTCCGTTGCAAGTACATAATCTTTTAAGGCTTGCCCAGTTTTTTGTACTGCGCGTTGTTCTGCTTGGATTAAAAACTGTTCCGCTTCTGGTAAACGCCCTTCGGCAATTAACCAATGGATAGAATGAGGCATGCCACGGCGCATGAAAAAAATAATGGTGCCACCTAAACCCCCGATCAGAAATAACCAGCGCCAACCCCATTCAAAATTTGGCACTAATACCATCGCCACAAACGGCACTAACGCAAAACCTATAAACGCCATCATACCTGCGATGCAACTGTAATATCCGCGTAAACGCGGCGGCGATAGTTCACCAATATACGTCATCGCATTAGGAATTTCAGCACCAATGCCCATACCGGTGATAAAGCGCGCTAACATTAAAATAAAAATATTCGGGCTCAGTGCACAAAGTAATGAACCCACGCTAAAAAAACTCACCGATAAAAGCAAGGCAAGCCGACGACCAAACAAATCAGAAATGCGGCTATCTAAAATGGAACCGATGATATAACCTATTAAACCCGTGGTAATGGTCCAAACCGCAGTTGTGGTGCTGACATTAAATTGTTTTGTGACAACCGGAATGGCAAAGCCAATTGTTACAATATCGAAAAAACTAAATAAAAATCCAATGCCAGTAATTAATAAAATTGAATAGGGGTAAGTCCAAACGGGAATGCGATCCAAGCGGGCTAATAAAATTTTGGCGTCCGTCATAAATAAACTCCTTTGCTGATGAGTCCGATTCTAGCTGGTCAAAATTGCTTAAGTCAAGCGTTAATCCTAAAGCGGATCTCTAGTAAACCGCAAACAGTAATGATAAACTGCTTAACTAAATTGTCTTTCCCTATAAAGCTGTTAAAACTGAAAGGAAAATTATGCACGCAGGTAACTTTAAATATAAATGGTGGGCCTTGATTGGTCTAAGTTTCTTATCTTTTACAGCTTTTTTAGATGTAACTATTGTCACGACTGCTTTACCTTTTATTCGCCGTGATTTGCACGCAACGGTTTTACAATTGCAATGGGTCATTACGATTTTCGGCATGATGCAATGCATGTTTATGATCGCAGTAGGACGTGCGGCTGAATTATGGGGTCGAAAGCGCGTTTTTTATTTTGGTTTTGTATTATTTTTAATTGCCGCGTTTGGTACGGGATATGCTCCCACTATTGATTGGCTAATTTTCTTTCGTGCCGTACAAGGGATTGCCACACCACTGGTTTTTACAGTAGGGATTTCTTTATTACCACAAGTTTTTCCGCAGCAAGAACAAACGCGCGCGCTAGCGGTTTTCAGTACCATTACTGGCATTGGCTTGGCCATTGGGCCTTTTCTCGGCGGAGTACTGATTGCCGCATTAAGTTGGCGCTGGGTGTTTTTTATTAATATCCCCATTATTTTAGTCGGTCTGGTTTTATTTGCCTGCACTTCGCAACCGGGACCCAAGCCTGATAAAAGTATCAAAATGGATTGGTGGGGCTTAGTGTTATTAATCATCGGGATGGGTGGTTTTATTTATGGTTTGGTACATGGTGGCCAATATGCCTGGGGAATTTCCGCCACGTTGGTTCCCTTAGTAGTGGGCATTATTGCTTTGGGTCTTTTGGTGTATTTTGAAAATAAAATTAAAGATCCTTTGCTCGATTTAAGAATTTTTAAAAATGCACATGCCTCACTTGCTATGTTAATTTGTGTCGCGTGTGGTTTTTTATATTACGTTTTCATGTTTTTTGATCCACTTTATTTGCAATCTATTCTGCATCACCCACCTTTAATGGTTGGATTAATTTTATTAACCTTCCCCGTGATGCAGGTAGTCTTGTCAATGTTTATCGAAAAATTATTCAAGAAATTTCACGTGTTAGATATATTATTATGCGGATTAGCGACGGCATTTTTCGCGACTGTTTTACACTTCTTTTTTACTCCTGCCATTGGAATCTATTGGATAGTGCTCGCGCTGATGTTGATGGGAATCACTTGGGGCATCGTTAATACCGGTGCAGTCGCTGGTATACAAGCATCGGTACCTGCTGATCGGATCGGCAGTAGCATTGGTACAGTTTTTACTTCTTTTAATATCAGCGGCCCCTTATTTTTGAGTTTATCAAGCGTGCTGTTTCATTGGCGTGAAAGTGGAGCACTGAACAGCTCTTTGACTAATCTGCATTTGCAACTCACAGCTACCCAACGCAATGAACTCAGTATCTTAGTATCTGATCCCGGTAATGCTCAATCTGTCCTTAGTCAATTTGGCAATCAAGCCAGTGAAATCACCCAGGCCTTTACTAGCAGTTTTATGCAAGGCTTTCATTGGGTGAGTGGCTTTGCTATTGTGGTTACATTGATTATCTTTATAATAGGAGTGAAATTACGCCGCACGCATTGAATGCTACTAAATACTTTCCTGCAAACGATAACCGACGCCTGACTCAGTGCGAATGTATTGCGGTTGGGCCGGATTTTCTTCTAACTTATGGCGCAATTGGTGAATATAAATTCGCAAATAATCTTTTTCTTCGGTATAACTTTCGCCCCATACGGCTTTTAATAATTGTTGTCGCGTGACAATTTTGCCAGCATTTTTTACTAACACGGCTAATACATCAAATTGTGTAGGCGTTAAATTGATCGCCTCATTTTTTAAAAACACTTCTCGATTAGCTAAATCTACTTTTAATTCACCATTTATAAAAATTGGCGCTGTTTCAATTTTCCCACTGGCGTGGCGTAGCGCAACGCGAATCCGCGCTGATAATTCCATCACGCTGAAAGGTTTGGTTAAATAATCATCGGCACCTAAGTCCAGCGCTAATACTTTATCACGCTCTTGGCCTCGTGCTGATAACACAATAATCGGCACTTCGGTCCATTGGCGTAATTTTTTAATCACTTCTAAGCCATCTAAATCGGGCAAGCCTAAATCTAATAAAATAAGTTGTGGCTGTTCCTGCTCTGCTAACTCTAAGCCTTTTTCAGCGGTATCCGCACTTAAAAAATAGAATTTCTGCGCTTCCAAATAGGTGCGCAAAAATTTGATGATAGAAACTTCATCTTCGATAGCGAGAATAATTTTTTCTTTGCTTAATAAATCAGCCATTAAACTTCCTGTAGAGATAAGCGATTCAGAGACATTCCACCATCCACATGAATAATTTCACCTAACATATAAGCCGACGCATCTGAAACCAATAACAATAAAGGCCCTGCTAAATCAGAAAAGTTTGAGTAACGACCTAATGGTAATTTCTTTTCAAACTCTTTACCTGCAGGACTATTAAATAACTCATGCGTTGCCTCCGTATCAACCCCTCCGGGAGCAATCGCATTGACTTGAATTTTATGCGGGGCTAACTCATTAGCTAATGCCACAGTGAAATGTGAAACAGCAGCTTTAGAAGCCATATAAGCTGGGCTCCCCCCGGACCAAACCATTCTAGCGGAACCTGAGCTCACGTTAATGATTTTGCCTGCCACTTTATATTTCAGCATGTGCTTAGCAACAGCTTGTGCCATTAAACACAAGCCTCTCAAATTGGTATCAAATACCAGGTCCCAATCTTCTACTTTATGGTCAAGGAAATTTCTTCTGATATCCAAGCCCGCGTTATTAATCAACACATCTATCTGGCCTACTTTATTTTCAATTTTTTTAATAACGCCATTAATACTGCTAGCTTTTCTTACATCTAGGGCAAATGGAAAAGCCACTCCACCTTCAGCTTTAATTTTTTTCGCCAACTGCTTTAAACGCTCAAAGCGTCGCCCAGTAATTATTACTTTAGCCCCTTGTGCTGCTAACAAGGTTGCAAAATATTGTCCTAGTCCTGAAGAAGCACCCGTGATTAAAATAACTTTTCCTGTAATATCAAATTGTTTTAACATATCTTTTCCTCATCTTAAATTGTAAATTCAGACCCATCGCTATTTATATCTCCTCAATCATCTCTTGTATACCGGGGTGGAAATATTCCGCTTGTCCAACTCGCACCAACAAATTATCTAATGCTTGGTAGGTACACGCATGATGCGTATGTCCACACAACACTAACAATTCTAGTGTGGGATTTTTTTCGGCAAAATTTACTAATACTTCGCCGCTGACTTGTGAAGCAAAATACGGCAAATAATCGTCGTTACTGATTTTGTTTTCATATAGGCAGGTTTCTTTAAAAGGCGGCACATGCGTTAAAATAATTATTTTCTGCGGCTGATGTTGATCTACTGCCTGCTGTAATTTTTTATGCAATTGCTCCGCATCGTTATCGGCTAATTGTTGCATTTTATCAAGCAGCGGATATTTGCCTAATAATTTTTCTTGAAATAAATCGAAGATCATGCGGCTGTCATTCAATGAAACACGGCTATTGGCATAATTTCCAAAACGTCCATCTGCCCAACCATCTTGTCCCAATAAAATAATCCCTTCTTGCAAAACTATCGGTTCAGTAGCGGGAAGCCAATGTAATAGAGGTTCTTGCTTTGTTAACTTCGTCATGCATTGTCTAAC
>JABDGN010000017.1:30948-31095 GCA_013285995.1 Gammaproteobacteria bacterium
TTGTCTAACCGTCGCAATTTCGCCTCGATAATAATCATGATTGCCTAACACAAAATAAATTGGCACATCAACAGACACAGTTATTTCTTTTAGTATTTTTTCTAAAGCAGGAAATTCCGCAATATCACCACTAATTAAAATAGCGTT
>JABDGN010000018.1 GCA_013285995.1 Gammaproteobacteria bacterium
CCGCGCTTGCCATGATGGTGTAATAAGGTGTGAGCGCAACGGCGGTTAACACCGTATCAATCGAAAAAACAATATCCAATAATACAATTTGCAGCATCGCCGCAAAAAATGTTAATTGCTTTTTTACGGTATGTTCACTATGTGAATGACTAAAATAAGCTCTTAATTCTTGTATGCCTTTGTATAATAAAAATAGACCGCCGATCCACATCAATAAGCTACGGATGGATATTTGTACCGCCCCAACGACAAATAAGGGGGCCGTTAACTGCGCAATAAAAAACGCGCAAGCTAATAATATCAGCCGCATGATCAGCGCTAAACTCAAACCCACCCGGCGTGCCTTTTTTTGCTGCTGGAGAGGCAAATGGTGGCTGACTAAAATCAGGAACACGATGTTATCAATTCCCAACACAATCTCGAGTAAAGTTAAAATACCTAAACTAATCCAGGTGTTGAGATCGAGTAGAAAATTCATAAAATGTAATCTCTTAGTTTTTCAAAAATAATTTGAAAATTTTAAATCCCCCCTGCCCCCCTTTACAAAAGGGGGGATCTCTCAATTAATTTTTGCTCTAATTTCCCCCTTTGAAAAAGGGGGATTAAGGGGGATTTTGTGTTAAAATATTTACCATGCAACAGTTTACTTTCACTCAACCCGACGACTGGCACTTACACTTGCGCGATGGTGATCGCCTGGCTCGTACGGTGAATGACAGCGCTCGCCAATTTCAGCGCGCCATCATTATGCCAAATTTACAACCGCCCGTCACGACGATTGCACAAGCGGAGGCTTATCACGCGCAGATTTTAGCAGCTTTGAATCCCGAGTTGACTTTTGAGCCTTTAATGACGTTGTATTTAACCGATAACACTTCCGCTGAACTGATCAAAGCAGCCGCTGAACACCCGTTAATTTATGCTTGCAAACTTTATCCTGCCGGTGCGACCACGCATTCAGCCCAGGGCGTCACCGATTTAAAACACATTTATCCCGCCTTAGAAGCAATGCAAAAACATCGTTTGCCTTTGTTGGTGCATGGTGAAGTTACCCATGCTGAGATCGATATTTTCGATCGCGAAGCGGTATTTATCGATACTGTTTTACAACCTTTACAAACACAATTTCCTGAACTGCGGATTGTGTTAGAACACATCACCACGCAACAAGCAGCGGATTATGTGCGGGAAGCGAATTACCCCATTGCAGCGACCATCACTGCGCATCATTTACTTTACGATCGCAATGCTATGTTAGTCGGTGGTATTCGACCGCATTTTTATTGTTTACCGGTGTTAAAACGTGGCACCCATCGCCAGGCTTTATTGAAAGCGGCAGTGAGTGGCAATCCAAAATTTTTTCTCGGTACCGACAGTGCTCCGCATGCTACCACTAAAAAAGAAGCGCTCTGCGGTTGTGCCGGTATTTACAGTGCGTATAGCGCGATAGAACTCTATGCCACTGCTTTTGAACAAATGCATGCTCTCGATAAATTAGAAAGCTTCGCGAGTTTTTTTGGGGCTGATTTTTATGAACTACCACGCAATCAAACTAAAATTACCTTAGAAAAAAAATCTTGGCAACTTCCTGAAACTTTATCATTTGGGGAAGAACAACTACGGCCTTTGGGTGCTGGTGAAACTCTCGCTTGGAAATTAAATGGCTAATAAATCTCTCTTATCACAGCGTTTTCGTGGTTTTTATCCAGTCGTTATCGATTTAGAAACGGGTGGCTTTGATGCCAAGAAAAATCCAATTTTAGAACTAGCTGCCGTGATGATTCACATGGATGAAGAAGGTTTTTTAAGCGTTGGTGAAACCTTGCATTATCATGTTGAGCCTTTTGCGGGTTCCAAAATGGAAACCTCTGCACTCGAATTCACGGGCATTAAACCGCATAACCCCTTTCGTTTTGCACGCGATGAAAAAGAAGCCATTACAGAATTATTTGCTGCAATCAAAAAGCAAGTCAGAGCTCACGATTGCAAACGCGCAGTCATGGTGGCGCATAATGCTGTGTTTGATCAAAGTTTTTTGCAAGCGGCTGTGAAACGTTATCATTTAGACAATGATCCATTTCATAAATTCACGACCTTTGATACCGCCGCACTCAGCGGCCTGGCCTTTGGCCAAACGGTACTCGCGCGCGCAGCAGAAGCGGCTGGTTTTGCATTTGACAAAGATTCAGCGCATTCGGCCAAATATGATGCGGAAATTACCGCGCAATTATTTTGTCATATTGTGAATAAGTGGCGTGATTTGGGTGGCTGGCCGTTGTAAACGTCGGTCGGTTTACGGGAGCCATGCATGTTTTTGCTTATTTCTCTTGTCGGCTTGGTCGTCCCGCACTTAAATTGCCATAAGAAGATTGAAGAAATAACATTACTTCTTTACTTCTGCTTATAAAAGATTTAAGTGCGGGACTCTCGTAAACCGACCTACATTAAAAACTATGTTAAATTACCTTCAACGCGAAATTTTAACGCGTTTTGATCCAGATTATAATTATTTTAAGCAAGCCATTCGTACCGGCCTGGTTTGTTTGCTTTCCATTCTCGTTTATCGCGCCTTTCCAGCAACTTATTCTGAATCGTATTGGGTGGTATTAGCAGCGGTTTTTTTAGTGCAAACCCGCCTGGGCGCAACCCAATGGCAACAAATGCGCACGCTAAGCCTCTGCGTTCTCAGTGCCGCCATTCTCGGATATTTAAGTGGCTTCGTATTCAACAACCCTATTTACTCAGCCTTATTTCTTGCCGTCACCACTTTCATCGCAATTTATTTAAGTGTGTTTGGCTTACATATGGCAATTGCTTGCTTCTTCATTAATTTGTATGCCATTTTATCAGTGGGTTTACCGACAGCCTCTTCCTGTTTGTTACAACGCTTTTTGATGATTTTATTAGGCGGTGCACTGGCCTTGCTGGTGTGTTTTCTCTGGCCGACGCGTTTAAAGCCACAATTACGACGCGATGAAAAAATTTACTTACGAACTTTGGCAGAATTTTCTCATGCGTTAGTGGAAAATTATTTACACCCCGCTTATCCACAACAAGCAGAAAAATTTGAATACCGCTTACATGAACGACGCGATCGCTTGTTACGAATGTTAAATGCAGTGCGTCACTCGCAACATTTAGCCAGTGAGAAAAAATTATTAACCATCAATGAACAAGACTCAACAGAAGAATTTATTGTCCGTGCCGAACAATTATTTGCTCTCTTTATCAGCCTTGGCAATATTCGCCATTATGTAAGGGATGTTACTGCATTAAATTTTGTAACGGAAGAATTAAAACTAACCCATCAATTATTAGCGGCTGCTCTCTACGCTATCAGCGAACATACACAATGGAATAGTTCCAACTTACAAACAACTCTCACAACCTTGCGTACTAAAGCGACTGAACATCCCGAATTGGAAAATGGTTTAATCGTCTTTGTTGATACAGTAGAAAAAATTTTGGTGGTTATCAAATGTCTCAACCCTTTATCTTAAAACTACAAGAACATTGCAATTTACGCTCGTCGGTTTTTAGGCGCGCACTGCGCATGGCGCTCGCTATGTTCGTCGGCACGGTAATTTATTATTATGCTCATTTAATGCAGGGATTTTGGGTGCCGCTCACCGTGTGTATTGTGATGCAACTCACCACGGGTGGAACGCTGCGTAAAGGCTTACAACGTTTTGTGGGTACGATTTTAGGTTTATTAATCGGTTTTCTATTAGTAGAATGGATTCACAGCCTGTGGGTCATCGATTTATTGCTGGTCGTATTTCTCACTCTCACTTATATGACAAAAGCTTTTAATCTCGTTAATTATGGAATTTTCGTCGTACCTTTGAGTGCGATGGTCGCTATTCTGGTCACCTTCTTTGTGCCGCATGAAGCGAATAGTTTAATTGTGGCACGCTTATACGACACCACCATTGGTGCAGCACTGGGTGTTGTTTTCACTTTATTAATTTTTCCCACGTCGTTAAAACCGGAAATCGAAAAAAATAATCAGCATACACTGCAATTACAACAGCACTATTTGCAGGCTATTTTGCAACATTTATTGCGGCATGATAATAGTGAAGCATTGCTTAAACAGAGTTTCAATCAATTCACCACTGCGTTAATGGAAAACCGCCGCTTGTATGCCGATTGGGTGTATGAAGTATGGTTTGATTCGGAGCGCAAACAAACGCAGCAAAAATTTTTAAAAACCACCGAAAAAACCGGACAAGCGCTATTTGCTTTGCAAGAATTGGCGCGGGAAGGTTTGCCAGATGATACTGCATCAGAATTGCGTGATGGCTTAGTTAAAATCAGTGAAATTGTTAGCGCTGCAGCGATTAATATTACTGAGCTTAAGCAAGCCATGGTTGATTGGCAACAGTTGGAAACGCAATTCAACCCTCGGCAGAATGCTGGTTTAAAAAGTTTAGCGCTTAATTTGGGAGTTTATAAAGAAATTAATGACACGTCAGCGTAGGTCGGTTTGTGGGAGCCATACATGTTCTTGCTTATTTTTCTAAATCTATTCAATTATACAAACTATTAGAAAAAAACACGGGCGACCAAGCCGACATTAATAGCGAAGTCGGCTTGGTCGCGATGACATGTTGTTCCCTGACTGAGTAAACTGGTAGCTCAGTAAGATAAATTATCCTTTCCATCGCTCCCGTAAACCGACCTACATTTACCTACAAATTTTGGACAACAAAAAACCCGCGTGAATACGCGGGTTTTTTGTTACTGCAAGATAAACGCTTTAGAATATCAAACCTAATTGCGCTAAGCCAACGTTATCGCTTTGTCCATCACCACCTTGTGAAGTTTTGTAATCGATATCATGACGATATTCAACTTGGACCGATAAGTCTTTAGTGATATCAATTGCGTAGCTGGCGATATAACGGTACTGCGGCATTTGATATCCACCTAAGGCCAAGGGGTTCATAATATTTACCGCGTCACCACTTTGTTGATAGCCTAAAATCATTCGTGTGTCATAATTCAACACCGGGAACCCATATGAAGTTTCTAACATATAAGCCCAGGGTTTTGCACCTTCACTGGTAAACGGAGCTACCGGCCCATTGACAGGATATCCGCCTTGGCTTTGAGCATACGTTCCTTCTGGTAAATCGTAAGGACTAAAGCCAGTTAAAGCCGTGGCAAAGTCAGTGATAAATTGGAACGGACCGGATGTGGCATCCAAATGCAGCGCTAAACCAGGCACTTGTTTGTGGTAAGCCGGATCAGTATTGCCGTTACCGTTCACGAATTGCGGCGCACTGTCGGCAATCCAGTAACTTTCATATAAGTTATTTTCATAACCAACATCCACATTATATTTCAATAAATCATCGGTCAATTCACTATAACCTACGTTAGCACCCCATACGCGCACTGCGCTCGCTTGGTCGCTTGCTGAATTGGGGCCTTGAGCGGCAAACAATTCCGCATGCGCGCCATTCATTGAAGTGTAACCTACGGTTAAACCATTATCATCGGTATCCGTTAAAGCGCGCACTAAGGATCCACTGATCGTATTACGCATGTAACTACCAAACAAAAATTCTTGCCGGCCCGCTGTTAACCAGAGCGGTGATTTATTTAAATTCGCTAACCCAATCGTGGCTTCCGGAACATAAACGGTCCAGGGTTGAATACCATTTTGATTACCACCATTTGGACCGGTAGTATTATTCGCATAATTCCCAGCGTTAAAGTTATCTTGTCCATACGCTAAAGTTAAATGGCCGGCTACCCAGTCATTGGCCTGTGCATCAAAATACAGTTCCGAACCGCGTGAATAGAAAGACGACTGCGTATTTTCACCGGTGCTGGTTTGAGTTTTAGCGTTCGCCAAAATATAACCGCTGATGCCGATGTGTTTGTACCAATCACTTAAGGGACCGCCGACGCTATCTTGGGCGCGATTACCACTGTTGGAAAATAAAATATCGGCATAATCGGTCGTAGGTTCTGTTGGAGCTGCTGCAGGCGCTGTTGAATCGCTGGTATTATCTTCAGTAGCCGCCGCTTTTTGCGCCGTTGCACTGCGGATATGTTTATGTTTCACTGGCGTAGTGCTAGAGTTAGTCGCCATTGTTGTGGCTGAAGCACTTGCTGTATTGCTGGAAGAATCATCTGCCAATACGGGTGCACTGACCACGCCTAATACGATCATGGCTGCCGCAAGAGTAGTTAATTTCATGTATATCTCCTCTAAAAATTCAGTTTGAATTTGGATTATTAATTTTGCTTATATAGCTAAACGCGGCTTACAATACAATGGTTTTTTATAAATTGCAACTTAAATTTTTCAGTACACAACATTTTTAAATTTGATTGTCATTCCCGCGCAAGCAGGACAAAAAAGTTGTTTTTAATGCTGGTACAGCGTCCGTTTGATTTTGCCACGTCATCCCCGCGAAGGCGGGGATCCAGAAAAAAGCTTGCAGACCGTTAAAAATCCTGGATTCCCGCCTTCGCGGGAATGACGAGTATTTTTTGAACAATTTATAAAAAATATCATGTGGAAAGGTTTGTTTTAAGTAAATTCTTGGACTAAAGTTTGCAATTCTCCATCGTCGTAGAGTTCTTGCATAATATCAACTCCGCCCACTAATTTGCCATTAATATACAATTGCGGAAAGGTCGGCCATTTTTTATATTCTTTGATAGCATTGCGAATACCCTGATTTTTAGGGTCTAAAATATCGACCGAAGCAATATTTTCCACGCCACATTGCTGCAATAATTTGACCGCCTTGGCAGAAAATCCACACATCGGATCAGCAGGTTCGCCTTTCATATATAAAAGCAAGCCGTGCTCCGCTAATTGTTGGTCAATTTTTGCAACACTCGCTTGATAATCCGCTTCGGATTCCGTTTTAACATTGGTAAATAATCCAATTTTTTTGTCAGCAGGTGCGTTACTCATAATATGGCTCACTCATGTCTAATTAAATATTCAGCAATCCGCATTTCCAAATCAAAATACGGATACACTTTACCGGGAAAATTGTTGATCATAATCACAAAGCTCAAAATATGATTTTGCTTGGTATAAACATATCCAACTAATGCCAATACGCCGGTCATGCTACCGGTTTTGGCTTGAATGTTGGAGCGCAAAATAATATCGCGGCCGTTGACTTTGTTGGCAAGGGTACCATCGACACCCGCGATAGGCAAGCCCGCAATGAAAGCGCCACCCATATTAGGGTTGTGATACACCGAATCTAATAATTGGGAAAAATCATCTGGCGTCACTAAGTTATAACGTGAGAGGCCTGCACCATCAACGATTGCATCATCGCTTAAATCGACTTTGGCATACTGCTGTAAAATAGCGGTGACAGCCCGTGCGCCGTTGTTCCAATTGCCTTGTCCCTGAAAATAAAATGCCCCTAAGGTTTTAAATAAAGTATCGGCAATTAAATTGTCCGATTGTTTTAACATGATAGTAATTAAATTCGCCAATGGTAGCGAATAGTGCGCAGCCGTTTCATGCGCTGCCACCGGCACGGGTGCAAAACTTACATACCCTCGCACCGTAATATGTGCCGCTTTAAATAAACCAGTGATCACTTGTTTAGCGAAGGGCTCAACATAGCGGATAGCAAATGATAAGGTTTGCGCCGGCGAGCCGGGCGTTACACAGCCGGTTAAATAATAATTATTATTTGGATCAACATTGACATCCAATAAACAACTGTTGTCATTGGCGGTAAAATTACGGGTAACAACTTGATTAATCACTGGCGTATACATTAATTCGTTATCGCCTTCTATTCGGGTGTTGCTGCCAACGTGTCGGCCGGCAATTAAATCGATATCAAAACAATTGTGATTGATGATGATCGCATTTAACGGTGCAGAGTAACAATCATTTTGATCATCCCACATCCACCCTGATCCATAGGCTTTAGCATCATACAAAGTGTTATCCAGATACACAGAACCATTAATTTTTTTAACGCCCAATTTACTTAACTCGGCAATCAAACCGCGTAAATCATCGGTGGTTAACGTGGGGTCACCACTGAATTTGAAATACACATTGCCATCGAGAGTGCCATCGGCGCGGATTTTACCGGTGTGATACAAAGTCGTTTTGAATTCAAAACTTTTGCCCAAATACAATAAAGCGGCAGCGGCGGTCAGCGTTTTTTGGGTACTGGCGGGAATGTAATAACGATCAGCATTAAGTGAATAAATGACATTCTCATTTTCCATCGATTGCACTTTAACACCGATGTTCACATTACTCGGAGCTCTCGCAATGATATCGTTGAGATCGGACTGTGTACTGGCGTGGGTACCGACACAGATTAAGAGGAAAAAAATAAAGGTGATATATTTCTTCATAACTAAAGACACTCGTCATTCCCGCGTAGGCGGGAATCCAGACCCAAAATAAATATGTATGTATGTATGTATGTATGTATGTATGTAAACAAGCCTGTTTAAGCTTATTTTTTCTAAAAATGATAAACCCTTAAGTGCTCACGCGAAGTTATTTTTAATGCTGGATTCCCGCCTACGCGGGAATGACAATCAAATTTAAAAATTATTATGCGAAAAATTTCATGAATAAACCGCCAATAATTCCTGCACTTGCCCGCGCGTTTCGCTTTGACAACTAATTAACCGCCGTACGGGAAAATAATTTAACTCCGCTCCTTGATATAAAGCCCGCGTAAAATCGGTATCGTGATTAGAAATCAACACCGGAATTTTTTTAGCGGACAATACTTTTGCACACTCGGCCAATTTTTCTTGCTCTGCCAAACTAAACCCTTGTTGACTGTAAGCTGTAAAATTAGCTGTTTTGCTCAGGGGTACATAAGGCGGGTCACAATATACCACATCTCCCAAGCGAATTTGCTGTAAAAATTTTTCAAACGGCAAACAGCTAAAGCTTGCACGTTGCGCTTTCGCAGCAAAATGTTGCAACTCAACTGCTGGAAAATAAGGTTTTTTATACTGCCCAAAAGGCACATTAAATTCGCCGCGTCGATTATAACGACACAGACCATTGTAAGCATGCCGATTTAAATAGAGGAATAATAAGGATCTTTTGAAAGCATCGCGTTCAACATTAAAAACTCTGCGCAGTCGATAATACTCTTCTTTCGTATTAAAACGGCTGGCAAAATAATAACGCGCGCGGCGAATAAATTCATCGGGCTGCGTCTTAAGAGTATTAAATAAATTGATTAAATCGGGATTGATGTCGTTTAAAAAATAACGTTGATAATCGCTATTTAAAAACAGCGCGCCACTACCGACAAACGGCTCCACTAAACGTTTGCCGCTGGGTAATACGGGATGGATGTGTTTTAAGGTACGAAATTTACCGCCGGGCCATTTGAGAAAAGGTCTGATGTAAGGCTTGAGAGGTTTCATCAACGTGGATTTTACAGGAAAACAGCTGAAGAAAAGTGGCTCCCCGAAGAGGACTCGAACCTCTGACCAATTGATTAACAGTCAACTGCTCTACCGACTGAGCTATCGGGGAATGGGGGCGTGATTTTAATCGATTTCGGCACAAGGGTCAAATCGGATTTGCTGGCCAAATACGCTCTGCCCGCTTTTTCTTTGTACACAACAATTTTTAAATTATTCACAGAAATTGAAAAATAGTTTGCTGTCATTCCCGCGAAAGCGGGAATAATGACGAATATTTTTTGAATAGTCGGCAATTGCGCTATGTTCCAAGCCGTTTTTTAGAAAATACCTTTAAACCAACCCGCTACCTCTTCCAAGAAATTTTTCTTTTTC
The DNA here is from genome assembly GCA_013285995.1 of Gammaproteobacteria bacterium. Lineage (GTDB taxonomy): Bacteria > Pseudomonadota > Gammaproteobacteria > JABDGN01 > JABDGN01 > JABDGN01. The sequence goes on from JABDGN010000018.1 coordinate 9,790, forward strand.
CCTTTATTAGCCGCAGCCGGCCCACCATTATGAGGCCCTGGCACTAAATCTTCCACCTGGTTCTCGTCCGCAGCAAGGCTGAAATTACTCAAAGAAGCCATGGTTAACATCGGCCCGACGAATTGCGTGGGATAAGTATTACTTAAATCGGTAGGCAAGGCTGACCAATCCGAACCATCCCATTGCACGAAGCTGGCGGGGCCTACACTGTTAATTTGAAATTGGCAGTCAGCGCTTTCGCCACCCTGCAGGTATAAAGAGTGGTTATCGCCGGTCATGGTAAATTGACCATTACACGTGCCGGAATTAACAAATGCTAATTGACTCCCCCCGGCAGCACTCCAAGTTGAACCACTAAGTTGTTCTACCGGGTAAGTTGTATAGATGGCTATTTCGTATAATAAATTTTTCCACTCCGTTAAAGCACTTACCGTGGTAGTACTACCCGGATTGATGCCGTTATCAGCCACTTGCCATGTGCTATTAACGCCGCCATCGGAACTCGCAATAGCATGATTACTACCACTCATATTAAAAGTACCACCCGCATACAGCGTATTATTCCAAGCGGCCAAATCATTTACCGTCGCTGCATTGGTAAAACCTGTGCCTGCCACTGACCAACTACCGGTGCCTAATTTCCACACCGGCGCCGCATTACTTGGGTTAGAACTGTATTGCACTCCCGCATAAAGCGTATTATTCCAAACGTTTAAGGCTTTAATCGTGTTAGTTGTTGCTTGCACTGCGGATGGCAAATCCGTAGTTTGCCAGGCCGCTGCACCATCCCAATAAGCTACTCCCGGCGCAGCATTACTACTCGCACCATTCATCGCAAATTTACCACCGGCATACAGCATCTCATTAAAAACCGCGAGCGCATTAACTTGCCCATTATTATCGGTACCACAATCTAAAACGGACATATCGACAAAATTCCATTGCTGCCCATTGAAGCTGGCCACGCACGCCGCTGGATTGGTTCCCAAATTGGGGTTCACAGTTAACTGACCACCCCCCACATATAAATCGCCGCGCCAGCTCAGCAAAGAGAAAGGTTGCCCATACAAAGTTACCGCGCCACTGCCATTGATGCCTTTTTGCCAGGTACTGCCATTCCATTTTTCAAAATCCATTTGCTGGACCGAATTGCTATCCAAAGACACCCGCGATACATACAGTGAAAAATCATAATCAGCCGTATATTGTGGACTCGGTAAAGTCAAAGCCGCTGGATTGCTTAGCTGCGTATTAATAATAATAGACGGCACGCTTTGTACGCCCAAAGGCAAATTATTCACCGCCGGATCTTGCGCTTTGACCCACACGGTGCAAATACCTGCGGCAGGCAATGAATCAGTACAAGGGTTCACACACACCGGATCGCCGGCGGTACAGCCACTGACATAGTTAGCATCGGCACTCACGCTGATGTTGTTAAACACTAAGGTTTCCGGCGTGTTATTGGTTATTTTGATCGCTTGATACTGCATATGCTGATCGCTGGTATCAGTACTCATCGCAAAATTTAAAGCGTTAATTTGCAAGGTGTAAGTAAGGTTTGTCGTGTTAGCGCCTTGTAGCGTGAGCGTGCCTTCGGCATACTGAGTGACATCAGCCGGAATCGTGATGGGCAAATTACAGGAACTGCCCTGAGCGACTGCAAGACAACTGCTGGTGTTCACACTCACACCTAAATCAGTTAAATTAGAAGATAAAGTAGCTTGCACATAATTGGCTTGCGTCGTGCCTGAAGTATTATTCAGCGTGAGAGCCGTATTATTCACCACCGGCAAATTACCAGAAGTTACGCCGTTGATGTTTAAAGTAGCTAAGTCATTACCGCTGCTTGATATTTTCACCTCTGGCGTTGCAAACGGTGTGCAACGGGCATCGGTGTGACACACATTCAGTGTAGCGCCGCTGATTGTAGTTGCGTTTCGAAATTGCAAAGCCAGCTGACAACTGGGATTACTACCGCCCGCAGCACTTAAAGTAAAAGGAACTGTCCCGCAAGCAGGCGCAGCGTTGTTTGGATCCGTCATATTTACAACACTCACACCGACCGGTAAGGTGCGATCTCTCCATTCCCGCAGATAATTCGTTTCCAGCGAGCCATCTGTTGGATTGTTCACCAAATAAATCGCAATGGCTGGCTGATTGGGAAGAATGTACGCAGGTGGTGTAACAAGGGGGGTAATATTGAAATAATTATTATCGGCTCTTGCTGTCAGGAAACCCAAAATGAGCCCACAGATTAAAAATATTTTTGTTTTCATTAAAATGTCTCTCTCTTCAAACACACGATGATTTTTATTTTTTGTCATTCTCACGAGGGGCTTTAGCCCCGAAGTGGGAATCCAAAATATAGTCAATAAAGCCACACAAACCTTGGATTCCCAGCCTCACTACGTTCGACTGAGAATGACATAACTCTGTAAAAACTAAAACACATAACTCAACTGCAACAATACGCTTTGCGCATACAAATGATTTTGATTTAATGTCACATCTGCGGTCTGATTAGTTGGTTTACCTAAACCTACTGCGCCTAAATCGCTAAACCGATAGCCAATTCCTAAACGCCACGCATCGGTCAGCGCGACATCTAAACCTGCACCAACACTGTAGGAAAACGCAATCGTTTGTTGATCGCCAAACACATAGTTACCACTGTTATCGCCATTAAACGGCGTTTCACTGTAATCACTGCTGCGATTAAGCGCCGGCCCCACACCGACCATCACATACGGATACCAGCGTTTTGCCAAGGGCAATAGTAATTTAGATTCCACTAACAATTGCTGGCTTTGCACTTTATATTGATAATGCGATTGCGCTACCACATTATTTAAAGGATAACTTGCGGTACCCTTGACATCAAAAGGCAGCAAATAATAATAACCAAAGCCAATTTGCCAAGCCACCATGCTAAAGTTTTTTTCGACTCCGATAAACACACCTGCCATACCAGTTAAATTTTGCGAGCTTTGCGGGGTATAATAATTTGTCACTGTTTTGTTATCTTGCGTTAAAGTAAGGGTTTGATTTTGAGCTGGCTGAGTGACAAACGCCGCACCGCCGCTGACCGTGGCAACCCAGGAAAAATTGGCTGGCTCTGCAAGTGCAGCGCCACTTAATAAAATAAACCCTAAGCCTAATAATGTTTTAGTTTGTTGTATTGTCATTAACTCCTCACTCCTCTGGTTGCCATATGTCTGATTACCATTCTTCTCACCGCCTCAAATGAAGCGTCTTGTACATAATGCGCTGTTGCAGCAGAGGCCGGCCTATAAGACAGCGAACTATTATGTGCCCCACCATAATGAGGTCGTGAAGCAGACAAACCCAAACTATTGAGGATGCGTAAATCATCCACATTATTTGACACATAATTTTTCAACACGGCGCTGTTACCGGGATGCACGGCATCGACAAAGAGAAATAAATAGCGGGCATCACCATTCAATCTACTAGCAGGCAGATGGTACTGCGGCACATCCTCCAATGCTGACTTGAGAGGTACCAGCGAATCATTGGGATGCTGCAACTGTTCACGGGCAATTTTCTTGCGTGATGCATCTGTTAACTGTGGATCCAAAGCGGGTCGATTGAATACCAACCCGTAAGCGGCAACTGCGGCGCCACCAATAGCACCCACAGCCGTGCTAAGCCAGCCGGTAGTCGCCGCTTGCAAGGCGTTTTTAAACAGTACAATAAATTGTTGCACCGTCACATTTTGCGCAGTCCAGGCATGGGTGAGCTCGGGATTATTAAGCGCTTTAATCACGGCAACAAAATTTTCGTACACGTCTAAACCCGCATTTTTTAAAGCTACTATTAATTCGCTTAAAGGGCCATTACACAAAATCCAACCATTAAGGTTTAGATAATTTAGCAACTGTATGTACCAAGCCTGTGCGTCTCTCAAGTTAGCAGGAGGATCAATCGTTGATCCACAGGGTGGTGCCGCATGGCTGGTAGTACCTTGGGTTGTGCCTTGCGTCGTACGATTTGTTCCGGTTGTGAGCGCTAATTCCGTGCTGGCGGTTTGTAATGTTGTTATATTAGCAGCGGCTGTCGCCGAAGTAGGATGCGCCGTGTGGGTTGCCCATGTACTGATCACATTGCCTGCTGTGGTTGCACTCATGAAGCCGGAAGATGCTAATGACTGCGACGTCTTTTGGAACGCTTCAGTGGTAGCGGCTCCCGCTGTCGCTGAATATTGGCCGGTAGAACTAAAATAACTCGTGGTAGTGCTGAGGGTCAGAAAATCGAATAGTGTCGTAAGCCATGATGTTGTTAAACTGCGTGCTGAGGCAACCGCCGTACTAAGTGCCTGCTGCATCGCCGTACTAACATCCGCACCCGAGCTAGCGGCTTGTGCAGCGCTACTGGCTATCCGCAAGGTACTTGCACTGGCTTGCTCCGCACTTGTCACGGGAGAAGGCTGACCAGTACTAGATTGATTCACCGGCATTGCTCCTGTGCTGCCTCGCCAGGGAAAGTAAGCTGTGGAACCAAAGCTTCCACTGGTACCGGTAAGATTGGTTGTCGAGGGACTGGAGCCATTACCATTACCATTTCTATTAGCAACGAGACGAGTAAGCCCCCATATACTAAGACCAAGTGCAGCTAACACACTTACTGCCGTTATTGCTCGGGGGGCTGTTCCAAATCTTGCGCAACGTCGTGTTCTTCGGACGGATGCCTGCCCAGGTTCCAATCCTGACGGCATTGGCCCTAATGGAGTAACTGATCCAGGCGGAGGTAATGCAGCTGCAGCTTGTGCAAACTGCTGCTCTTCAATGTTATCGAAAAATCGCCTACACTTATCCAACTCTCCATTTATCGACTTAATCTTTTCTCTTACCTCTGTATATTTGGCAGAATCATGTTGGTAAATACTTTCACACTTGGACAAAAGTATATCTCGCCTTTCGTACAATTTTCCAAGAGCAAGCCTCTCCTGTTGTATCACAGAATCATTGCGAGGCATACTTTCCGTCTGTTGTAGTTTTGTTACACTATCAGCGTACAAACTCTGAAGAGCGCTATCCATTTCAACATCTTTCGAGGCTGTCTCGATCGGTACCGCCGGTGTAGGAACAAAAGCGGAAGCTGACGCAGAAGCGGGTACATTGAATCCCTTCATTGAATTTCTGCGTTGTTCACTTACGAGCGAAAAAGGGTTGATACGATAACGATGGCCTGCTACCTCGGTAATTTTCCTTAATAAATGTATATTTAAAACTTGCTTAGTAGCAGGAGCAGCATGTATCTGGTCACAGAGGACTCGAAATGCTTCTCTTTTAGCGAGGAAAATCTCTACAAGTACGCATGTTTGTTGCACTTTATTAACGTAAAATAACTGATTTTCAGGACACAAAATATAAGCTAGTGGTAAGGTGGGATTGGGTAATGTCTGGATAGCAAATGATGGCGGAGGTGATGGCATCAAATGCAGATCGCACCCTATCTTGTAATAGATAGAATCTATTTTGTTACTACATCCGTCCAGACTCCTACCTATTGTACGGTTAGGATCTTGTAAAAGTACACTCTCAGGAACATCGCGCAGGCTTAAAAATTCCCCTAACAAGGGTAAAATATCATCTTCAGAGAGTACATTTCTAGACTCGTATAGCTTATTTAATTGCTCCTCTAATGCCTGCACTCTAAAGCTTAATTTATTAAGATCTTCTGCGCTTATTCCAAGCATGGTTATTTACCTATAATTATTATTTCTGAACAACCACAAAATACGCAGCTGGCTGGCAAATGCCGCGCATGTTTCAAGAATAGCCAACTTTTCCAATTATTCAAGGCCAGAGAGGAAATTATCCTGGAAATTTTTATTATAGGGAAATCCCCATTCCTACCCGCGCGAAAATGTGATTAATAGGTAATTAAGATGGTGCGCGGAAATTAAAGCTTGTCAATTTCGCGCACGACAATTTTGTTACGGCTTGAGATTTATTTTTAATATAAAATTAAATAATATGAGTTATAATGTATGAAATAATAAATATTTTGCATTAAATGGTCCGTTAAATAGAATTAATGGAATGCTTTAAATTGAGGAAGTGAAGAAGTCTTAGTAAGGTAGAAAAACCCCCCGGTCGCTTGCATGCAGAGGCGATACCGGGGTGCACGGTTGAATTATAGGGTTGAATGACACAAAATGCAAGCGATTTTACAAAATTTTAACTATAGCGAGGAAAAAATTAGCGCTTTGCACAAGGGCTTATCCACAGCCAGACTGGCGCGATACGCAAATTTATCACCTCATTCAAAAGCAAAACAACTAGAACTGTATGTTTGGAATACTGCATTGAGTGAATCTTTGTATACACCGATTCAAGGCTTAGAAATTATAACGCGCAATTATTTCCATGAAAAACTAACGGATAATTTTGGTGCTTGGTGGAACAACATTGCTTTTTCCAAAGCTCAAGAACAAGCCATATTGCAAACATTGGAACAATTAAAAAAGGGGGATAAATTACTAACCGCCAATAATGTGGTTGCAAATTTATCGTTCGGATTTTGGACTGGCTTATTAGGTTCACATTATGAAGGGCTTTGGCGAAGCTGTTTATACAAAGCATTCCTCAATAAACCCACGCCTTTTTTACGCAAAGAAGCCCATAAACAATTTGATCTAATTCGTCTACTTCGTAATCGTATTGCACACCATGAACCTATTTTGCGAGCTGATTTGCCAAACCATTATGACCGAATTTTAAAAATGATCGGTTGGTTTTGCGAAGAATCTGCTGAGTGGGTCGCTTCGCAAACTAAATTTCTTTCCATCTGGAGTTTGCCTGTTAATCCTTTTTTTTTAGGCGGTCTGGTTCCAACCCCTACAAACCCATTTCATCACAGAAATTCGCCTCTTGAACGGTAACCGGTATATAATCCGCCCTTGATACCCATTCCACTTCAATCTGCGAGTTTCTGACTCATCGCCTTTTAGGCCAAATTGAAATTTTTTTTAGCTCACCATATGAATAAAATGCTTTCGTAAAAAAAATTTAATTTGTCGCTAAAATGCTTAGGTTTAACTCTCGCATCTTGAAGTATAATGGGCATATGCCCGGCACTGTTAAATTCGATAATTCCTTACTAAGAGATTTAATCGCTTTATTAAGCGGTGCCTTGCTGGTTTTCGCCTTCGCGCCCTTCCAATATTTTTATCTCGCCATTTTAGCGCCCACTTTGTTATTGTGGGTGTGGGTGTCAACTGGCCCTAAACGAGCGGCATTGCGCGGCGCTTTATTTGGCTTGAGCTTTTTTGGCTGCGGTATTTCTTGGGTATTTATCAGCATTCATGTCTATGGCAATACCTCGGTTGCTTTGAGCGTGTTAATCACCGCCTTGCTCATTATCATCATGACCTGTTACATCGCTCTCAACGCTTATTGGTTGCGACGCTTTTTTCCAGGCCATGGTGCGAATACTTTATTGTTGGCCTTCCCTGTGATGTGGGTGTTATTGGAATGGCTGCGGGGTTGGTTATTTACCGGTTTCCCGTGGTTATTTTTAGGTTACAGTCAAATCAATTCACCACTGCGTGGCTTTGCGCCTTTAGGCAGCGTGTACTTAGTGTCGTTTGCCGTCGCTTTATGCGCTGGTTTATTGTTATATTGTTTCCTGCATCATCGTAAGGCCCTTTATAGCATTATAGGATTGCTGCTCGTTATCGGGCTCGGGAGTATTTTTTCTACTATACAATGGACCAAACCAACTGGTAACGCTTTGCATGTCGCGCTCGTGCAAGGCAATATCCCACAAAGTTTAAAATGGGATCCTAATCAAGCTGCTGATACCTTAAGAGTTTATCGCAAGCTCACCGACCAACATTGGAATAGCGATATTATTGTGTGGCCAGAAGCGGCCATTCCAATGTGGCTTGACAGCGTGCCGCATTACATTGAACAGCTGAGCGATGCGGCAACTAAACATCATGTTTCCTTAATCGTGGGCGTTCCCACCCGCACCGATAGTGCTTATTTCAACAGCATGATAGGTCTCGGCACCGCCAATGGCCAATACAGTAAACGTCATTTAGTGCCCTTCGGCGAATATGTGCCGCTGGAAGATATGTTGCGTGGTTTGATTGGCTTTTTTAATTTACCCATGTCGGGTTTTTCGCCTGGCTCACCAGAACAAATTGGCGTGGATATCGGTAATTATGATGTCGCTACTTACATCTGTTATGAAATCGCTTATCCAGCCGAATTTTTAACGCAATTCCCGACTTCGAAATTAATTGTAACGATTAGTGATGACGCTTGGTTTGGCAATTCCTGGGCGCCGGCACAGCAATTACAAATTTCCCAGATGCGATCCTTGGAAACCGGCCGTTATCAATTGGCCAGCACCAATAATGGCATCACTGCGATTATCGATCCGCAAGGTCGCATCAATGCTCGTGCACCGCAATTTGAGCGGGTGGTATTAACCGGTAAAATTTATGCCATGCGTGGTAATACACCACTGGTTATTCTGGGCCTCACGCCGATTATTTTCATCTTCTTTGTACTATTAGGCATCGCGATTTTGTATCGACCGCAGATGCTCCAAAAAATCCGTGTTGCGAACACTTGACCTTACGCATTTTGCGTAGGGCGTGTCATCAATCAATAAATTTAGAACCCTTATTAAAATTATCTGTTATATTAGGGCGTGTCCCTAAGAGCTGTTCAGTTTTGTCTAGAGATGGTATCAGCCCAATATGATAAATTGCTCTTTCTTAGACTTTAAAAAATCCTTTCCTATCATTCGGATAGATGATTCATCTGAAATAGGAATTTCTATCGATAATTCCGTTACAGCAGAAGATCTGAGGTGGCTAACAACACCAGATCCTCAGTCGGTAGAAAGTCCAGCGCTTACTCTAAAAAAGCGTCTCATTTCTTTAACAATAAGGATTGAAGCAGAACTGCACCCGAGTATTCAATCTACTGATTGGCCCGTTTATTTTTCTGCCATGATGATTAATTATCCCATATCATTGAGCAGCTTTAACAGACTGCCTTTGTTATTAGACTCGCAAACTTTAATTTTGTGCTCTGCTGGCTTGCACTCCACTATTAATTCAAGCAGCTGGTCATCAGAGAGCCCAGCAATCATGTTAGAGCAATCCTTCCCAGTTGCTAATTTTTCTCAACTACCCGTTTTAATAAAAAAATTAGTCTTATTCACGTTGGCTCCCGGTGTAAAAAGAGCTCATTGGAAATCCCGAGTCGATTTACTGGAAGTTCGTGATTTGAAAGCATTGCAACATTCAGCTGAATTACCTGACTCAATACAAACGCTTGCGCTCAAAATTTATAACCTTCAAGGGCAGCAGTGTATAAGGCTTTTGCGACTACAGCAAGCGGGGAGAGTGAGTCATGCGACGATACTTTCAGAGCCAAGAGTATTACAACCCATTAATATTCAAACTATTAATAATTTATCTTCCATTGTACTCGTAGTGCTGCATAGCAATATCACTGACATTCCACGCAGAGATATTAGCTACCATCTATCAGCTGACGATATGAATCCCACCGAAATTGTCGCAACACTTAGTCACTTTAACCAAAAATTTCCTTTAGCCCGCTATTATGACGTTATTTTACCGGAGAAGCTCCTAAAAATTAATAGGATTTTTCAAGCTCCGGACGCTAGTTGCATAAAAAAATATTGTTTACGTTTTACTCAGAAAATGCTTATTCCCCAGGTAGAAAATTTAAACTGGAATCTCTGTCTCAATATAGAAGATTTAATCCGCAATGATTTGAATCATTGTAGACAACTCGCCGCTGTTCCTGAGCGAATTGAACTGTGGGGAACTCATCCCAATAAATTAGAATTAATCCCTCATTTACCTTTTTGTAAAACAGGAATGATTGAATTTTTTTCTCCAGACAGTATTCAACACGCTAGCTATTTTGCAAAATTACCCTCTCATTTCGTTCAAGTGGGGTTTTTTTATCCTCCTCGCAAGGAACACTGGCAAGCAATCCCAGCTTGGATTAATGCCATCAGCTTTTTACGTATCCGGTGGTCAAAAAAAGAAGTACAAGCTCTAGCCTCCGCACCCAATATCCGCACGGTGATGGTGGAATGGGAGTCAAACGAAGCCAATTTAAATTATTTGCCCGATACAATTAGCACGCTGTACTGGCAAGAGCCCACCAAGATAAGTACCATCACTAAACTTTTAAAAAAACCTACCATCACTACGCTGATCGTGGCGTGCCCAATATCGCTAGCAGAGTTACAACAATTACTACACAACACACCCCCTAAAACACTTTTTTTCTTTGCAAGCTGTTTTGACCAAGCAAACGTTCAAGCATGTATGGCTGGCTTGCCGCATGAGTATTTACTCGTTCCTAAAGAATTCTGTAATCCGCGCCTCTGTGGTCGAGAAAATATCCCTGCGCTGTTTGCGATGCTCAGACTCACGCAAGGAAAAATTTCTGTGGCAAAGCGTCTAGCTTGGGAAGCGATTTTGCAACATCAACAATGCAATCGCTATCCACAACAAATTATCCTTAATCCATTTATCATCCTCGCCCGGATTACAGTTACCCAACAGCAACAGCAACAGCCTATAGATTTCCGCACTATTTGGCAAAATGAACGCTGGCATTCAGCAGCCCCCTACCTATATCCTTTAGCTGTTGAAGCAGAGCAAAGACGGCAGCGCATTCTTTGGCCCGGTCATAATACAAGCCTCGCTTACAATATGCCAAATCTCTTAAGATTGGAGGCTGAATATCAAACGCTGTTAGAGAAATTGAAAGTACAAGATGCTCTATTGCATACATGTGCAGGATCTTTGGAGCAGAAAAATGAAGTAATAGATGAGCTTCAGGAGAAACTTGCTGCAGCTGAAAAAAAAGCTGCAATCGCTAACAATATAATGCAGGCCTCATTGGCAAATGGGCGAAATCAGACTGCTATTCTCGAACAAGCCAAAACAGCTGCAGAACAAACAATAGGAGAACTGCGAACCCAGCTTTCTCAGGAACAGAAATTTCACGAAAGAACAAACTCTTTCCTAAAAACTCAAGAAGCAGAAGTTAGAGCAGCACAACAAATAGTAGAAAAATTGAGACAAGAACTTAAAACAACTCATGAAAAGGCTAATAACCTAGCTCGTGAGTTAGAGAGTGCCCAACAAGAAAGAGCAGCTTTACAACAACAAAAACAAGCGATTGAGGCACAATTGGCAGCTCAGCGTGCCGCCAGCCAACAGCAACAAAGTGATCTTCAACAACAATCTCAACAACAAGCAGCTAACTTCCAACAGCAAATGAAAAACCAAGAAGCCTCACTGCAGCACAGTTTACGAGGGGTGGAAGTACTCTTAGCCAACCAACAAGACGAACTCACAAAGCTCCAGCAGCAATTGACAGAAGCAACTGCTCTTAATGAGGCAAATAAAATAGAAATGTCAACGCTTCGGGGAGAACAAACTAAGTTGCAAGCGCAACAAGGGGTCTCCCAGTCTCAACAGCTCCAAGCACAAAAACTACTCTTTAAACAAAGCTTGGTAGAATTACACAAGAAAAAAATCGATCTTCTAGCAGAATTAGAAAAACCCCAATTCGCAGCGCATGCAGTTAATCCACTGCGGTGTAAAGAATGGGAGCTCACAAAGCTCACTACGAGTATAGTAAAACTGACTAGTAAGTTAGAAGATTTAGGAGGTAAATATACTTGCCCTATCCATTATGACACAATGGCAATGCCTGTTTTACTCACCTGCTGTTCTAATACGAATTGTGATGAAAGCTCAGCCCAAACTCTAAAAGAAAAAAAACTACCTTGTCCTGCTTGCCGTAAGACAGTGGATAGTTATGTACCAAATGGAACTCTTAAAGGCGAAATTTCTGCGCAAAAGGAAAAACTTGGTAGATTAAAACAACAAGCAGAAACCCTAGAAGCTGAAATAGTAAGCTTGCAGAGATACTATGCCACGCCATTACGTGCCCCTGCTTTTTTGCCAGACGCCTCAGCACCCGCTAACGCAGCATCTTCCTCGCCACCCGTAATACTCCCACCTGCCGTAGTTGCGGCTCTATCGCCGAACACAGCATTTTCGCTCCTCCCCTCGCCATTTAACGTTGCTGCGCCGCAGCCCTCACGCGCCGCACCACCCTCTCCCACACTATATCGCATCGATAGGTCGCTTTCTAGCTCAGCCCCTCCTGAACTCAAACAATCACAAAGGCGTGATGCATAGTACTAAATAGCCAAATCGTTTATAATATTTTCTATGCACGAAACTTACCAACCTACCCTTATTGAAACTGCCTTGCAAAAACACTGGCAGGATGAAAAAATTTATCAAGCGCCTAACGACAGTGATAAAGAAAATTTTTATTGCTTAGCCATGCTGCCCTACCCCAGTGGTCACTTGCACATGGGCCATGTGCGTAATTACACACTCGCCGATGTGATCGCGCGTTATCAACGCATGCAAGGTAAAAACGTCATGCAACCGATGGGTTGGGATGCCTTTGGACTTCCCGCTGAAAATGCGGCGATTAAAAACCAAACCCCACCGGCCAAATGGACCTATGAAAATATTGAACACATGCGCGAGCAATTTAATCGCCTCGGCATGGCTTTTGATTGGTCGCGCGAAGTGGCGACTTGCAAACCGGATTATTATCGCTGGGAACAGTGGTTATTTGTGCAATTGTTCAAACGCGGTTTAGCTTATAAAAAAAGCTCGATGGTGAATTGGGATCCGGTCGATCAAACTGTGCTTGCCAATGAACAAGTCGTGGATGGCCGCGGTTGGCGCTCCGGCGCTTTAGTCGAATTGCGCGAAATTCCGCAATGGTTTTTGAAAATCACGGATTATGCTGAAGAATTATTGAATGATATTGATACACTCACCGGTTGGCCTGAGCAAGTGAAAACCATGCAGCGCAATTGGATTGGGAAATCCGAAGGCTTGCAGATTAAATTTTCATTAGCAGATGATTCAGAGCGCAGTTTGGAAGTTTACACCACACGGCCAGACACCCTCCTGGGTTCTACTTTTCTAGCCATCGCCGCACAACATCCACTCGCACAATTGGCGGCGGAAAAAAATCCGGCTATCGCAGAATTTATCGCTAGTTGCAGTAAGCACGGCGTTGCCGAAGCGACCATTGCTACCCTGGAAAAACGCGGCATCGCCACGGGCTTATATGTTATCGATCCACTGCATGGTGCTAAGTTGCCCATTTGGATCGCTAATTTTGTCTTGATGGAATACGGCACTGGAGCCGTGATCGGCGTACCCGCCCACGATCAACGTGATTTTGAATTTGCCCAGCAATATAATTTGCCGCTCAAAATCGTGTTGCAAAGCGAGGGTTGGGATTACACACAAAAAGCTTTTCTCGAAAAAACCTGCCTGATCAATTCCGGCGAATTTGATGGTTTAGATTTTGCCGCGTCATTTGATGCGATTGCCAAAAAATTAGGCTCGCAAGCAACACGTAAAGTGAATTATCGACTGCGCGATTGGGGCATTTCCCGACAACGTTATTGGGGCGCACCAATCCCAATTATTTATTGCGATGTTTGTGGCACAGTACCTGTGCCGGAAAAAGATTTACCCGTTGTGTTGCCGGAACATTTCACACCCGATGGCAGTCAATCGCCGTTAAAGAAATTAGCAGAATTTTATCAAACCACCTGTCCGCAGTGTGGCAAAGCGGCGCACCGCGAAACCGATACTTTTGATACCTTCATCGAATCATCCTGGTATTACGCGCGCTATGCTTGTCCGCAACAAAATGAAAAAATGCTCGATGAAAATGCCGATAAATGGTTGCCAGTCGATCAATATATCGGTGGTATTGAGCATGCTGTGCTGCATTTACTCTACGCGCGGTTTTTTCATAAAGTGATGCGCGATGTGGGATTAGTGCATTCCAATGAACCGTTTACTAATTTATTAACCCAAGGCATGGTGCTCAAAGACGGCACGAAAATGTCAAAGTCGAAAGGCAATGTCGTTGATCCCAAAACGCTCATTGATCAATACGGTGCCGACACGGTACGATTATTCATGATGTTTGCCGCCCCGCCGGAGCAATCGCTCGAATGGTCCGATGCCGGCGTTGAAGGAGCCCATCGCTTTTTAAAACGCATGTGGGCCTTTGCTTACCAACACCAAACGATTTTGCGTGATCATACTGGCGCTAAGCCAACTCACTATTCAGCGGATGAACAACGCGTGCGGCAACAGCTGCATCAAATTTTGCAACAAGCCACTTATGACATGCAGCGTTTGCAATTTAATACGGTGGTTTCAGCGGCGATGAAATTATTTAATTTGTTGCCAGAAATTCCAGCTAGCAGTCCTTATTTAATCCGCGAAGTATTTAGCGTATTATTAACACTGTTAACACCGGTAACGCCGCATCTAGCGAATCACCTGTGGCAAGAACTAAATTATCATGGCGATGCTGTGAACGCGCCGTGGCCAGTGGTCGATGCCAGCGCATTACAAACTCAACAAATCGAATTGATGATTCAAGTGAATGGTAAATTACGTGGTAATATGATGGTTGCGCAAGATGCTGATTCTAAAGCTATTGAACAATTAGCTTTGACGAATGAAAAAGTGCAAATTCATATCACCGGAAAAACAGTACGCAAAGTGATTGTAGTGCCAAAAAAATTGGTGAATATTGTGGTGTAATGATTTACGTCATCCCCGCGCAAGCGGGGATCCAGGCCTAAAACCAGGAATATTTTTATTGGCTGGATTCCCACTTGCGCGGGAATGACGGGAGATAAAATTGAACATGTTGCGTTTTTTAAAAATAATTTTCCTTTTGACACTGCTAACAACCCTCACCAGTTGCGGCTTCCACTTGCGTGGCAAAATTAATTTTCCACCGCAATTAAATCCAGTTTATATCGACAGTCCACAATTGTATGGCCCTTTCGAGCGTATGTTACGACAAACCTTTGCGGAATCCAATGTGGTAGTAACATCCTCACCTCAAGAAGCGAACGCGATTTTAAAAATCACTACAGAGAATGTTGGCCAAACTAACACGGCAACCAGCGCCAGTAACAATATTCAAGTGTATACCATCACTTTCGCTATCAGCTATGAAATTCTAAATCGCCAAGGAAAAGTGATGGTTGGCACGCAAACTGTGGCTCCCTCTACGAGTTTTACTGCTAACTCTAATCAAATGCTAGGTACGAGTAATCAAGAAAATAATGTTATCACTACCTTGCGGCGTGAAGCGATATTTTTAATGACTAGCCAACTTACTTCTACCCAAACGCGTAATGCTCTCAACAAAAATTATGCCGCAACCGCAACGACTACAACCAAATAATGCGAATTAATGGCTCTCAACTGTTGCAACAAAAACAATTAAAACCCGCTTACCTATTAAGCAGTGATGAGCTCTTATTGCGCGATGAAGCACTGCAACATTTACAAAAATTGGCACACACTCAAGGTTTTCAGATTACGAAGCGTTGGCAATCCGACAGTGGTTTCAATTGGCAAGAGTTTTTGATTGAAGCAACTCAAGGTGATTTATTCAGTGAGCAAGCATTACTGCATCTTCACTTGCCATCGCTAAAAATCGGTACTGAAGGTGGTAACGCCTTAAGCCGCTTTTTTGCCGAACAAACTCCCCAGCAATTATTGATCATTACTTGCGACAAACTCGATAGCAACGCTTTAAAAAGTAAATGGTTTACAACACTCGAACAACACGCTTGTGTGGTGCAATTGTGGCCGCCGGAAAAAACCGCCTTACCGCAATGGATCGCGGAGCGTTTAAAAAAACATAACATCGAAGCATCACGTACCGCACTGAATTTAATCGCTGATAGTAGCGAAGGTAATTTACTTGCAGTGAGTCAAAGTATCGAGCGTTTATTTTTACATTATGGAAGTAAATCCTTAAGTGATGATGAAGTAAAAGCGATTCTGTACGATAGCTCACGCTATAGTGTGTTTGATTTAGTTGATGCCTGGCTGGCTGGCAATAAAACTCGTATGCATAAAATTTTTGTTAGCCTCAAACAAGAAGGCTTAGAACCGATTTTAATGTTATGGGCCTTAGTACGTGAATGCCGTTTATTAGCCAATATTAAACACGATATGCGCGAAAAACCGTTTGCTAGCTTGACCGCAAAATATGCCATTTGGCAAAAACGCATTCCGCTTATCAAGCAACATCTCGATAAAAATTATGACTATGCTATTTATTTACAACAGCTGGCAAACATTGAATGTGTGTTAAAAGGTGTAAAAAAAGGCGCAGTGTGGGATGAATTGGAAAAATTTTTAGTGGGGATTTTATAAGGAAAATATCTGGAAATTTTTCCTGTAAAAATCCCCCTTAATCCCCCTTTTTCAAAGGGGGAAATTAGTGGGAAAATTTTAATTGGAAGATCCCCCTTTGAAAAAGGGGGGCAGGGGGGATTTGAAATCTATGATAGGAATATTAGGCGGCAGTTTCGACCCAATTCACAACGGCCATCTCGCCATGCTGGATTATGCTTTGCAAAATTTGCCGCTGACCGAGTTGCGCGTCATCCCCTGTGGCCAACATGCTTTTGGTAAAAATTTGCAAGCCAGCAGTACGCATCGCTTAGCGATGCTGGAACTTGCCTTACAAACTTATCCGCGCTGTAAAATCGATCGCTATGAAATCGATAAAGACAGCACCTCTTATACCATTGATACCCTGCGCCATCTGCGCAAGCAATGCGATGCGAACACTCCACTCGTCTTTATCATCGGCATGGATGCTTTCGCAAGTTTATCCAGTTGGCATGAATGGCAAAATTTATTGGATTATTGCCATCTGCTGACGATCCCACGCGGTGATGCTGCGCCACATTTTTCTAAGGATCTTTCTCACTATCTACAAACACATCAAACAAAAATATTAGATGATCTAACTAACTCCCCGGCCGGAAAAATTTATTTAGCCGATACACCCATTGTTGCGATTTCTTCAACGAGCATTCGTCAGCAACTGGCTACCATTCATCATTCAGAAGATATTCCTCGCAGCGTCTTAAATTATATTCAAGCAAGCGGGTTATACGGCGTTACAAGATAGGGATTCGTTAGCGACAACGTTTAAGAGTAGTTTCCCCTTACCCTTCCCATTATGACAGATCAAGTATGGCGTATTTATTCTTATCAAAAAATCGTGGGGGAACATTAGATTCGTTTAATTTTATAAAGTCTCCATTTGGAATTCTTTGCAAGAAATTAATTACTTCTTTACCATCCTCTGTACGAGTAGAAGAATGTAGCACATATTTATTTCCCCTATAATTTTCTACTTCATTGCGCACCCAATCTGATAAAATCACGTGAATATCAAACAACTCGTAGTGATATAAATTTTTTAAAACACCATTGGCATGATCCAAGCATATTTCAATACCAAAGCTGACAACCCTCCCTGTTATTCTATATTTAAAGATACCAGGCCTCACCGCATTTAAATGAACCGTTTGGCTATTTTCATCAGGCACTTCATTATAGTCGGTACACTTGTCGTAATTAAATACTTGCACTCCATTATGATAGATAAAACATGTATTACGGGCAATAGTTAAATTTGAGGGATCTTGGAGGGCCATAACTTTGGAATCCGGACTACGATTAGTGTTACCTCTTATTAAGAAATCCTGATATTCCGGATTTTGAAAAATTTTAAATTTATCTTCTCTATATGTATTCATTTTTTTTGCATGATTCTCCCACTGAATATTAGCGCCTAACCCTCGCGTAGTTTTGTTCATAACATAGTGAGCTTGACTAACGCTGGGTCGTAAATAAGGTTTACTCCAGGCAACTGTTCCGGCAAAAATCAGCCAGGCAGGATGTTTAAGACTTATTTGCTTTAAACACATTTCAATCATAATTTTTGTTTGTTCATTAATATGTCTGACATCACAGCCTTCATGTGTGCTTTTATTAGCAGGCAGAGGGTGAGAAAAATAGTATTCTGGTAATAAAAAAATCCCTTTTACAGATTTGCGATTGAGAGGGATTCCAAGGTGACTAAGTTGTTGATTTGCTCTTTCTAACTGTACAGATAATCTCTGTATGCGCTCGACAATTGACAAGTTAGAAAAGTACACCCTCATATGGAAAGAATTTTCGATTGGGTTCTCAAAAAAATGAGCAACTAATATTTTATTTTTAACATGGGGTGGCAATACTCCGAATTTCAGATAACAGAGCAAGGTTGTATAATGATCTAAACAAATTCCAGAGACCTTCTCCTTCTCAGAGGCTGTCAACGTATATTTATTAAAGTTAGAAAAATATTTTTGATATTGATTGAACAACTCCTCTTCTGAAAAATTATTCCTTAATCGAAAATATTGCACAGCCTGATTTACTGTCTCCCATGTAACACATTGTTCATGATATTCTTCAAGTAGATTCTCTTTAACAGAGGGTTCTAAATAGGCCAACAATACAGAGTGATAGTTCTCATAATCTTCCATCACTTTATAAGTTATTTCTGGCGACCAACTTTTTTTTGATATATTTATTTGATTGACTAAGCCAAAATAAATTTTTCCCAAATTGTCTTTGCTAAAATTTACAGGTAGGGAATAATAAAGTAACGCGCTTTTAAAGTCTTCATAACTTATTGATTGATGAGTTGCATAAAGTGCAGGCATGATATTAAACCTGATTCTTAAAATTTTTTAGCCGAGCTCTGCTAACAAACTTGGCATTTTTATATTGTTAATAAGTGGTTTTACTGAATAGGCCGAAGGAAAATAAGTTTGCATAAGAATCGGTTATGAGTAATTCGCTATCGGCCGAATTTATTTCCAAACAAACAGACAGCATTTTACGGTGTTATAGTTAAGGAAATATTATGGGATGAGAACATATCTTGTCAGGCTGAATTGGAAATTTTACGCTGGGTTTTTGAGAGTGTAACTGGTGCTACGGCCACCTGCTGCGGTTTGTTTAAGCAAGCCATGCTGAATCAATTCGTTAATATCACGCAGAGCCGTATCGGGTGAACACTTAGCGAGTTTTGCCCATTTGGAAGAAGTTAATTTTCCTTCAAAACCATCTAACACGCGATTCAATACTAGTTTTTGTCGTTTATTCAAGGCTAGATGTTTTGCCTGCTCCCAAAAACGAGCTTTAAATAAAATAGCGCTTAGCGTACTTTCAGCGCCTTGAATTGCTTGCGTAAGACATTCTAAAAACCATACCATCCACTCGGTAATCTCCATGCTAGCCTTTTGGGTTTTTTCTAAAATATCATAATAGGCATTGCGCTGTTTTTGAATCTGCGATGACATGCTATAAAAACGGTTTGAACTTTGTTCGGAACGTGCTAAGCAAAGATCGCTTATTGCACGCGCGATCCGTCCATTACCATCGTCAAAGGGATGAATGGAAATAAACCAGATATGCGAAATGGCCGCTTTTAAAATATTGTCCATCTCAATAGGCGCATTAAACCAACTTAAAAAATCTTGCATTTGCTGTGTTAATAACGCAGCAGGCGGAGCTTGAAAATGGACTTTTTCCCGACCAAACGGCCCGGAGAGCACTTGCATCGGTCCGGTGCTATCATCACGCCAGGCACCCACAGTGATTTTCGTCATGCCACTGTGCCCAGTCGGAAAAAGCGCAGCATGCCAGGCGAATAAACGCTCTTCGGTTAAGGAAGTTTCAAATTGGCCGGTTGCATCCAGCATCATTTCAACCACGCCTTCAACGTGGCGATCGGCAAGAACCAATCCACCTACATCAAGACCTAAGCGTCGGGCAATCGATGATCGCACTTGCTCTTTATTAAGCCGCTCGCCTTCAATTTCGCTGGTTTTCAACACATCTTCAGTTAACGTGGCTAAGATTGCGGTTTGTTGTAAGGGAAAATCTAACTGACTCATTTTCCCCAACAAACGCCCTTGTTGATAGCGAACTTGCGTTAATTTTTCTAAAATGCAGGTTTGTTCCCAATGCCATTTTG
>JABDGN010000019.1 GCA_013285995.1 Gammaproteobacteria bacterium
TCTTAAGTTCAAAATTTTTCGCTTTCAGCTCGATGTTCGGCATCTTATAAAGCTGCTTTTTATCTACTTTCCCATTCACAGTCAAAGGTATTTCTTTTACCTGAAAATAAAAGGAAGGAATCATATAGTGAGCTAATTTACTGCTTAAATAATCCCGTATAGTTGTAAGATCACAGCTACTTCCAGGCTTTATTACTAGATAAGCAACCAATGCTTTTTTAGCAGGATCTATTTGCTGAACGTCGACGACTGAATCCCTGATACCTTCCATTTTATTGATGATTGATTCAATTTCTCCTAGCTCAATTCTATAGCCTTTAAACTTTACCTGATGATCAATGCGACCTATATAAAGCAAATTTCCATCAGATAATTTTTTAGCTAAATCTCCGGTTTTATATATTTTTGCGGTAGGTTCAGACGAAAACGGATGGGGCAAAAAACGTTCATTCGTTAAATCTGTCCGCTTATGATAGGCTTGTGCCAAACCTACACCACCAATGTAAAGCTCTCCTGTTACGCCATCTGGTACCGGCCGCAAATCCTGATCTAAAATATAAATAGAATAATTAGGTATGGGTCTTCCGATGGGGACCGCATTGTCAGTCAAATCGGCCTTTATCGTATAATTCATTGCCCCTACCGTTGCTTCAGTGGGACCATATTCATTTATTAATGTTGCCTGAGGGGACGCTGTTAGAAATTTAACTAAATCTTCTCTGAATAAGGCTTCACCGCCAATCACGACTGTACTGATTAAATTTTTGAGTTTTTCAGCAGACAGATACGACTGTAATAATTTCAAATGAGCCGGAGTAATTTTAATTAAGCTGAAATCCTGTCTTTCTTGTAAGATTTCAATTAATCCTTCAAAACTTTTATCATCATGTATCATGAAAACTGTTTTACTGCTACAAATAGGCGAAAACAAACTGGTAATAGTCAGATCAAAAGCCAAAGAGGAATGTACCGGCGCGCCGCAACCTTGGTTTTTTATATAGGCAAAAACAGACCATTGAATATAGTGACTTAAAGCGCCATGCGCAATTTGTACGCCTTTAGGATTTCCCGTTGAGCCGGACGTATAAATAATATAAGCTAAAGAAGAGCTGGTGATCAAAGGCAATGCTAAATCACCTGGTATATTAGTTTTCAGCTTATCAATATTTATAAAGTTTAAATCTTCTTTTAAATATTCAAACTTCTCTAAAGTAAAATCATCAATAAGCACAATCCTGGAACCACTATCTTTTACAATATATTTGACTCTTTCCAGAGGGTATTCCGGATCAATAGGCAACCATATGCAGCCTAATTTGAAAACCGCCAAAATGCTTGCTAATGTTTTCACAGAGCGGCTTGCGTAAATTGCTACAATATCCGTTTCCCTAACACCACTATGATATAAATGAGCTGCAATATGAGTTGATAAACTATTTAACTGGGTATAAGTTAACTGTTCCCTGCTATCGGTTACTGCAATATGCTCAGGAGTTTGATTGACAGAAGAGTAAAAAAAATCCAATACGGTTTTGTCTGCTGCGTAGGGAAATTGTGCATTATTCCACTCATTCACGATAGCGTGGAACTCGGATGGACTTACAACTGTCAGACTTTTAACCGGCTGATGAGGATTTTGTAAAAGTGATTGGATAAGATTAATATAGCCGTTGGCGAACTTTGCTACTGTCTCTCTATTAAATAAATCACTGCAATATTCAAACTCAAGAGAATAATTTTCCCCCTCCGCGATAACAGCGAGAGTTAAATCAAACTTGGCAATCTCTGACGAAAAATCCTGCAGCGTTGCTTTGCCACACAAAATATTAAGCTCTTCTGTTTCTTCATATAAAAACATGGTCTGAAACACTGGATTATAGGCAAGATCCCGCTCTATTTTTAACTGGGAAGCTATCTTTTCAAAGGGTATATTGTTAACTAATGCATTCTTTACTTTTGTTTGTACTGCTTGGGTTAAATCCTTAAAATAAGGCAGAGACTCTTGATTTAAATTTAATCTGATTGGCAGCGTATTAACAAACATCCCCAGCATAGATTCCAGCTCTATACGCGACCTTAGTGTGGAGGCAATGCCAACCACTAAGTCGCGTTGGTTACTAAAATCCCTTAGAAATAAAAAATAAGCGGATAGAAAAAAATTAAATGGGGTGGTTTCTAAATCTCTTATGCCTTCTTTAAGCAGAAGACTGGTATTTTTCTCCAAAGATACTTTATATTTACTTCCCTTATAAGTAAATTTTTCCGGTCTTGGATAATCACGAGGCAAGCTTAGAGTAGGAACCTCTCCGCTTAACTCTTCAGACCAGTAATTTAAGTTGTGTTTATCCGCATACCACTCAGAAAAATCCATATACTCCAGATCTGGCTTCAGTAAAGATCCTTCAAGATATGCTTTAGATAGCAAATCAAAAAATGAACGGATAGACTCGCCATCAAATATTATGTGGTGAAAATTAAAAGCAATAATATACTGATTTTCGGCCTTTTTAATAAGTAAGCATCGAAAAAGTGGGCCGGTTTCTAAATCAAATGATTGGCCAACAAAATTAGTTAAAGAAATTTCTTCTTCATAACACTCTACAGCAACGTCCACCTGCTCATGGATTATTTGGTAAAGCTGATTATCACTCTGGATAAAAGTAGTACGTAAAATAGCATTGCTTCTTACAACTTCGTTAATGGCAATATTAAATTTATTAACATCCAATTCTCCTGCATAATTAAGTACCACAGGAACGTTGTAGTGACTACTGTTTTCACCCATCTGGGAGGCGAACCAAATACTTCTTTGTAAAAAAGAAGCTTTAGCTTTATTACGCTCTTTCTTTCGACTGATGATTTCTTGTTTTAAAGAAGTTGATTTTAAAAATTCAATCAAAGAGTCCTTTTCCTGAATCAACTTATTTTTAAAACCACTATCTATTGCTTGCCTAGCTTTATATTTAAGGTGGCCATTTTCCACCCATAAAATAATGCCATTTCTATGAGCTGTATTAATTAAATCTTTTACCTCAGAAAATGAAGTTTCCATTTTACAACTCCCCTTGCTCAGCAAACTCTTCTGATAAAATTGCTTGTCTATGGTTTTCGGACAAAAGTTCTATAGCAACGGATAAATCTGCTAGAACCGGCATTTCAAAAATGAGGCTAACCGAGACACTCACTGCAAATTCTGCAGTTATTCTTGAAAGCATCTTCATTGCCAGCAAGGAATGTCCTCCAAGTTGAAAAAAGTTTGCATTCCGGCTTATTTGTTCCAAGCTCAAAATCTCAGCCCAGATAAGTGCTATTTTTTTCTCAACCACTGTTAAAGGAGGAAGATAATTTAAAGCATCTTTTTCAATGATGATGGATGGCAGCAATTTTCTGTCTATTTTGCCATTTTCAGTCAGAGGCAACTTTTCCACCTGCACATAATGATTGGGAATCATATAATCAGGCAAAGCGTTTTTAATAAAATTTCTTATTTCTGATGCATTAAATCTGAAATTATTTTTTAATACGACATAAGCCACCAGCTCTTTATCATTCCGGGTGGTTTCCTGATCTATCACCAGGCATTTATCAATTAATGGGAAATCTGCTAAACAATTTTGAATTTCGCCTAGTTCTATCCGATGACCCCTTATTTTAATTTGATGATCACTTCTGCCCAAGAATTCAATATTCCCATCAGGTAAATATCGGCCCAGATCACTCGTTTTATAGAGACGCTCCTGCAGTACTGGATGGAAAATAAATGCATTGCTAGTACGCACCTCATCATCCCAATACCCTTCTGCAACGCCTACGCCGCCAATATAAAGTTCACCAGCAACTCCTAAAGGCACAGACTGTAGCGCCTGATTCAAAATATAAAATTTTTGATTAGCCATTGGTTTACCATACGGTATACTTCTCCAGGCTGATTCTACTTTTTGAATGGGATATAAAATGGACCAGATTGAAGCTTCTGTTGCTCCACCTAAGCTAATAATTTCTGAACTTTCATGAACTTTTCCCCTAATCTGCAGAGGTAAATTCAGCGGTATCCAATCGCCACTTAAAAGTACTAATCTCAACTGTTCTGGCTTAGATTGGTTATTAAAGAACGCTAAATAATCGCTTAACATTTGCATCAAGGCAGGAACTGAATTCCAAATTGAAACTTTATAGCGCAACATATCCTGAACCCATACCATAGGTTCTTTTCTCTGCTCTTCCAGAGGTAAAACCAAGGTTGCTCCCACAGCCAGTGCGCCAAAAATATCATATACCGATAAATCAAAATTTAAGGCTGAAATGCCGTATATCACATCCTGATGCGAAACATTAAAACGTTCATTCATATCCAAAATAGTATTTACAGCGGCAGAATGCTTAATCATCACTCCTTTTGGCTTGCCGGTAGAACCGGATGTAAAAATAACATAAGCCAAATCATTGGGAGTTTGTATGGGATTAGGCTTTGATTTTGAAAATGAAGAGTATTCCTTATCATCATCTACATAAATAGTTTTAGCAATTTCAAGCGCGGCAATCCTTCCTTTGTATTTGCTTTGGGCCAAAATAATCTCTACTTTTCCGGACTTAAGAATTTCTTGTATTCTTTGTTCGGGATCCAAGGCTGAAACAGGCAAATAAGCAGATCCTGCTTTCATAATTGCCAAAGCAGCTACTACTTGCTCCCACCCTTTTTCCATCACAATAGCAATTAAAGAATTAGGTTTACTACCCTGCTCTCTTAAACGATTAGCCAATTGATTGGATTGTGTTTCCAACTCCGAATAACTCAAGGTCTTTAAAGGAGTAATAACAGCTGGCTTATCAGCTAATTGCTGATAATTTTTTTCTCCTAACTCATGAAGTAAAGAATCTTTTGCGTGATAAATTCTGTTGGTTTTATTAGCCAACGCTATCTGTTTATTTTCTAATGCCGTTAAAAATTCAATTTGTCCTACTGCTGTCTCCGGTGCATCCAGCCAAGCGTGTACCAAATTTACAAAATGTTCTGCTAACCGAGCAATTGTTCCCCGGTTAAACAAATCTGTATTAAATTCAAAAGTACAGTGCATACCTGACGGTTCAGTCTGAATTAATAAAGATAATTCAAACTTAGAAGTGTAATGCGGTGCATTTACTTTAGCTGAATGAATGCCTTGCAAATCCAAATCTTCAAGCAAAGTATCCTGCATCACAAACAAAGTTTGAAATAAAGGGCTTCTGGACAAATCTCTGTCTTTGGCAAAACTATCAACCAGCTTTTCAAAAGGAATGTCCTGATGGGCAAAAACATCAGCAAGTAAAGCAGTGTTTTTATTAATCACATTTTTAAGCGAATCTACCGAAGAAATTTGTAGTCGCACCGGAAGCGTGTTGGCAAAAAAACCAATCATGCTTTCGACTTCTGAAAAATTCCTATTAGCGACGACTGTACCTATTACAATATCCGTTTGATTGCTGTAAACATGCAATAAGGCCGAATAAATAGAAAGTAAAACCGTATAAAGACTGGTACCTGCTTTTCTGGCATATTGATTTAATTGATCTGTGAATTCACGGTTGATTTTAATGCTGACGCTATCACCATTAAAAGTTTGTTTTGGTAATCTGGCTTTATCAACGGGCAGTTGCAAAACAGGTAAATCGCCTTGTAAATAAGTATTCCAAAAATCTAATTTTTTCTCCAGCTCGCCACCCAATAACCATTCTTTATGTGCAACAGCATAATCAGCATATTGCAATCGTTCTGCTGCTATCCAGGCTGCTAATCCTTTATCCTTCTGCGTTAAGAGTTTATAAGCGCAGCTAAGTTCTCTTAGAAAAATAGCCACTGACCAACCATCAGCGATAATGTGGTGAATAGCGACTATAAGTTTATAGTTATCCTGATTTTCTTTAATTACTAAAAATCGGATTAAAGCATCTTTTTCAAGATTGAAAGGTTTTAATAAAGTTTCCTTGATGGAAGCATCGCTACTATCAGGCGAGCCATGCACAAAAGCAAAATCTGGCTGGCTGTCGCTTCGAATAAGCTGTACAGCACTCCCGTTTATTTCTTTAAAATTCGTTCTTAAGATCTCATGACGCGCAATAACAGCCTTAATTGCCTCTCTTAACAAAGATACATTAAGTTGCCCGGTAAGCTGGTAAATGACGGGGACAGTATTATAGTTATCATTCTCTGTTAGCTTGCTTAGAAACCACATTCTCTCCTGAGCATGGGAAAGTGCTATGGCATTTCTATGGGGCAAAATTTTGAAATGTGGCTCATTGTTTTTATCAATAACTTTTAGTTCTGCAATTTTTTCAGATAAATCTTTAACGGTGGGTGCTGCAAAGAAATCCTTAAGCGTTAATCCCAACTTAAATTTTTCTCTGAGTTTATTAATCAACACAGTAGCTTGTATTGAGTTACCACCCACCGAATAAAATTCATCGTCAGTACTAATCTGACTGTGCGATAATACTTCTGACCAAACAGATAAAACGTCTTCTTCAGTTTTGGTTTGCGGTAGAATAAGTTCCCGCTCAGTCATCGCAACATCCGGTAAAGCTTTGCTATTAATTTTTCCATTGGGAAGTTGTGGAAATTTATCCAATGCAACAAAATGGTCAGGAATCATGTAATTTGGCAAAACTGATCTCAAATAAGCTTTCAAGTGCTGAGCAGATATAGTTTGCTGTTGCTGTGCCAAAGTATAATAAGCAACGATAATATGGTCGTCCTTTTTTCTTTCTTTAATAACCACTACACAATGACTGATACCCGGGAAGGTTTTTATGCGGGTCTCTATTTCTCCTAACTCTATCCGATAGCCTCTTACTTTCACCTGGTTATCGATTCGCCCAAGAAAATCAATATAACCCTCTGGCAGGTAACGCACGCGATCCCCGGTACGATAGAGTCGTTCGCCCTTAATATAAGGGTTTTCAATAAATTGTACTTTGGTCAAATCAAGGCGATTTAAATATTCACGCGCTAAACCTATTCCTCCGACAAATAGTTCGCCAGGCACCCCCATTGGCACTAATTTCATGTTACCGCTAAATATATAGCTTTTAGAATTTCCCAAGGTTTTTCCAATCGGTATAATTTCATCCTGAGATTTTAGAGGCTTTGTTTTTAATAATGCGGAGTTAATCGTGTTTTCTGTTGGTCCATAAGAATTAAACAAAGTTGCATTCAATACTTCATGGAATTTTTTAACAATATCAGACGTTAAGCGTTCAGCCCCGGCTATTACATAACGTAATGTTTCACAACCCTGGGTTCCGTTTCTTTCAAGATAATCTACAAACACCCTTAATAATGAAGGAATAAAATTGACTGTAGTCAGTTGGTGATGCTTAATAAGTTCAACAAACTCTTGCGGATCATAGCTTAGATCACGAGGAGCAAAGATTAATGTTCCACCATTAAAAATGGCTAATAATAATTCTTCTAAAGCCGTATCAAAGCTATAGGCTCCATACTGTAGATGACGGCACGAATCTTTTACCTCATAGAATTCAGAGAGGCAATACATCCTATCAACGATGCTTTTATGTTCAATCACAACACCTTTAGGCTTGCCGGTAGATCCGGAGGTATACATAACATACGCAATGTCGCGGGATTGAATACCGGACTGTTTATTAAATGTGGTTGGAAAAGAATGATATTCACTACCATCAATTCTTATTTTTTTACAATCAATATATTTTAATGTTTCACCATCTTCTACCAATATATAGCGGGTTCCGGTATCGCCCAGCATGTGCTCTACCCGCGCTTGCGGCAAATCAGGATCGATCGGCAAATAGACAGCCCCTATCTTCCAAATAGCAAGCATACTTATAATGAGATTCTCTGATCGATAAATGCTTAATCCGACATAATCCCTTGCCTGAATATTTTGTTGCAGTAAATAATGACTTAACTGATTAACTTTTATTTGTAACTGTTCATAGCTTAATTTCTTACCGTCATATTCAGCCGCCAATTTTGCGGGGTAAGCTTTGGCTGTTTTTTCGAATAAATCAATTAAGGTTTCATTCTGCGGATAATTTTTTTGAGTTGTGTTCAAATCAAACAATAGTGTATTTTTTTCTGTATCAGTTAAATACTCAACTTCATCGATTGGTTTTGCAATCTGGCTGGTAATTTCAGCAAGAGCTAACTTGTAATGCTTTAAAAATCTTTCAATAGTTTGGATATCAAATAAATCGGTAGCGTATTCAACGACTAACTGCAAATTACCTTTACTATTTTTTTGTACAATCAAAGTCAAATCAACTTCTGAATAACCGTTGCTGATTTCACGCCACTCTGTCTTAACTTCATTGATATTAAGTTCAAAATTAAAACCCTGATAAACAAACATAGCTTGATATAAAGGATGATAACTATTATCTCGTTTAATGTTCGAGGCATTGTATATTTGATCAAAAGGAAGTCTTTGATACCTGTTTATATCAAGTACATTTTTTGAAATTGACTGGATCAATTGATCGGCATTTAAGTTGTTAACATTGATTCTGATCGGCAAAGTGTTAACAAAAAAGCCCATGGCATTTTCTAGTTCCGGATGATTCCGAATAGCAACCGGCGTGCCAATTACCATATCTCGTTGACTGGAATAGTTGCGCAAAATAATATAATAAGCAGATAATAAAATTGAAAAAGGCGTAACCTGCAATTTAAAAGACAAATCCTGGATCTGACTCACCATTTTTTCATCCAGGAGAGTCTTAATTTTTTTGCCGGGACGCAAAACAGCAGGCTTACGCTTATAATCGGTGGGAATATCTACTATTCCCGAATAAGCATCCAGGTATTCTTTCCAAAATTTTCGATCATTTTCCGCCTTGGCGCTACTTAAATAATGTTGATATTTTTCAGCGTAGTCATTATAAAAATTAAACTTTTTAGCAGGCTGAGCAGCTTCCGAGCCTAACTGCACGTTTATATCATTTGCTAAAGCTTTGCAAAGATTGGATAAAGACCAACCATCAAAAATCAAATGGTGTACATTGAAAACAAGATAAAACTTTCTACTTTTTGACAAGGTAATCAAACTAACGTGTAATAGCGACTCAAATATATCGCGTTTCACATAGGCTAATTTGTTAATTTTTTCTTCCAGAGTATGTTCATCATCGACCGTGCAGTAAGTAAGAGCATGGTTTTCAATCTCTTTTATA
Source organism: Gammaproteobacteria bacterium (assembly GCA_013285995.1). GTDB lineage: Bacteria > Pseudomonadota > Gammaproteobacteria > JABDGN01 > JABDGN01 > JABDGN01. The sequence goes on from JABDGN010000019.1 coordinate 9,187, forward strand.
TTGAAAAAAGGTTCATTATTTACCAACTCAACTCGGGAAAGAAATAAAGGATTGAGCTGCAAAATGGCGTTTAAAGACTTTTCAACGACAGAGGGAACAATATTTCCGTCGAATTCAAACACCGAACATAAATTGTAAATTTGTTGGCTATCTGGCGAATTGACACAATTTAGCCATATACGCTCTTGCAGAGGAGATAATTTAACATAATGACTGGTATCAGGCTGATATTGAACAATAGAATTATTCTGTTCAAGAACGTTGGTGTCGACAATTTTTTTGATTTTTTCAACAGTGGCATTGCCTGCAAACGTAGTGTAATCAATCACTACCTCATGCTGAGCAGCAATTTTGTTTAATAATTGTACGGCAAGTAATGAATCCCCGCCTAATTCAAAAAAATCGTCCTGTATGCCTACTTCCGTAAGTTGCAATAATTCACAGTATAAATCAACAAGCCCCAATTCTATTGGATCGTGCGCAGGAACATATTCTACTGATGAATGACGCTTGGTTAATTGCGGTGCTGGTAATGCCAGACGGTCAATTTTCCCATTAGGAGTTAAAGGTAAATCAATCAACCTGATAAACTTTGCTGGCACCATATAGTCAGGCAATAATAATTCCAAATGCTCTCTTAAACTAAGGGATAACTCTTTCTCTGAAGTAGGTGACTCAGAAGTGTAATAAGCAACCAGCAGTTTACTATCACTAAAATATTTTACGACTGATTTAGTGATTTGCCCATATTGCGCCAATGCATCTTCCACCTCTGCATAGCTTACCTTTTGACCCCTTATTTTTACTACATTATCTTTTCTACCAATGTATTCTACTTCGCCGCGATCATTAATTTTTGCTAAATCACCGATACGGAAATATTTTTCAGACACGCCACTATCAGAGATTTGAATAAATTTATCTTCTGAATTTACTGAGCCTAAATAGCCTTGCATAAGCCCAGGACCGCTAAAACACAACTCCCCTGTTTCTCCAACTTCTAGTATTTCTGATTGCTCAGAGATAATAGCTACTTTTGAATTAGCAATAGGTTTTCCAATTGGGGCGTAAGCTTGAATAAGCGCCGGATTATCAATTCGATAAAAACAGCCATCTTCAATTTCTGTAGAGCCATAAATATTAACTAACTTTGCAGTCGGAAAAATGCTATAGAATTTATCAATTACTTTTTTAGACAACATCTCTCCGCTGGTCATCCACAGATACAACCCTGACAAATCGTCTACCGAAGTATTATATGTTTCAAGCAACTGTTCTAATAATGAAGGAACTAAAATAAGCCGCGTAATTTTATTCTCCGCTAAAATGGCAATAAATTTTCTGATATTTTTTACATTTTCCTGCTTTATCAAAATTACCGGATAACCGTATGCAAGTGGCCCAAAAGTCTCCCACACGGATGGGATAAAATTTAATGAGGTTTTTTGACAGCACACTTCTCCTTCTTTAAAAGGGAATTCAGTTACTGTCCAGTTAAATCTATTAATTACTGCCTGATGACTATTCATCACGCCTTTAGGTGCGCCGGTTGAGCCAGAAGTATAAAGAATATGAACAGGCGCTTTAGCAGGATCAATATCGATATGGAGGTTATCTTCTTCTTCGCTTTCTGACTTTTTTATTCCGTCATCGAGGTCTAGCACAATTTTATTGTTAGGAAATAAATCAATATAATGATTTTCAGCAAGAATCAAATCTGGCTTCGCATCTTCAACTATATAATTTAATCTTGCAGCAGGATAAGTAGGATCCAGCGGCAAATAAGCTGAGCCGGTTTTCAAAATAGCCAACAGGCAAATTAACCTTTCTATTTTATTTTCAGCGCAAATTCCCACTATCGAAGCAGGAGATAATCCCTTGTTTAAAAGATGACGTGCAAGTTTATTTGCTGCAACATTTAAATCCCGATAAGAAATGTTGCCATTATCATCTATGGCAGCTATTTTTGTAGGAATGATATCAACTTGTTTTTCTATTAATTTAGTGAGAGTTAAATTCTTATCATAGGCTAAAGATTGGCCACGGATAATGTTCTTGCTTTCATTTTTCATAACGATGTACCTTTTTAATTAAACGCCATAAAGTTCATATACAGTTTTATGATCAATTTCTTTCGCCAAATCCTTTTCATTGCACCAGGACATAGCGATAGCAACTCTCAGAGAATCTTCAGTAATAGGTGCAACGCGGTGTAAAGTGGTATCGCTTTTCATAAAATAAAATGATCCGTCTTTAAAGTAATGCTTATAGGGTTCGTTAGCCGCGAGGATTTCTCTGATATTTGGATTTTTCCTATTCCAGACAGTATTTGGGATACATTCCACAGCTCCACCCTGATGTTTTTCGGGCGCTTTTGCTATAAACACCAAGGCATAGGAATAATCATCCCAGTGCCACCCATGAGTGTCTTTTGAAGTTGATAAACCATTTATCACATACCTCTCACCTGTCCATGGCAACACCATGACTTTTTCTTGCGCCATCTTGGTTAAAAAATTTATAAGATCTTGGTTATTGTAAAAATCAGGAATGAGCTTGGAAGATTCATATATTGCTTTTTCTGAAACAGAAAACATTTTTCTGGGAGTATTTTCCGTATGGGCCATTAAAAAATCTTTTCGTTGCAATTTTTGTTCGAAAACATTTAAGGTTTCGGTGGTTAACTGCTCAATAAACTCAGGGTTAAAAAAATCAGTCATATCAACAATACTGGTATCTTTAAATATTTTTTTTGCTTTTTCGAAAGCAAATTTATTATGCACAAGCGGGCTGAATATATTCATAGTGTTTGTTCCTCTTAGGATTTACAGGATTATTTGGTTTGTACGACGGTAAAAAATTTTTGACAAAAAACGGAGAGATTTTTTCTTTGACAATATGTTGTTTAATAACTTCCATATCATCAGCAAAGTAACGGTCTTGTTCGTAATGAGGAACAAGCGATCTGATTTTTTTATGAATAGCTTGCAGAGTATCCGAGCTTACCAGGGGATGCCTGAAATCAATTGCCTGACAAGCAGCCAGAAGTTCTATTGCAATAACATGGGCTGTGTTATCAGCCATCTCAGTCAGGCGAAAAGCGGCATGCGTTGCCATACTGACATGATCTTCCTGATTACCTGAGGTCGGGATACTATCTACAGAGCAAGGAAAAGCCCGCGACTTATTTTCACTTACCAATGCGGCAGCAGTCACGTGCGCAATCATAAAGCCAGAATTTAAACCGCTATTTTTAACTAAAAATGGCGGCAATCCGCTAAAAGCGGGATCCATCATCAGCGAAATTCGCCGTTCAGATAAGGAAGCTATTTCCGTAATAACGATAGCCAGAAGATCAGCTGCAAAAGCAACAGGTTCCGCGTGAAAATTGCCTCCGGACAAAACTTCTTCTGTATCAAATAAAACGACGGGATTATTAGTAACGGCATTCGCTTCTATTTCTAGCTTATCTGCCACAAACAGCATTTGATCTAAGCAAGCACCCATTACCTGAGGTTGGCAGCGGAGTGAGTAAGGATCCTGGACTTTTAAACAGTTACGGTGCGAAGCTCTGATTTCGCTATTTTTTAGTAATTCTTTTAAAGCACGGGCAACAACAATTTGACCTTCTTGCCCTCTTAACTCGTGAATGCGCCGATCAAACGGTGTATCGCTGCCTTCAAGCGCATCGACTGAAAGTGCTCCTGCTACTAAAGCAGCACTAAAAATATCTTCTATTTTAAAATAAGCTTTTAAAGCCAGAGCAGTTGAAACTTGTGTGCCATTTAAAAGCGACAAGCCTTCTAAAGGCAAAAGGGTAAATTTTTTAATCCCACATTGAGCAAGCGCTTCACTGCCACTAATAATCTTATCCTTATGGCGAACGTACCCGGCACCAATTAAAGGGGCAACTAAATGAGCTAAGGGTGCTAAATCTCCCGATGCACCTACTGAACCTTTGGCAGGAATACAGGGATAGTATCCCTGGTTCAGTAATTCTAAGAGAGCAGTTAAAATTTCGACTCTAACGCCAGAGTGGCCTCTACCTAAACTCGCAATTTTAATGGCACTTATTAGCCGTACTGTATTATTATCGAGCCATTCCCCAACACCGGCACAATGGGACAAAATCAAATTGTGTTGCAGCGTAGATAAATCTTCCCGGCCAATTTTCTGATTAGCTAATCGTCCAAAGCCAGTATTGATGCCGTAAACCGATTTATCCTGAGCAGCTATTTTTTGCACCACCGATTGAGAGCGGAAAATATTGCGTTTTGATTCCTCTGCCAATGCCAGTGTTTTATAACTACCTTCATAGATTTTTCTTAATTCCACCAGCCTTAGCTGGCCTGGCTTAATAAGAAAAGGAGATTCAGAAATCATTTTGCACTCCAAATATAAGTTTTATGGTGACTTACAGGCATATATATTTATATATGAACATTAAACACCATAAATAACCATATGTCAAATATATATGGATTTATTACTACATATATAGTTATTTGTTTACATATATAGGTGAATTTGCTTGCAAAAAGACGATATGATGGTAAACTACCCCGGAATTTTGAGAAAAATGGTGCATAAATGGATAAAAAACAACCTTTACATACCTTGCCAGATGTTTTAGCGAAACTCATGGCTGAGAAAAGAATTGATGATGCAACTCTTTCGGCAAGTACCGGTGTAACGCCTTCTACTCTTGCGCGGTTAAAATCTGATCAAAGTTGCAATCCCACAGTTGTTAACCTAAAACCGATCGCTCAATTTTTTAATATTTCTATCACTCAACTGCTAGGTGATGAACCACTACCTTCTGAAAATAATCCAAAAAATTTCAAAACATTTCAAATGCCTTTGATTGAATGGCGGGAAATAATTGAATTCAGCAATAAAAAAGAAGCAATAGCTGCAGACAATATTTTACGGTGGGTTTGTACGGAAAGAAATGTTAGTGAAAAATCATTTGCTACGGTAGTGCCGAGCGATTCTTTTGAATCGCCCTTTCTGAAAGGCGCCGTCATTATCATTGATCCCGAATACCCTTTAAAAGATGGAGATTACGCATTTTTTAAAATGAATGCGCAAGCATTAGCGTTTAAAAAAGTTCTTATTGATGGACAGGATATTTATTTGAAATCTGTCAATACAGGACTAGACAAAACAGTCATCGCAGGAAATCAATGGGAATGTGTGGGGGTCGCGGTAGAAGTAAGAAATGATCTTTAAATATAAGACGATCAGTTCTTGCCAAAATTTTACTAAATTAACAGCCATTTATTCCGAATCCGAAGCAGTATCATATTCATTTGGATTAGGTCCTTGCGCCTGCGTTATATAAGAAGGGGTTGATAGCAGAGTATGAACCGTTTTTCTGGCTGCATGAGGCGGTTGTTGAGCGATGGTCATACTCCAAAATCGTCCTGGCCGTGGACCAAATCGATCTATGCCGTCCATTGTCATACGGCTGAAACAACCTATACAAGGACGCTTTTTCCCTCCAATACAACTTGCTACTGCTTTTCCTTCTAAAATAGCAAGCTGTTTAGCCATCACAGCAATATCTGTAAGAAATTCCTCAGCATGTCTGAATTTTTCAGCAGAAAGCCAATAGGTTATTTTGCAAACAAAAATGACGTTTTGATCAAACCTCAATTTTGATTCTAACATTTGTCTTGCTAAATCAGGGCGTTTTTGATCAAACAATAGCTCTATCAGTTTATTTGCTCGCAGCACAGCAACAATAGCCTGCATACTATTCTTATCCTGTTCACTATCGGCATTAGGTACTGTGCGCTCACCATCCACACTAAAAACCCGATCTGTAAATTTGACTGCATACCGGGAAGTACGAATATTAGCCTCCGGATCTGCCAATGGTGAATGATCTTTTTCTAATATCTCTTGCAAAGAAACTTTTCGAATTTCGTCCAGTATCTGGCCACTTACTGCAGAGTGATTGGCCGCTATAAATAAAAAACTTTTCCCTCCATAAGTTAAATGCATTACTTGGACTTCAACTAGCTTATTCTCATCTCCATCAATTCTACTTTTTAGTCCAAAAAACAATTGCGAACCAATGTGGCGTAGAATTTGGCGCTCTCGCTCAGCTTTAAAGCTTCGTTTAGGCCGCTCGATTTCGGCTGGAAAAATTTTTGAAAGTTGACCGGCTTGTTTGGCAGTAACAACATTTGCAATACAACTAATAAAATTACTGCGGCTTGTTGAATTGGAAATTAATTCAGGATCGTAGGTAAATAAAAAATCCGCATAATGGCGAATTTTATCGGGTGTTTGCTGTTTTTTTAATTCGCTTAATAAGTTATCGCGTAAGGTACGAAGTTGGGAATCCCATCTGTTTCTATAAAGGTAATAAAAAAGGGAGTTGTTTTCATTATCCGTTAGCAGCAGATCAAAAGTTAATTTCGTAAATAATATGTGATATATTTTATCTAGTCCATTAGCTGCAGCTGCCATAAGTGCATGCCCACCATGATCGTCTTTATAAACAGTGAATTCTTTTTGCTTTTCTTTGTCCAATCCATCAACAAAACGAAGAATATAAGTTGCTGCAGGAGTGCTCTTTGCACAAATTACATCAGAAAATCCCTGCGGGGAATAAAAATATTTCTTGAATGTTGGTTCTCCCTCATTAACTAGCTTTAACTCATGCTCTGTAAATTCTGCATTTTGGTGCAAAAGGCAAATAAAGGCTTCAACACATTTCCTTTTAATGCTGTGAGATAAAGCCGAATTATTACCTTGACTTCTATCGTTGATAGAATAGTTCAATCTGGGTTCAGTAAGATAATTAATTAGAGGTACATTATTTGCGATAGCGGCAAGACTTAATGAATTTCTTCCATATTTATCTTGAGAAAAAAACAATTGCTGGTAAGCAATTTTATTATTTTCGTAGATAATAATAAGAAGCTCAACAAAAAAATCCCGACTGGAATATCTTGCCGAGTATAAAACAATATTTTTATATTCATCATCCGAAAACTGTAACAGCTCTACAATTGAACACTTTTTAAGCGCATCAACATTGCTTTGAGAGGCAATTTTAGCAATATTAGACATATGTGTGCGAGATTGTCTTTTAAAAGAACAAGCCTATTTTGGCATTAACTTTTTCCTTCTCATTTTTTCAATACTGACCACTTTATTTTTCTCTTTTTCAGCTTGTTCTTTTGCATCCTGGGTTTGGATAGCTTTCTGAGCACGTTTAAAAGTTTTTTCAACGCCAGCAAACACCTCATCATCAAACAGGCAAGGATGTTGCGCCAAGAGCTGAGTTAATTTTCGGGTATCTTTCAAGCGCAAAGCTTTTTTCTTCTCGGCAAACAACTGCATTACTTCATCAAAAGATAGCTCATCCAATGAGCTACTTTTAAAGTCTTTGCAATTGACTCCTGATTCCTCAGGGAAAAAATCTTCCGTAATAGATTTATCTGACATTTAGTGTCTCTCCGGATAATTCAGCATCGAGTTCCATCATAATTTCTTTAATAAAATCTCTAATACGTGGAGCATAAGGAGCACGTTTCTCCTTAGAAAATACATGAGATTCTACCGTAAATTGATTCACTTTTTTTGCTTCATTGGCTAATTTATTCTGTGCCTCCACATCGGGTCGCATGACACCCGTGTAATGCCACTTTAAAGGTTCAGATAAAATACGCCGAATTCTTTTACGCAAATCCAAAAGGGTTTTTTGAATATCAAATTTCTCAGGCATTAGAGCTGCCATTTTAGCTGAAATAATGGCCCGACAAAAGCGATCAAAATCAATTAGTAAATAAGCTATCAGATACCCATACGGTGTTTTAAATGAGATATTGTAAGTCACAGGCTTAATAGCTTCACGCACTGTCAACTCTAATCCTTCGACTTCTTTTAGCTTTCTTAAATATTCTTCCTCAACTTTCGAGATATATCGTCGTAATTTAATGCATTCATTATAAATGTTTAGCAGTAGTTGATCCGCATAAGGGTCATCATAGGCACTTGCGGAATAAACTGCCGCCATACGGTTACAAAATTCTTTTAATCCTATCGGCCCATAATTATTTCTATCCTTACGCCCCTCAACTACTTTTTGCCCTGGTGTTGTATGAATCACCAACTTATCTTGAGCAGGTATTAGACGTTCACATTTGATTGTATGCAGCTCGAATTCTTCTTCTGCTGCAGAATGGTATGTGTAAGTTTTAGTATTGTTTTTATATGACATATTATTCCTCCGGATTGTTATAGTTGTTGTAATAAAACTTCGTGCGGGTAAGATTGCTCAATAGTTAATACATCTTTCTTGAGCAACACGCCTGACACGGATTCTTTAGAGTCAACATATTGATACTCTTTTAAAGAACAGTTATCTGACAAAGATAATAAATCTGCTTTCTGTAATAGATTTACTAAATCATCAGGTGTTAAGTCGCCACTGGAATGCTTCTTATGCCACAAATCGGCTATAGCAGGCATTATTAAAAACCAGCTTGTTTCTACATCATGAATCAAGCCATTTTCTTCATTAATTAATAAGCGACTGTGGTTGATTTCTTCTTGCAACCACGTTAAAAAATCTTGTGCGTTATAGGGTATGGAAAAATTATCCGGCCGTGATGGTAATTGAATTTCAACATATTCACTCGCCGAAATAGTAGGCGCTACCGTCAATTGAATTTCAGAGTCTGCTTTTACAATGGCATGCTCTATCCAACGGTAGAATGGATCGCCATCTGTCCGTTTCAACTTGGTAAGTGAAGTAACAAAATCATGTGCGACTATTTCATTGGAAAAAATAAGTTGCTTTAAGTCCTTTGATAGCAACTGCATAACAGTTGGTAAATTCAATGAGTAACACACGCTTCGCTGTGATACGGCAATGTCTAATGCCGGTGCTTGTTTAAAATCCCACTCTAAAAAATCGAGCGTTATAAAATGCAGTTCTTTATTTTGATTAACTGTCGCTGTAACCGATAAAAGCTCACAAAGCTGCATGGCTGTGCTTGCCACAATTAAAGCAGAGATATAAGCGGGTTTAATGGCTTTCGCGGCTTCAATTTCCGGCAACAAGGGCCTGTCCTTAATCAGACTTAAAGCGCTACGGGCGCGTTTAAACGCCAATTGTATAAGCCCATCTTTTTTATCAAAGCCAGGTATCGCTTTTGAGGGAAAACATTGATATGCACAAACAAGCTTCGACAGATATGAACGCAGTTCATCCATATATAGTTTATTTATCCTGGCTTCTCTGACAAGATCATTAATATTGTCTTGTATTGCACGATCAGCCTGAATAGCCGCTAAAGATTGAAAGCGGTTTACTTCCTTTTCTTGAACCCACTCCCGTAACCAGTTTTTAATGCGCTGCATGATCACCCTCCCCAGCACGCAGTTGATTAACGGCGGTTTGCAATGTACCCATATCCTGGTAGCCTGATAAAGCAATGGCTTGATCCGGTTTGTCACTCAAATAAATTACGGTGACTGGCACCGCTTTTTGTCCGGTGGCATCATAGGCTTTCGAGTTTTCCTGCAATTGCTTTTGAACATCAGCGCTTTGCATATCATTCAGCAATTGGTTACGATTTAAGCCAATATGATCGGCAATAGCCAGCACTTCATCAGAGGGAATTGTTTCAGGATCCTCTACCGTTAAAATTTCGCTCTGCATCAAGGGAAATTTATTTTGCTTGATGCTGGCAAGCACCACGCTATCCACAAACACGGACTCAACAGACAAAACCGGCACTACACGCTGAATAATCTTTATGCCTTTATTTTGGCTCGCAAAATAGGCTAATAATGGCGTGTATTCGCGGCAAATCGGGCAATCGTAATCCAGATACTCGATGATTGTTATATCGCCTTTTGGATCGCCGAAGATAGTCGCCGCCTGCGCGGATAGATTTAAAAGGATTGCGCTACTTACAAAAACCAGTACTACAATTTTTTTTATTATTTTCATACGTTACTCCCATTAGTTGATAATCGAATTAATTAGCCAGGCAAGCCTGTGTTGCGCTATCAAAATTTCCAAGATGATAAAGAAAATAATCGGATAGCGGCGACGGGAATATTTCGCTAACGCTTGCTGGTTGATGTCAGGCTTGTTGTTATACACACGACGCAAAATCTGTGGGTAATACGCAATGAAAAGAAGGATGAAGCCATAGCGCAATAAACTTAAATAGATTGCGTGTTTTGCCAATACAGCGGCTAATTGATTCAATCCGCTGGCGTGGGAAAGCAGTACGATTCCGAGCACTGCTATCACTGTTACAGATAGCAACAGAATACCGGTGAAGCGGGTGGAACGTGTAAGAATATTTTTGAATGTCATAGTATGACTCCTATTTTTTTAAAAATTATTATTTGCCGATTAAACCTGATGTACTTTTGCCCACTTGATTAGCCGCACTACTAATACCGCCCGCCTCTAAACTTGAAAGTGCTGCACCCCCCTTCACCCCAGCCCAGGCTGTCATTGCCAGCCACACGAAGGGTAAAAAAATGTAAGCGCTGCTGATGGTTAAATCAGCCAGAATACGGCCAGGACTGATGGTATTGGTTAATAGATTTGCGGCCCACGTCGCTTGAGGAGTGCCACCGGCTGGCGCACCATACAGCGATTGCAGTAGCCAGGCATCAAACCAGGACACAACATGCCAGATGTAAGAGCAAAAAGTAACAGAGAACAGCATCACGCTGGCGGTAAAACAAAAACCAATCGAATACCCTGACAGCGGCAACGCAAATGCCAGCAACACAAAGATGCCAAACAGTAAAACCGCTTGTAGAACCGGCAGTGCATTTAACAAAATATGCAACTTAGGGTATTCCATCAACGCCGCTTTCACGGTAAATACTTTCGCCGCCACCATTGCCGCTTTATCGGCTAGTCCCGCGCGATTGTCTTCTTCTGAGTCATAACCCCGGTCAATAAAACCCATGGTGAGAAAAGATTTTTGCAGCAGAGATTTAATCACCGCATCCTGCAATGCTGCCCCACCTTGTGGGAAGGTTTGCGCTAATTTTGTGATTTGTGCCTGCGCCGTAGGAGCCAATTGATTGTACAAACGTACACGTAAGCCATCACTGCTATCTGCCCACCATTCATTGCAATACGGTTCACCCCATTTAGGATGGGGCACCATTTGACCCTCAATCACATCCCGCAGCGGGCTAAAGGGAAATCCGGCAATCATATTGGACGATTGAATGCGGTTATAAAACCCATCGACGGTGTTGAAGGTATTTGACCCTATCCAACTCACATCATCCTGACCAAATTTATCTTTGGCTTTATCAATTTGGTTTTGTAAGGCTGGATTATTAGTGGCCGCCATATACTGGCTGTAAGCAGGCAAATAACACTGCTGATAAAACTCTTTGGTTTCCGCTTTAAGCTGTGCATCCTGAATCGTACTTAAATCAATTTGATTTTGTAAGTTTCGTAAATCCACAGGCACACACGATAAACCTGAAATAGCTGCATCCGTCACGCCATTAGATACGGCTAACACCACATACCATAACAAAGGAATTGTCACAGTACTTGGCACCGGCAAATTGTCATACGTTGTACCACTATTACCCGGTGTGGCTATTTTCGCTGTCCCGTCACAGGAAGGCTGAAAGTGAATCGCATTGGGTTGCAACTGTACAGTCGGCAATCCTGCCACGCATAACAGGGCTAAACCCCCAATCAGGCCAATGATAATTCGCCTAACGCTGATAACCGCCGCCGCTTTGGTTTCTTGTGATAAAAGCGGTTGTAACCAACCTTTCACCACAATATAAAGAAAGGGTATGTAAAATATTCCCGTTGCGACCATAATCGACCACAATGAATCATATTGCTGCCAGCCTAATAGCATCGTGTATAAAGAAAGATAACCTTGTACGCCCATGATTACGCTCCGCTCTGAATGGCACCGTTGTTCATGACAGCCGGTGTATTTTGGTCGGGACGAATGGCAGCGTTAGCGGCTTGTTCATTCGCAGTTTCCTGCAATATTTGTGTGACTGTTTTACTCACAAATTGCTGATTGACATCGTTGTTAAACATAAACTGGCTGATGTAATCTTTTAAGCGCGTCATCGCACTATTAATCGCCGCTTGTGCTGGTTGATTGGCATAGATAGGAGGAGCTTGTTCGCCGACCATCAACAACTGTAAAGTCAGTTCAGCTTTATCAATCACTCTCGCGCTCGCGACTTCCGTCGCCAGCTTTTGAATAATGATCGACTGCATAATGCTGGATGTTTGTTGCTGAATCGTTTTGATTACCGCCTGATTGATCATCACGCGGGGTGCAGAGACCGCTTTTAAATTACTTAGCGTCATGTCGCTGGTGCCTGTCACTAAATTCGTTAAATCCTGTTGTACCTGTGTGGCTTGTGCCTGCACGTCCCATAACAAACCGACGCCAGGACTTGAGGTTTTGCGTCCGCCCGGATAAGTCGTAATAATTTCATCACCCAAAACGTGAGTGGCCCAATCGGCGGCATCTTGCGGCAAGGAGAAAATAGACGTGATACCTGCGGTATTCGCATTTTGCGGTGGGGGATTTTTAGCGTCATAGGCACGGTTTTGTGGATCGATTAAAATGTTGTATCCGGCGAGCACGGTATCATTGATTAATAATATTTCCGGCTGACCGCGACCCCCGGCATATTTACTGCCATCGCCTTTTGATGTGCCTTGTACCCAGACGACGCCGCTTGCACCATTGTCCTGATCAACCGCTGTTTTTGCCTGATTGATATCGCCATTGCTCGCACCTAAATAACCGCTGTTTAAACTGCTGCTGCTCGCCATATTCATGCGGTACTTCCAGGTATCGCCTAATGAGGCTTTGAGCCAACCATCATAAGGATCTTTACCGGCATCAATTTCATTCGACACTTGTTCGCAGCTTTTGGTGGAAACTTCTAAATCCTGACGGGCGTTAAACAAACTGGATTGCAATTGTTGGTATAAATTTGGATCGGCCCTGGCGATCGCGTAAGCGGGCATTTCAGTCAATGCACCAGTCGCATTTTGTAAGATAGATCCCACCATTTGCTGATAGGAAGATTTCACGGAGTTCAGAGAGTCAATCAGGGACATTTGCGGATTAAAGACACCGCAGTTGTAACCCAATCCTGCTGCGCCTTTGGCATACAAAGGAATACGATTATTATTTGCAACCGGTGGTAATGGCGTCGGATTACCGCCGCCAAAGTTATAATACAAATCGCTGCCGTTGCCGCCGGGAATTAAATCGGCGTGTGCACCCATAGTAAATGCTAATAAACTCAATGCTAAAATTATTTTCTTGTTGTTCATTGTTACCTCTTATTATTTTTATAAAATTTGTTTTTTTATACAAATCAGTTAGGTTTCACCAATCCAATTACCGTGCCCCTGTATGCATCCTTCGTAGTGTCTCCACATCACCCAAACATAACTGCCTTTGCCTTTATCGTATTGATCTTGCCCGTATGGTTTTGTGTCCATTAAATCACTTTTGCCAAATTCATTGATAGCGGTTGTTTGCGCCACCGGATAAATTTCCTGATACTTCACATTCGCAAAATCATTTTCATGACTCGGCCATGTGCGGCAATGTTGCCCGCAGCTCGTACTACCTAATACGCTGTACACATGCAATTGCCCTGGATTAGTTGCGATGTCCGCTGCGCGTAAGGCCAGTACAGCGGCAGCTTTATAATCATCCGGCTGCGAGACAAATCCGACGCGCGGAAAAATAGCTCCCCAGGTTTCAATGTAATTTTGTGTGACATCGCGCACACGCGGCGGCAAATAATAGGGATAACGCAGCATTTCCAATTGCGATGAACGCCACATGTAGGCATCCAGTAAGGAAGAATAATAAATTCGGAAAGCGGCAGATTGAGTCGGGATCATCGCGGCACCGGCAAATTGATTGACGAGATGCACCGCCGGATCGCCGATGATATCGACATCTTTAAATTTATTACCCGCATCGAAACCAGAACCTGCTCCCATCGGACTCATAGATTGATCGGCTTGCGTCATATCCTGATGCAGCGTCGTTTTAATCACAGTTTGCCCGGCTTTTTTAAATACCGGATCTAACACCGTCATGCCATAATCCCATGGATCTTCATCATCGTGCTCATAAACAGAGACGACGACATCGGGTAAAAACTCATTCACTTTTAAAGTGGTTGAATAGACCGGCCCAAACATTGTCCAGCGCACCCAGAAACAAACACCCTCTACCCGATAATTTAAAAAATTGCCAAAAGGATTATTAGCTGCTGCGAGCACGACATCTTTCATGAGGATAGGTGTAAGCAATGGTGGGGTCTTAACAGCAAAGCTGCTTGCAGCGTATCCCAGCAGAGCTAAACTGATTATTTTTCTGATCATGCTGGTATTCCTCGTGCTTGCTCATTCAGTCGCGTTAAATAAGGATCTAGGGCAAGATTGATATTGTTTGTACCCAGCACAATACTTTCATCATTAATAATGATCGCCGGGACTTCATGGATGCCAAATCGATAGGCCAGATACATGCCTTGCGCGGCTTGCTGAATTTGACTGGCATCATTTGCAATCACGGATTTTGCTTTTTCATTCACATCACTTTCAGATAAACCTTGTAACTGTTGGTTAATGGAAGCCATGCTGGATTGATAATCATCCAGGTAATACACGGTGACAGGAATATTGCTCTCCGGCATGACAACGGGTGGTAAACTGTGTAGCGTTAATACCGATACCGTGGGTATTGCCTGAGCCTGTACAGAACAAGCCAGCGCAGTAGTAAGTAAGATAAAAATAATTCTCTTCATGCTACCATCCTCCCTAATAATTTTTTAACGGCAGTTAAATCATAGGATTCACCTTTCATTTTTTGCGCCATTAAAAAAGCCGCTTCCAGTTCATCGCAGCCAAATTCTTGCATTAAAGCTTTACGCTGTGTTTTTTCATCTTTCTCTGTCATTGCGAGTGCTAACGCTTCCACTGGTGGCACATTGCGATACAAAAAATTATATTTTTTGCTGAGCAATACGCCTTCGACATATTTGCCTGGTTCTTTGCGAACGGTACGAAATAATGCACGCTCTTCATCGGTGAATTGCCGGAATTCCTCAATGTGGCGCAGCTCTTCATCACTCATACCAAGACATAGCCAGAATTCCATCATCGACAGCATTTTTCGGCTGCTGGCCGGAAAGTCGCTGACGTTTTGTGTTGCCAGTGTCAACCACAAACCCACTTTGCGCGACATCTTGGAACACTGCGTAATACTGGCGGCGGTAATCGCTTGTTTAGTCACGACGTGTAATTCATCACCGACGAACTCCGTAAACCGCTGACCATACTGATTTTCTTCGGCAAAACTCATGGTACGATTCATAAGTGTAATAAACGCCAGTGCACGCGGCGCTTCGTTTTCTTCACGATCATCTTTCAATACCCCCATTTCAAACCAGGTGATATCGACTTTCGGCAACGGTTTGCCGCGCGTATTAAAATACATGCTGTTTAAAGGCGATTGAGTAAAGGTGCCTAATCCGTGTGCCATGGTTTGTAAGCGTACTGACAACGCTTTATCCCCGGCGTGCTGACTTGAGCCGTATTCTTTGGACATCAATTCCAACTCGGCGACTAAGTCACTGGCAATCATTTGATCAAAGCCATTAGCTATGGCACTTTTTCCGGCACGCACAATGGCCTGTAAAATTTGATAACGATCTTGCCGCGTTAAGTTTTCAATTTCTTTGCTTTCACCGCCGGTAATCATGAGCGTGGCAGCGGTTGCAAATTCCGACAAGTAATTGCGCTTGGATTCTGTTTCATCATCCACCTCATTTTTTGGATTTTCGCTGAGCGATTTTTCGATTTCTTCCTCTTCCTGTAATAAAGCGGTTTTTAGATTATCGGTTTGTAATTCGGCTTCCCGCACTTGATTCAACATCTGTTGGGTTTCAATAAAAGGATTTAGTGAAAAGCTTGGCTTATCTAAGGTGATTTCAATCGCATTCACACTGAGGCCCATGGCTCTAAAAAATTCCATGAGTAAAGCAAAAGATTTTCCGGCATCAATCACCACCAGATATGGCATATATACCGCCATGGTTTGCATCATGAGGTAAGTCATCGTGGCGGATTTTCCGGCACCGGTTGTTCCTAACATTAGAAGATGTGAATTATTGCTTTTGTCGGCTTTGTTATAGCGGTCAACCGATAAAGGTGTACCCATACGATTAAAGAACGATAGTACCGGATTGCCGGAGCCGGTTTCACGACCATAGAACGGCATGATTTTGGCAATTTGCTGTGCGCTCAAATAATGCGAGCGCATCATATATTTTCTATCGAGTTGATAATCGTAATTAAAGGGGGTATTAATCCAATAGGATTTTAAGAGTGCTAAATCATCATCCTGGCGAATGGGAATAAACCCTTCGCTGGATAACAAGGCATTCACTAAAGTACGTTTATCATCTAAATCGGCTAAATCTTTACCATGCAAGTAGACACCCATTGCACACGGCAACAAGGGATTACCATTCGCCAGCATCATTTTCGCGGCTTTGGCTTCCTCACCGGCCATAACGCCATCGGTGAGTTTGGATTTTTTGGCGGTTTTTTCAATATGATCGAGATGCGCCTCAATTTCAATTTTCGATTGCATGACCATCGTCATGACAAAGGTACAACCCGGCGGAAATTTATCAAACAAGGCATAGGCCCGTTTGTCAAATTGTTGCTCAGCCGTTAAGTGCCCCATACGTGGCAAACGTGATAACCCTAACACGGCAAGATACTGATGGGGTTCATCGTCGAACCACCAGGTGCCGCTGCTTTGTTCCGAGCGCACATTGCCGCGAATAATCTGCTGCGATAAATCAAAGGTTTCGAGCTTTTCTTCACGTGTGCCAGGGTAAGCGACATTCTTTAAAAAATCATTGGTGTTCGCGAAACCGGCGGGATGAGGATTAAACCAACGTGCCAACCATTGAAAGAAATGGGTATCGGTATAACGTTGGTATTGTAATCCGCAGGCAGCACATTGCGATTCAAAGGATTTGCATACCGCGTTGAGTTCATCAACCGGCGTGCGGCCCCGCAAATTGACATTGATACCTTGCAGACGGTACAGGACGACACGGGTACGACGATGCCGCCCCTGGAAAGCAATGCCGGATAATTCATCAAAAAATACCCCACCGGGCCGCGCTACTCTTGTATAGTGTTGATCGATGATTGTTTGATAAGCCAGTGAGTAAGAATGTGACTTGGCATGGGGTTTCACATACTCTTCAAATCGTTCGCTGTCTTTACTCAAATCAAATTCGTCAGACAAATAAATCTGCACAACCCAAGGTGATTCCTTGGTATACAGTGATGGAAAAGTCGAGGTAATAAACTCTCGAAAATTAATCAGCATGGCTTCCATGCGTTCCTGAGTTCGTGCCTCCGTCGGTAGTGGTTTAATTTCATATATGGCACCCACAGTTTTACCGTCGCTTAATAAAAAGCTTTTTGATGCTTCGTCATATTCTTCCCACCGGAGTTGCCCAGAAATACTCGGTGGTAGGCGATAAGCTCGTTCTAAGCTTTTGTAGGTGGTGGTATCCGAAAAATCAAATACGTCTTTAATAATTGCTTTTAAGCTCATGGTTGACCCCCGACATTATTTAAAACACCTTCACTTGGCAGCGCGTAATAATTTTTCTCATACAGAGGAAAAACGGTGTAATAACCGGGCACAGGCATTTGTTCATCACCGGCATAATGCGGTGTGATGTACAGGATGAGTTGCGGATTAGGTAGCATCGGAAACTCTGATAAGACGGTATTATTAGAGCTTGCCTGAGCTAAATTAGCTTGATTAACTAAATGCCGTACACTATTTAAGTCCTGGTTATCAGCGTTATTTGGATCGTCGGTATTGCTACTGGCTGATAAAGCGCGTTCATACGCTTGCCCCATGGTGGGTGAATTATCGGCTTGCTTTATTTGGGTACTGCAACCACTGATTGTCATAGCTAATCCCAATGCAGTAATGGTTATAAGATATTTTCTGTTCATGATGATGGACTCCTATTTTTATTAATCTAATTGTTGAACTACTTGTGACAGTGGCGCATTGCCGTAGCTCACTTTACGGGCGCTTTGGTCATAATCAATATCGATTTCTTTAGTGATGTCGATATTGAGATGTAACTGTTTGTTAGTGCGTGGATCGAAACTCGGCACGTATACAAAGTCATATGAACTTTGTACGCGTTCCTGCCACCATTGTTGCGTCGCTTGCGCGGCTCCCCCTAAAGCTTGTCCGGCAGCATAGGTATTGGAATTACCAACAATTTGTGTAATTGAATTCGGTACACCTGCTCCCATGCCGGTTTGTGTTAAGGTCTGGGCGCTGGATAGCGCATTGCCATAGGCTTGTACACCGCTGGTCGCTGCAATGCCTAGTAAGTAAAGCATTGCGTTAGAGACTAAGATCCCTTTGATTTGTGGATTACCGTACTGATCGGAAATCGTACCTAGTGAATCATTGTCACCCGTGACATTGGTGGTTGAAATACGACCGTCCGGGAACACAAAGGTTAAGCTCACCACATTGCAAGTCACAGCGCTGGCCAATAAGTCACCTTTACAAACGGCGCGGCCTACTGCGCCTTTTAAATTAGCGGGGATCATGACGCCATTGGCGGCAATATTTTTGGCTTCCACGACAAACTTAAATGAGCGTGGATCGGTGACGACGCCGTTACGTGGAATACGACCAATCAAGGGCTGCATCGCAATCGCATCAGTCAATGTGGCATTTTCAGGAATGGTCATGTACGGCGTTGGCACGGGCTTATCACCGGTATTACTAAAACCAGAGTGACTTGAAGATGTCGCGCTATTATTTCCAGGCGATAACAGTTGCGAAGCTGCGGACTTAACAGCTGATAAGCCCGCGTTGTCATTTGCTGGTGTATCATTAGTATTGTCACTCTGTGCATTGCTTACAGGAGCAGCGGCAGAATTATTAATTCCACTCTGATCCTGAATCCACACAAAGCTATTTTTAGGTTGAGCATTTTCTGAAGACTGAGCAGATTCCTTATTACCCTTGCTGACTAATTGATTCAGCTTATCCGTCATCGTGGACAAGGTGTTTTGCAACAATGAAATTTCCTGCTGAGAATTATTTTCAGCAGTCTGCAATTGGTTTTGCAAATCAGTTTGTAACTTGTCCTGATTGTTTTGTTGCTTTTCCTGCGCCGCTTTCAACTGACTGTTTTGGGCAATTAAGGTTTGCAGAGTTTCATTGGCACTGTCGCCGGTGCTGTTGTCGTTGAGTCGCTTGACGATGGGTTGTTCATTGCTATTAGCATTTACAGACGAAGTGTTGCTGTGATGAAACACTTTGGCTACTACAACTAATAACACGACCACGCCAACGGCAATAATGCCGCAAACTTTTAAAGAAAGATGATTAGATTTTATACTCATTGTTATTCTCCTAACCTTGGCACTGTTGTTGCATTATTTGTCCAAACGCATCATTTGAAATGAGGAAGACAACAGCGCTGTCGCCAGGCTCGCCGCGCAAAGCTAAATGATTAGTCGGTAAAAAAGTAACAGCTCGCCAGGTTCCGCATAACAAAGCAGGCGTAATCGTTAGTGGGGTCGCCAATTGATTGCGTACATTAACTGCTGTGACAATGACATTGTCTTTTTGCCAGGCTTGCAGCGGCTCAGCAATTGCTGAGTTGTCTAATAACAAAGGCTCCGTATGATGCGCCTGCATTGGGCTTTGGGTAATCGTTGGATCAGTTGGAAGTAAACGCACGGGTGCGAATAGCATTTGCGCCGCATAACGGGTTAAGGTGACATAATTTTCTGCACCAGAATTGGAAATACTTTGCTGTGCAATCGCCTGATTAGGATATGTCACCGTAACAGCTTGTGTATTACCCTGAGCGCCTGCCGAAATATTTAATAGCACCAGACTATTTGTTACTGTATCTTTTACCTGTACACGACGAACAGCAAAAGCCGTTTTGGCGGTCAGATACAAAGTGCCATTTGTATTGGTAACGTTCACATTATTTAGAAAATCCTGATCGGCACCTACCATCACGGCATTAGGAAACGTCACCATCTTCTCTTTTGCGATTGGCAAAGTAATATTAATCGGATCACGCGACCAGACCACGGTTTGATCGGCCAGGATGGTAGTGGTTATTAAAAGACTGACTATTAGTATTATTATTTTGTTCATTATTAATTCCTATACGTTGGTTGAAATTCGGACTGGCTCATCAACAAATCCTTCGATGGCTAATCCCCAGGGATTACCCGCATCACTGTCATGCACCACATGGATCTTGTATTGCATGACCAC
>JABDGN010000020.1 GCA_013285995.1 Gammaproteobacteria bacterium
TAGATAACAATACAGAAGACCTAATAAAGCTCTACCATCACCCTTACCTTGCTTTTGAACAGGTTTTGCATCCTAAGCGATGGCAAAATCCTACCTTACCAAAGACAACAAGATCAATAAATATTGTATGCATTTATAAACTGCTTAATCACGATTTAGCTCATCTTTTTAGTACAAAGAACGTTATTTGGCTACATTACAACGCCGGTGGTCTCAATGAGTGTTCACCGCAGGAGCTTCAAGCGGAGTTCGCTAAATACGACGATTAGCACTCAAAAAATCTGTGCTCTCCATCGTGTAGAATCACTATACTATGCGCAATCATAAATTTCTCTGAAAGCTAGCTTGCTATGCCCGAACTCCCCGAAGTTGAAACCACCTGTCGCGGCATTGCGCCGCACATAATTGATCGCGCAATTACGCAAGTGATCATTCGCGAAACGCGTTTGCGCTGGCCGCTCACACCACGCTTAGATAAATTATTATTGCAACAACATTTTCATCACGTCACGCGACGCGGAAAATATTTATTACTCTATGCCGAGCAGGGTTGTTTGCTGATTCATTTGGGAATGTCAGGCAATGTGCGGATTTTGTCGTCTACCACGCCACATTTAAAACACGATCATCTCGATATTCTTTTTGAAAATAATCTCTGTTTGCGTTTTAATGATCCACGCCGCTTTGGTTGCGTATTGTGGTTAACGGGCGACCCTTTGCAACATGATTTATTAAAAGATTTAGGGCCAGAACCTTTAAGCGATGATTTTACGGGGGCTTATCTACATGAAGTTTCACGGCGCAAAAAAATTGCCACCAAATTATTTATTATGAATAGCCACAATGTGGTAGGTGTTGGCAACATTTATGCCAATGAAGCATTATTTTTAAGTGGCATTAAACCACAAAAACCAGCCGGGAAAGTTTCCTTAGAAGCCTATGAACAATTAGCCACGCAAATTAAATTTGTGTTAGAGCGCTCCATTAAAATGGGTGGCACTACACTGCGTGATTTTGTGGGTAGCGATGGCAAACCCGGCTATTTCAAACAAGTACTCAATGTTTATGATCGCGCCGGCTTACCTTGTTTAAAATGTCAAAGCCTATTAAAATTATCGCGCTTAGGCCAGCGGCAAACGGTATATTGTCCACGATGCCAACGTTGATTCTCTTATCTGTTGTCCCGGACACTCAACTTGAAGGTATCAACTTGATAGTATCAAGTTGATACCTTCAAGTTGGAGTATATTAATCCGCATCCAAGAAACTGCGTAGGCGTTCCGAACGCGACGGATGACGCAATTTACGCAAGGCTTTGGCTTCAATTTGTCGGATCCGTTCACGCGTGACATCAAATTGTTTACCGACTTCTTCTAAGGTGTGATCGGTATTTAGCTCAATACCAAAGCGCATGCGTAATACTTTCGATTCGCGCGTAGTAAGCGTCGATAAAATTTCGCGCGTGGCTTCACTCAAGCTTTCGCGCGTCGCCGCATCGACGGGCGATTCCATCATGGTATCTTCGATGAAATCCCCTAAGTGTGAATCATCATCATCACCCACCGGCGTTTCCATTGAAATCGGTTCTTTGGCAATTTTTAAAATCTTGCGAATTTTATCTTCCGGCATATCCATTTTCACTGCCAATTCTTCGGGCGTAGGTTCAATGCCCGTTTCTTGCAACATTTGCCGTGAAATGCGATTTAATTTATTAATCGTTTCGATCATGTGCACGGGGATACGAATGGTGCGCGCTTGATCGGCGATCGAGCGGGTAATCGCCTGCCGGATCCACCAAGTCGCATAGGTCGAAAATTTATAACCCCGTTTGTATTCAAATTTATCAACCGCTTTCATGAGGCCAATATTGCCCTCTTGAATTAAATCCAAAAATTGTAAGCCACGATTAGTATATTTTTTCGCGATTGAAATTACCAAGCGCAAGTTGGCTTCGATCATTTCTTTTTTGGCACGGCGGGCTTTCGCTTCACCAATCGACATTTTGCGATTTAATTCGCGAATATTATCAACCGACAAATTGGATTTTTCACACAGTGCGACAATTTTTTCTTGCGCGGCTTTAATGGCGTCAAGATATTTAGCAACGTGATCCGCAAATGGCACTTTGCTTTTGGCTAACTTGGCAGCCCACTTCAAATCGGTTTCATTGCCGGTGAACGATTTCATAAAATCTTTGCGTGGCATTTTGGCTTTTACCACGCAGTACTGCATGACTTCACGCTCTTGTGCACGCACAAAATTCATCATTTCACGAATGCTGCGGGTTAATAAATTTAATTGTCGAGGGGCTAATTTGACTTCTAAAAAAATGGCCTTTAATTCGGCTGCGAGTTTGATGGTGCTTTTATGATCGCGGCCATTTTTGACATCACTCTTGACAAATTTATTATACGCGGCACGCAAACGATCGAAATAAGCTTTAGCTAATACGGGATCGGGCCCACTTTCAACGCTTTCTTCATCTTCCGCATTTTCCTCGGCTTCCGGCATTTCGGCCGCTTCTTCTTCATTTAAATTCTCTGGCACACCATCATCTTCTTCCACATTGCGATAGCCTGTCATAATTTCGCCCAGCCGCACTTCACCCGTTGCTACGTGGTCATAACGTTGCACGATATGGGCAATACTGCCGGGATATTCGGCAATCGCTTCCAACATTTGTTGCACGCCTTCTTCAATACGTTTAGCGATGACAATTTCGCCTTGGCGCGTTAACAATTCCACCGTACCCATTTCACGCATATACATGCGCACCGGATCCGTGGTACGGCCAAATTCTTGTTCTACCGACACAATTGCCGCGGCCGCCTCTTCCGCCACTTCTTCATCGGCCACTGGCGTAGTGTCTGCCAAAATCAGGCTATCTGCATCGGGCGCCGTTTCATAGACATTGATGCCCATGTCATTAATCATGCCGATGATATCTTCAATTTGTTCAGGCTCGACAATATCGGCTGGTAAATGATCATTGACTTCAGCGTAAGTTAAATAGCCTTGCTCTTTACCTTTGGCGATGAGGCTTTTTAATTCTGATTGACGTTGCGTAGTATCGATACTGCTCATAAATTTTTTACCTATTTTTTCTGTAATAACGTTAAATATTGTTGTCGCTCGGTCTCGGTTAAGCGGTTTTGCTCAGCCTTTTTTTGCAAGTTGTTCAACTCATCCTGCTTGGCCTGCTGCAATAATTTTTGTAAAATCGCGCCAAACTCCGCGCTTAAGTTAGTCTCCGGCAACAAAATTTCTCGCCCGGCAAGGGCTTGCAAATGTGAGAATACTTCGTTTTGCTCACGCCAATACTCGAGCATTGCTCCAGTAGTAAGATTAGGATTTTTTTCCAGTAAATCAAGTAATTCACAAAAAATACTGCTACCCGGCAAGTCTAAGTCCCGCCAAGGCGAGAAATTGTCCACAGTTTGTGCCAATTCGGGGTGTTGTAACAACAAAGTAATCACTTGCTGCATGAGGGAAGGCTGCTGCTTTTTGGGCTGCGTACGTGGTAAAGGTTTGTTAGCCTCACTTTTAGGTAAGGCAATGCCCGTCATCTCGCTCAAAGCGGCAAGATTCATTTTGGCTTGATGGGCCAATTCTTCCAACAATTTGTAACGCAACAACAGCCCGGGAACTTGTTTAATAAGAGGAGCCGCAGCGCTCACAAATTGTGCTTGCCCTTCGAGGCTATGTAAATTACCGGCGCTGCTTAAGTGTTGTAATAAATATTGTGATAAAGCCGGCGCCTCTTGCAAGCGTTGCTCAAAACCTGTTTTGCCTTCGCGACGCACAAGAGTGTCAGGATCATCTTCACCTGGTAAAAATAAAAAATCAGCACGAATATTATCATCCATGAAGGGCAGCATCACTTGCAAGGCTTTCCAGGCCGCATTGCGACCGGCATTATCGCCATCAAAACAAAATACAATGTGTTGAGTGTGACGCAATAACAATTGAATATGCTCGGGCGTGGTGGCAGTTCCCAAAGTGGCTACCGCATAATGAATACCAAATTGCGCGAGCGCTACCACATCCATGTAACCTTCCACCACCAATAATTTGCTGATTGCACGGCGTTTTTGCAATACTTCATACAAACCATACAATTGCAAACGTTTTTGAAATACCGGCGTTTCAGGTGAATTTAAATATTTTGGTTCATCCTCTGGATTAATAATGCGGCCACCAAAACCTACCACACGACCACGCGAATCGCGAATCGGAAACATAATACGCTCACGAAACCGATCATAATTTTTGTTATTGTCTTTCTCGATAGTTAAGCCCGCTTTAACCAACAGCGTTTTATCGTGTTCTTTTAAATGGTCTTGCAAATTGCTCCAGCCACTGGGAGCGTACCCAATACCAAATTGTTTGGCAATTTGGCCAGATAAACCGCGTGATTTTAAATAACCAATCGCTTTCTCTTTGTTAGAATGAGTACGCAATTGTTGCTGATAAAATTCCGCTGCTGCTGCTAAGACAACATAAAGTTTTTTACTATCTTCAACTTTTTCTGCGCTTTCAACATTACCTGCTTCACGCGGCACAGTTAAGCCATATTCTTTCGCTAAGGCTTCAATCGCTTCGATATAACTTAAGCGATCGTAATCCATTAAAAAAACCAATCGCGCTACCACTTTTACCACAGCCAAAACAATGGAAAAATTGCTTGGTGGCATTCACCACAAAAGAGGGCGTTTTTTCATTATGAAACGGGCAACAGGCTTTGTAATTCACACCCATTTTTTTTAAAGGCACGCGCGCATCAATAAGGCTAATGATATCTGCCCGGGCGAGTAAGTCATGAATGAAAGGTTGAGGAATGCGGCCGGCCATGTGATTTTAAAGAGAGGATTTTTACCAGTTAAATTATAACATTAGTCACGCTGATATAGCTTAAATTCACGTAATTTTATGGGCAATAAATGGTATCCCGCAGGTGGGGAAGTAGTCACAGCTTGATATTGCAAATAATAAAGACTACTTTTTCGCGGCGTGATAATAATATGATGATAGCGATAAAAATCTGCCGCCAGACCCCACTGATTACTTAAATTCGCAGCCACAGAAATCGTTGCATAATCTCCTGTTACAGCGCTGATGGCCTGAATATCATCAAACCTTGCGATCCGATTCCCGGGTGTTGCAAACGCCTTGGCAAATACACAAATTGCAATCAATAACACCAGGACACTTGCGCTCAATAATAATTTATGTAACTTAGTTTTTATCCCATGACCTATCTCCACATACAAAGGACTTAAAATATTGCTGAATAATAACACTGCAAACGGCATAGCTTGGGCAAAATAATGAAAATCTTGTCGCGAGCTGATTAACGTAGGCAGAAAAGCAACTAACATCATCAAGCCATAAAAAAGATTTGCTCGTGAATTAATAACGGTTTTTAACACGGTTTTGACAGCGGTTTGCGTGCGCCTTGCTTGCCAATAGCTTAGTAACATGCTCAGGATCAGAACAGGGGCTATAGCTTTTAATAATAAGGCTAGATTATAAAATCGTTTCCAACCGATGTAATGGCCGCTACGCTCGCCTAATAAAGAAGGGATTAATTGTGTACTAAAATATTCACTCATCGTGTGATACGCAGGCGGATAAGATAATATCAGCCCCACCAAAATGCCAGTACCCAGTATTAAGGTGAGTGTATATAAAAGCGCGATTTGCCAACGGATAGTACGCAATACGAAGCAATAAATAAAAGGCGTTGCCAGAGGGAAAAATGCTTGCACGCCATTGGTAAAAAAAAGCGGCACTCATCAAAGCACTGGCCACTATTAAAAAACTGAACGCACGGGTGCGAACTTGGCCTTGCAGCGCCAATAAAATAAATACTACGGCGAAGGTGGTAAACACGCAGAAAGTACATTCAATATAATTATGTACATAGGTATTGATATCGCCCAAATTAATCAACCAGCAAAAAATAATTACTAAATAAAGCGCATAACCAGTCAATTTACGCTGGATAATAATGAGAGCGCTAAGCAATAATAAAATGGTGAACAGAG
Organism: Gammaproteobacteria bacterium; assembly: GCA_013285995.1. Classification (GTDB taxonomy): domain Bacteria; phylum Pseudomonadota; class Gammaproteobacteria; order JABDGN01; family JABDGN01; genus JABDGN01. The sequence continues at coordinate 6,048 of JABDGN010000020.1, forward strand.
TATAAATGCGGTCAGCAAACCAAGCATCGCCCAATAAATGAAATGCCCAGGATTGCAACCAAAAAGCCAGCGGTGGGTGCTCATAAAAATGCGGCCAAAAAGCGGGCGTAAAAGCCGGTTGCCACAGCGAACCCATGCCATGCGCCATATTCATCGACAAGCAAGCATACAACATGCCATCTTGAAAAATATTAAATTGAACGAGTTGTTGATAGAGAAATAAAAATAATGCTAGGGTTAGAAAAGCAAAAGGAAGTTGCTGATACCAGGTGAGAATTTTTTTGGAATTCAAGAAAGCTTGTCTTTGATTTGTTTACTAACTGCACCTAAATCCGCGCGGCCTTGCAACTGCGGTTTTAGAATGGCCATTACTTTGCCCATATCGGCCATCGCTTTGGCACCGCTTGCAGTAATTGCTGCTGCAATGAGAGTATTGATTTCGTCAGTTGTTAAGGCCTGTGGCAAATAATTTTGAATTACACTGATTTCATATTTTTCTTTGTCAGCTAATTCTTGCCGATTGGCGGCTTCAAACTGTTCAATCGAATCTTTACGCTGCTTAACCATTTTGTCCAAAATGGCCAATACATCGGTATCGGTGAGCTCAATGCGTTCATCAACTTCTTTTTGTTTCAAAGCGGCTTGAATCAGACGAATAACCCCGAGGCGCTCTTTTTCATGCGCCTTCATCGCGGTTTTCATATCTTCAGTGATGCGTTGTTTCAGTTCGGACATAATAATGAATTACGCTGCGTAGCTGCTGCGTGCACCTGCATAAGAACTACTGCGTTCACCACCCGTGCTGCGAGTGCTGCCAGTACGGCTACTGGTTCGACTGTTGCTGCTCGAACGGCTAGCGCCACTCCGACCCCGCGCTGCCCGTGGCATGCTGCTAAATTGCTTCTTTTGCGCGCGTTTTACTGCTGCCGCCTTTTTCCGTTTACGGACAGTCGTAGGCTTTTCATAGCCTTCACGATCACGTACTTCCGCTAAAATGCCGGCTTTTTCACAGGCACGTTTAAAGCGACGCAACGCAACATCAAACGGTTCATTAGGTTTCACTTTCACATTTGGCATAACAAATTCTTTCCTAAAAGGTTTTTTTGGGGTGGGTATTGTACGGGGAAATAGGGCGAAATGCAAACTCTCTTTCCAGGTGGGATTTGCGTATACTATAGGCTATGAACAACTACGCACTTATGCAAATTAGCGGCGCTAAATCTGAGTCTTTTTTACAAGGCCAGTTAACCTGTGATGTACGCCTAATTAACGAAACACATGCCTCACTCGCTGCCCATTGTAATCCTAAAGGCCGCATTATTAGCTTGTTTGAATTGTTTAAAGCAGGAGGTGATTTTTACTTGCGAATGCCTGCAGATTTGGCACCGATTGCGCAACAAAACTTAGAAAAATATGCGGTGTTTTCAAAAACTAACGTGGCAATAGTCAAGCCAAATGATTGCCCTCTCCTGCCTTTAGCAAGCACGCAAGCAGAACGCATTCAAGCCGGCATTCCAACGGTGTATGCCGCGAGCAGCGGCTTGTTTTTGCCACATGATTTAAATTTGCCGCAACTGGGTGCCGTGAGTTTTGACAAAGGCTGTTATACCGGACAAGAAATCATTGCCCGCATGCAGTATTTGGGCAAGCCCAAGCAGCAACTTTATAAGGCTGTTCTGAGTGCTGACACTGTACCCTCGCCGGGTCAAATTCTTTATTTGGCAAGCGATCCCGATAAAGAAATGGGTGCCGTTGTCGATGCCATCGTAATAGATGATAAAATACAGCTTTTAGCCAGCCTCAAAACCGAACTGGTTGCTGAACAAACTGAAGTAAAAACTCAATTAGGTATGTTATGTCTCTCTCCCACCGCCCTTATCTCTTAATTATTTTCGATGGCTTTGGTTATCGCGAAGAAACTGATGGCAATGCCATTGCGCAAGCTCATGCGCCGACCTGGCAAAAACTGTGGCAAAGCGCGCCGCACACTTTAATTTCGGGCTCTGGCCTTGATGTCGGCTTACCGGTGGGGCAAATGGGCAATTCCGAAGTCGGACACTTAAATATGGGCGCCGGTCGCATGGTGGCGCAAGAATTAGGTCGCGTCAGTATTGCAATTAATAATGGCGAATTTTTTAAAAATCCTGTTTTAACCACAGCCGTTGATACGGCTATTGCAAAAGATAGCGCAGTACACATTCTAGGTTTACTCTCCGATGGCGGCGTACACAGTCACGACACGCACATTCAAGCGATGCTGGAATGCGCGGTAAAACGCGGCGCCAAAAAAAAGTGTATTTGCACGCCTTTTTAGATGGCCGCGACACCCCGCCAAAAAGTGCAGCTACTTATTTAGCAGCGCTCGAGAAAAAATGTGCTGAACTGGGGCGCGGTAAAATTGCGTCGATCTGCGGCCGTTATTATGCAATGGATAGAGATAACCGCTGGGATCGGGTGCAATTAGCTTACGATATGCTCACTTTAGGCAACAGTGAGTTCACCGCGCCCGATGCGCAAACGGCTTTAGCCATGGCTTATGCGCGCAATGAAACCGATGAGTTTGTGTTGCCAACTTGTTTGTTTAAAACTGGCGAGCAGCCGGTGCAAATCCATGATGATGACGTCATTATTTTTATGAATTTTCGCGCGGATCGGGCGCGACAATTAAGCCGTGCTTTTTTAGATCCCAATTTTACCGGCTTTATCCGCCACAAATTACCCAAGCTTGCCGATTTTGTCAGCCTCACGGAATATGCCGCCGATATTCCCTCGCACATCGCTTATCCCTCGCAATCGCTTAACAATGTGCTGGGTGAATATTTAGCGAAACTTAATCTCAAACAATTGCGTATCGCGGAAACGGAAAAATATGCGCATGTGACTTTCTTTTTTAATGGCGGACGCGAAGAGCCGTTTGTTGGTGAAGATCGGATTTTAGTGCCATCCCCCAAAGTGGCGACCTATGATTTAAAACCCGAAATGAGTGCACCGGAACTCACCGATAAATTAGTCGCAGCGATTGAATCAAATAAATACGATGTGATCATTTGTAACTATGCCAACGCCGATATGGTCGGACACAGTGGCAAATTAGATGCTGCGATTAAAGCCATCGAAGCGCTCGATGCGAGTTTAGCGCGTATTATTCCGGCGTTGCAAAAAGTCGGTGGCGAAATGTTATTGACGGCTGACCATGGCAATGCCGAAGAAATGTTTGATCCCTCTACCCATCAACCGCACACGGCGCACACCAGTGAACCAGTACCCTTAGTATATTTAGGTCGCCCAGCGAAATTTATTCATGCTGATGGCGCGCTGTGTGATGTCACACCCACATTGTTAAAAATTATGGGTTTGCCGCAGCCAAAAGAAATGACGGGGAAAGCCCTGCTAGAGTTATTAATTTAAACTCGGGAACTTGCCATTTTAGTATAACAATGTTATACTTTTGATGTGAATTCAGACGGGGAAAATTAATTATGTCAACACTTGCAATTCGTCAATCAGGGGGAGCTAGTATTATTAGTATCCCAAAAGCTGTTTTGAAATCTTTGAAACTGCATGTAGGTTCACCATTAGATTTATCCGTTAAAAACAATAAAATAATTTTGACGCCTGTTGAAACTCTCACCTTAGAAGAAGTACTGGCTGGCAGCCCCAAAAAGAAATTGAAATTAACTAAAGAAGATAAAATGTGGCTGAGGACACCGACTGTTGGGAAGGAGTTTTGATGCAATATATTCCAGAACAAGGTGATATTATCTGGATAGATTTTGATCCAAGCAGCGGTAAGGAAATTATGAAACGTCGTCCTGGTTTAGTTATTTCACGCAAACTATTTAATGAACATACTGATCTTGTTATTGTAGCGCCTATCACGAGTACTATTAGAGGCATTAAGTTAGAAATTGTACTTCCAGCTGAGTTGGAAATTAAAGGGGCTGTTTTGGTCCATCAATTAAAATCTTTAGATTATGCGACACGAAACGCAAAATTAATAGAAAAAGCACCAGCTAAAACTATTGAGCAGGCTACTCATTTAGCTCAACTTATTGTGAAATAGCAAATAAACTATTATCCTATTCACTCATTTCGTTTGTTTCGTCTGCTTCGAATATGTTATACTGTAAATGTAGTATTTAAAGAGGAAACAAACTATGTCTCTAGCACTCCCTTTGGATCCATGTGAAACCATTATTCCTACAGAAAAGGAAACGCAGCAAGCTAAAAAATCTAGCCGTATATTAGCTGCTTATGCGCAATCAACTGCTCACCCAACAATCCAATTACTCAAAAAGGGTAATATATTAGAGAAATTAACTTTGCCTGCCTCAGCATTACGACTATTAGTCGACATGCTAACTCAGATGGCAAATGGCAACGCAGTCACCCTGATTTCTATGCATGCTGATCATGCTGAACTAACAACGCAAGAAGCCGCAGATTTTTTAAATGTATCAAGGCCTTACTTAGTAAAATTACTAGAAAAAAAACAACTGCCCTATCGTAAAGTAGGAACTCGCCGGCGAGTGTTAGTAAAAGATGTATTGCAATATAAATCAAGTATCGACACAGAACGTTTAAAAACATTACATGAATTAACTATTCAGGCCCAACAACTTCACATGGGCTATTAAGCTAAATGAATACATTACCTCTTCGTTGCGCCGTGATTGGCGTAGGTTATTTAGGCAAATTTCATGCTGAAAAATACGCGGCTTTAAAAGCAGTTGCGTTAGTTGGCGTGGTGGATCATAATGAAAAAACCGCACAAGAAATCGCTAAAAAAAATAATACTACTGCTTATACGCATTATGAAGATTTAATTGGCAAAGTCGATGCGGTGAGCATCGTCACGCCCACTTTGCTGCATTATGAAGTCGCTAAATTTTTCTTACAAAATGGTGTGCATGTGTTGGTGGAAAAACCGATTACCAGTACGCTGGAACAAGCCGACGAGTTAATCGCGCTTGCCAAGCAATACAAAGTTTTATTGCAAGTGGGACATTTAGAGCGTTTTAATCGTGTGATTTTAGCCTTACAAGGTATTTTAAATAAGCCGCGTTTTATTGAAGCGCATCGCATCGCGCCTTTCACACCACGCGGTGCCGATGTGAATGTGATTCTCGATGTCATGATTCATGACATCGATTTAATTTGTAGCATGGTTAATTCGCCACTCACGGAAATCCGCGCCAATGGCACACCCATTTTAACGCAGCAAATCGACATCGCGAACGTGCGCTTGCAATTTGCCAATGGTTGCGTGGCTAATGTCACCGCCAGCCGCGCTGGGCTAAAAACTGAGCGACGGATGCGAATTTTTCAGGAGGATGCCTATATTTCATTAAATTTACACGAAAAGAAATTATCGGTGTATCGTAAGGGCAAAGGTGAATTATTTCCCGGTATTCCAGATGTTAAAATTAGCCAAGAAAAATTTGCTAAAGATGATGCGATCAAAACTGAAATCAGCGCGTTCATCGATTCGATTGTCAACCACAAACCGACTTTAGTAGACGGCATCGCCGGTCGCAATGCTTTAAAAATTGCTTATGATATTACGACCTTGATTGAAAAAAATTTAGCGGAGTTACAGTAAGAATGTTACCCTTCCCCGAAAATCCCCCCTGCCCCCCTTTGCCAAAGGGGGGGATTGCTTCTAAAAAAATTATGCTTGTTGCAGGCGAAGCGTCCGGTGAACAACACGGAGCAGAGTTGGTGCGTGCCTTAAAAAAATATCCAGCTGAATTTTATTTTTATGGTGTGGGTGGGCGGCAAATGCGTGAAGCCGGCGTGGATATTTTAGTCGATTGCGCTGAGCTGGCAGTAATGGGCTTTGGCGATGTTATCAAACATTTGCCACAAATCTTACGCGTGTTTAAACAATTAAAACAAACGCTCATCAACAATCGCCCCGATTTATTAATCCTCATCGACTATCCGGGATTTAATTTACGCCTAGCCGCTTTAGCAAAAAAATTAGGCATTAAAGTTTTGTTTTATATCAGCCCGCAAGTGTGGGCTTGGCGGCAAGGGCGCGTAAAAAAAATTGCTAAAGTGGTCGATCACATGGCGGTGATTTTTCCCTTTGAAGTCGATTTTTATCAAGGCCATCATGTACCTGTCACGTATGTCGGCCATCCTTTAACCCATGTCGTGAAACCGACTTGCAGCGTTGAAACAGCCAAACAAAAATTTGCGCTGTCAAGTCATGCGCCCGTCATCGGTTTGTTGCCGGGCAGCCGGCAGCGCGAAATTCAACGCCTTTTGCCGCCGATGTTGCAAGCGGCAGAAAAAATCAAAACGCAGTTACCCAATGCCGAATTTGTTTTACCGCTGGCTTCCACTATTACACAAGATGATTTAACGCCATTTTTAGCGCAAACCACTTTAAAAATTAAACTCATCGAAAATCAAACCTATGATGCGATGAATGTCTGTGATGCGCTCATCGTTTCTTCCGGCACTGCAACTCTGGAAACCGCTTTATTATTAAAACCGATGGTCATCGTTTACAAAGTACCACGCCTTACTGCCAGCCTGCTGAAACATTTTATCAAAATAGAAAATATCGGTTTGTGTAATGTCGTGGCGGGCAAACGCATCGTGCCGGAATTTTTACAGAATGATGTGAATGCTGAAAAGTTAAGCCAAGCGATTTTAGAAATGTTAGAAAACGGCGTGCATCGCGATTCGATCATCAATGAATTAAAAATCGTTCGCGATAAACTCGGCACTTTAGATGGTTCGGAAAATGTGGCAAAGCTGGCATATACAATGCTCAGCATTTAAAGAAGTTTAGACCTCCTTCTTTTTCGACGTTCAAGCTCCTCCCTTCTTTTTTGACGTTCAAGCATTTTCCATTTTTCGTCTGAAAAAGCTCTGTAACATTTCTCACAACGAACGTATTCTGCATCGTTTACAGTGGTGTATTTAGAAACAAAGCTTCTAAGCTCACCATCTTCACCAAAAAAATCATTTACCATATACCATCGAGTAGAGGTGTTACTACGGCTATAATCTGGCGGATAAGGCTTTCCGCACCCCAAGCATTGTTTTGCTTCTATAGCTGGTGCTATGCCTTGCTGTATAGGCGTTCTTAACGCTGCCACAGCCGTCGGTGCTATTGTTGGTTGATGAAATGGTCTCCATGGAGAACCTAGTGGCGGCAAAACAGGAGGTAGTAAACGACTATGGACAAGCATAAACACTGCTTGAGAGTCCATAACTAAGCTGTTAAATTGGGGCGGTGGCGAAGCTGGAGGGGATAGCGGTTGCAGCCGTGGAGACGAATAAAGAGGAGTTGAAGGCATAGGTATACCTGCAGCCGGCTTAAGAGTACGGGGTCCGCTTGGTGCTTTACTCTGTGAACCAGAAGGAGCAGGGCGAAGAGGAGCAGGCCATACATAGGGCATTGAATTCTGATACGGAAGCGTTGTTTCTGGAAAATTTGGAGATATACAGGTAGCTGTTAAAGGGCCGCCTCGACCAATAATTAGATCTCCTGGCTGAGTAAATAGCTGAGGAAAAGAACCAGATCGAGGCGATGGAAACAACTCCTCGGAATTTCGCCGAGAAAGAGGCTCTGCTAATGGAGGGGTTCTGGGCCCTGGTGCCAGCCGCTGATGTGGAAGATCAGTAGGAAACATAGTATTATCCCTCTCTTATTAAAATTAATACTGAACACCGATAAATATGAATTTGAGAGAAAGTATAGCCCAGTTTCTATTTTTTGCTTTTCAGCATTAATTGCCCCAGCGCAATTAAACCACCAAAAGCAATCGACCACCCCGCTAATAAAATAATTTGCCGCGCATCATTGTGAAATAAATGTTGGCTCATAACTCCTGCTAACAGCCCGGCAATAATTTGCGGAACGGTGATAGTGATATTAAACACGCCTAAATATAAACCCATTTTCTCTTTGCCAATTTCACGCGTGACAGTAATGTAAGGAATCGCATTGGTCGCGGCGACCATCATGCCTAGCCCTAACATACCGATAATCAAAATAACGAAACTATGGGTCAGTAAGCTAAGCACCAAACCTAAACCACCTATTAAAGTCGCGATTCCAAAAATTATTTTTTCATCAATTTTTTTAACTAAAGCTGGAATAAATAATACATACACGATCGACATAATTTGATTGATGCCATAACAAATCGCGGTTAAAGTGGCGCCTTTTTCTAACAAATGCTGTTGGCTTACGTCATTTAAAAGATCAGCGCCCACCTTTAAGCCATAAAAATGTTGCGCTAAAGCAAAAGGAAAAAAAATCCAAATGGTAAATTGTCCAAACCAAATAAAAAATTGCGGGGCGGAAAAAAAATTTAATGGCCGTTGGAATATGGCGTAACGCAGAAGCAAAATCCTGAAAAAAACTTTTTAAGCCTTGTGTGTGTCGCTTAATTTTTGCGGGCGTTTCTTTGACGATCACAAACAGGCCCACGATGCCTAGCAAACCAACAATGCCCGCCACCATAAAAATCCCTTTCACTATCGGTGATAAACTGCCTTTCGTGGCAGCTGTAACCTGCGGTAAAAAATGCGTTAATAACAGCGGAATAAGCCCGGCAAAAATTGCACCTAGCGCGGTAAATACCGTTTGCAGTGTATACATCGGCGCCAATTGTGTTGACGGTGTAATATCACCGGTTAAAGCGCGCGTCATGGCAAGGCTGGCATTTTGCGTTAAATATAAAATCCATAACAGCAACACCGCGACCCACAAGGCATGACTGTAAGCCAAACAAGCCACACTAATACTAAATAAAATTCCGGCGACTAATAAATACGGCCGCCGTTTGCCCCAAGAGGTTTGAGTGGCATCGCTAATAGGGCCCAATAAAAATTGGATCACTAAGCCGGTGATGGGCGCGGCTAACCAAAGGTAAGATAATTGGCTGGATTTAGCACCCAAGATAGTAAATAAATCACTGGTATAAGCTAGCTGCAAATTAGTGGCCCATTGCACCGCAAAAATTGCCATAGCAAAAGCCATGAATTGCAGACGACCAATTTCTTTATGCATGCATACCTCCTCCCTGTGTATTATGAGAAGGCTGCGGGGCAATTTAATTGATAAATATCAACTGCTCAAGCTGTTTCAGCCTGAGTCACATATTCTTTGCAACCCGCAATTTCTTGTAGGACATCCAAATTTAGCAAAGAAATGGTTTTATTTTTTAACACTAATAAATCTTTGTATTGGAAATCGTGCAAAATCCGGCACAAGGTTTCCGGCGCTAAGCCTAAAAATTTACTAATGTCGTATTGCGACATAGGCAATTGCAAATGGTTGATACCCCTGCCCCGCTCCCGCAAACGGAAACACACATTCAATAAAAACGCCGCGGTGCGTGCCTTGGCATTGGTGGTGTTGGGAATGAAAAAACTATTCTGCATTTTATAACTGGTGATATTGATAAAGCGTCGCTTTAAATCCGGACATTCACTCAACAACTCCAACAAAGGTTCATAAGGAATTACACAAAACACACTCGGTTGCACGGTTTCTATCGTAAAGGAATATCTTTTTACTGCAATCGATTCAAGACCCAATAGATCGCCAGGCAGAAAAAAATTATGAATCGTTTCATCGCCGTCAGCGTTTAGGGAATATTCTTTACAACAACCGCTGCGCAAGGCATAAATATTTTTCATCTCTTGCGCTTGTGAATAAACAAATTCATGCGACTCTAGGTAACATACATTCGTTATCAGCGCATTTAATTTTTCTGTTTCTTCGTTATTCACATGACGAGGAATACATAAACTTGCTACGGAACAATTACCACAAGATACATTCGCATGCTGTCTATTTTTGATCATCTTACTCTCCTAGCTTTGATTAAAATTGAGCTTACAGCCTTTTGCCTGATTAAAATCAAGACTGCGGATTATTAACTTTCTTATACTGGGGTCCTTGCTTGTTATTGTTAATATAGTTCTACGCCTGTTGCGCAGAAATTGCAAGCCTATCTTTTTTAATTTTCAACCTCAAAAGGAGAGCATCATGAATAAATCATCAAATTTAGTTGTAAAATTACTAATCTTATTATTGTTTTTTGCTTGTGCCTACACTTATGCAGATACACCACCCACGCCTGCATCTGCTACCAGTGCCCAGCAGAATATAAGTGATAGTTGGATTACCACTAAAATTAAAAGTCAATTAGCAACAACCCGTGGAGTAGATGCCAGCTCCATTAATGTCAGCACTGAGAATAAAGTGGTTACGTTGTCAGGGGTGTGTAGCACCTTGAAGTGCGCCATGAAAACCATCAAGATCGCTGAGTCAACCCAGGGTGTGAGCTCGGTTAACTTTGATGACTTATCTATTAAAGATAGTTCTACCAGCACGCAGGATGCTTATATTACTACTAAAGTGAAATGGGTATTGAAGACTAATGGAGTACCGGATGTTGGAGAAGTCATTCATGTTAGTACTCGCGCCGGCACTGTGTTTTTGAAAGGCCATGTTGCTAATCAACAAGCGAAAGACAATGCAGGCCAATTGGCAGCCAGCGTGAAGGGTGTTACGCATGTAAAAAATGACCTCATGATTAGCGGTCAAGGCTAATCGGAAAATCTTGCATATCCACACGCACGGGATTCAAAGCATATTCCGCCCCATGCTTAGTGATAATTTGCAAGGTTTTGACCAAGATGTCTTGTTTGACGTGTTGAAATTTATCACTCTGGGTAGTGAGAGTATATGCTAACAGCATTAAGATCATGGAGGTTGGAGTGATCCCATTTAAACGCGCATAATGCGATTTGCTGTGATCAAGTTCATTATGCGCGGCTAACATCGTATCGATTTCAGCGGTCAAGGCTTGGATTTTTTCATTATCTTGTAAGCGTAAAGAAATATTTTCGAGAATACGATAATTTTTCATGCGGCTAGCGTTCACCATAATAATTTCGCTAAACAAGCGATTAGGTACATAGATAGGTCGCTGTTCAAAATTTCGAATCGTCGTTTTTAACCAACCAATTTCTTCTACATTGCCTTCGATTTGTCGTTCCGGTAAACTGATCCAATCACCAAGAACAAACGGCCGTTTTAAATAGAGCGCTAACCCACTGATAAAGTTACTCAGCAAATCTTTAGCGGCAAAGCCAATCGCTGCTACGCTGATACCACTGAAAGTCAGTAAGGCAGTTAAAGCAATACCAAATGTATCTAATAAAATTAGTAACCCAATTAAACCAACCACAATAAGCGTAATTCGACTGATCGCTTTAACCGTGACCGGATCGCGCATTTTTTCTCGCGCTTGTAAATAATAAGCTTCTACTTTGATAACAACGCGATATAAAAACCACAATATACAAAGAATGATAAGCACTTTACGCGCCAAATCAATTTCACTGAGAAGGTGAGGATCGTGAATAAAAAAACCAGCGAGTTGATTAAGAAGAAAAATAACAAATATTATCCAGATCAAAATTAACAGAGGCAAATGTGCCGCTTGCAAAACAATGGCGCGTAAACGACCCTTCGATAATTCTATGCGACAAACTTTGCGACTGATAAAGTGCCACACCAAATAGTGCAGCACCGCGGCCACAACTAAACCTACGCTACAAGCAATTATCAACCAAAACCAACTCTGAGAGCCGGTAGCCATACTATTCGTAAGAGTATTTAAAGAATTCATAAACTATACCTTCGCTTAAACTTAGAAAATTATTTTTGACAATCATCAAGTGATCACTCGATGCTGGGCAACACTATGGTAAATTGTGTGTATTCACCCACTGCAGACTCACAATTAATATGCCCGCCAAAACCTTCAATAACCGTTTTACAAAATGCCAACCCCACCCCATTGCCAACTCCTGTGGTGGTATAAAAACGTTCAAAAATATGCGACAAGTTTTGCTTGGCAATGCCACTGCCCGTATCTCTGAAAATTAATTCATTAAATTTATTACCTGGCAGCAAGCGAATGCTAATCTCTCCCTTATTCGCTTTGGCGATAAAATACAGAGCATTTTTAATTAAGTTAAATAAAACATGCGTCATCAATAAACTGGAACCGTAAAATTTAAAATCATGCTCTGGCGCAATCTGCAATAATTTTTTTTCTATTTCTGACGTAAATGGATAGCGCTCAATAGCCAATAAAACACATTCGCGCATTGAGCTTAACGCAAAAATACTATTTGCTTCTGGTTTTTTACTAAGATTAACCAACAGCATATCGATTACCGTATTGGCATAATTAGCTTCGAGTTGAATCGTTTTCAGAGTTGGTAAAATGGTATCGTAATGCGCTTTACGAATTTCAGGGACATTTAAACCATGTTGTTTGGCTAATTCATAACCATTAAATAAAGAGGGTAAATAACGTTCAATGCCAGCAGCGCCCGCCTTAATGCCTAACAAAGGGGTGCGTAGTTCATGCGCGATATTGACACCCGCCATCGCCATCCCCTCAATCATTTTTTCTCGCAGCTGTACATTACGATAACTAAACAAACTGGCCGCAATAATAATGAAAACATAAATACCAATATAGGGCTCATAAACAAGGATATTAGGGTAAGCCCCCATCACAATTCTACATACTATAACGGCAACGATTATTCCACCAATAAATAAGCTATTAAAAGTAATCCATTCAAATAATAACACTAACACGAAGAAACAAGCCAATACCATTAACAAAGGCAAAATAGCAGCTTGATTTAAAAATAATAAATAAGCAGGGAAAAAGCTCAAAGCGTAAGCCATGAAAAAATAAGCATACCATGGTTGAAATTGTTTGAGTACGCGTGGCCAATGATTCTTTAGAATGAGTCCAAGGCTTCCCGCCATCCCAATGATACGTAACGTTAAACTTTCATATTGTTCAGGAAAAAAATGTGTCCATACATAATAATACAAAGCATAAACAGCAAAGAAAAAATAACCAATCTGAATTTGCGAAGCATTCAAAGATTGGTAACTATTGCGAAAGGAAGTACGAAATTTATTGCTGAGGTAATCCCAAATTTTTTTCATTGTTTCGCTTCGCTATACTTTGCTTACTTCAGTTTTCGATTTTTTCGCTGGAAGGCGGGCGGGATATTGCTCGCAAACACGCCATGAATACTTCCCTGTAGGCTTCACAACAGCATCCCTGCTGTTGAGAGTTTGCGTTCAATATCCCGCCCGCCTTCTGTCCTGCTCAACAAAACCGAAAACCATATAGAGTACTACTCTACTTTACGCATATGCGGAAATAATATCACATCGCGAATCGAGTGCGAATTGGTAAACAACATCACCAAGCGATCAATACCAATCCCTACTCCCGCGGTCGGTGGTAAGCCATACTCTAAAGCGGTAATATAATCTTCATCATAGGGCATGGCTTCATCATCACCTTCGGCTTTAGCCAGCATTTGTTGACGAAAGCGAGCGGCTTGGTCTTCCGGATCATTTAATTCTGAAAAGCCATTGGCAATTTCACGCCCACCAATAAATAATTCAAAGCGATCGGTTAAGAGAGGGTTGTCATCGCTCAAGCGTGCCAAAGGTGATACTTCCGCAGGATAGTGAGTAATAAAAGTAGGTTGAATGAGACGATGTTCAACAGTGGCTTCGAAAATATCGATTTGCACTTTGCCCAAACCGGAACTCTTGCGCACTTCAATACCCATTTTTTTCGCAATGGCACAAGCACCGTCAAAATCATCTAAAGCTACCGCAGAAATATCCGGATTAAATTGTAAAATCGAATCGCGCACACTGATGCGTTGGAAAGGTTTAGCAAAATCAAATTCATAATCGCCGTATTTAATGGCTGAGTGACCTAACACGGCTTGCGTTAAATATTTAAATAAAGCTTCAATCAAATTCATGGCATCGATGTAATCGGCATAGGCTTGATACCACTCGACCATGGTAAATTCCGGATTATGCCGCGTCGATACGCCTTCATTACGAAAGTTGCGATTCACTTCAAACACGCGTTCAAAACCACCCACCACTAAACGCTTTAAATACAGTTCGGGAGCGATGCGCAAAAACATATCCATATCGAGCGCATTGTGATGCGTGACAAACGGTCGCGCTGCAGCACCACCGGCCATGACTTGCATCATCGGCGTTTCGACTTCGATAAATTTTTCTTGGGTTAAAAATTGTCGCAAACTGCTGACAATTTTCGAACGAGTTTGAAAGACAGTACGCGATGTTTCATTGACGATTAAATCTAAATACCGTTGCCGATAACATACTTCGCGATCGGCGAGCCCATGCCATTTATCGGGCAAAGGTCGCAAGGCTTTGGCGAGTAAACGAATGGCGGTGCAATGCACGCTGAATTCATCGGTTTTGGTGCGAAACAAAAATCCTTCAACACCAATAGTGTCGCCAATATCCCAGCTTTTGAATGCTTCATAAATGTCAGCGCCCACATCATTACTGGAAATATAGAGTTGAATTTTACCGGACATATCTTGCACATGCACAAAGCTCGCTTTGCCCATGATGCGGCGCGTCATGATGCGACCGGCCAAACTCACTGGAATATTTTTTTCGGCCAAGACCTCTTTGCTTTGCGCGCCATACTCGGCAATTAATTCGCCCGCTAAGTTTTTGCGATGGAAATCATTCGGGTAAGCATTGCCCGCTGCGCGAAGACTCGCTAGCTTTTGCCGGCGAATGGCAATTTGTTCGTTTTCAGATAATTGGACGGAATCAGTTTGCATCATGTTTTAACCTTATGAAAATTGGCCAGGATTTTAGCACAAAATCCGAAAATTATTGGTGCAGGCAAAGAAAAATTTAGCTGCTATATTTAAACGTGAACAAGATCTCTGAATACTTCTTGCTGGCCCTATCAATTAACTATTAATTAAAAAGTGGAGCTTATCATGTGTAACCCTAATTTCAAGCAGTTAATAACAGGCGTAGCCCTTTTATGCGGTATCATCACGCAAACGCTGGCCGCTGATTTGAACCTGCTTAACAAAAACCAAACCTACCCCGTTGGTTCAGGTAATAAAATAACCTACACCATCCAAAATGTTTCCGGCGCAGATATGAAAAATTTCTATCTGAGCAACAGTTTAAATAGTCCTTCTTTGCCCTATACAGTCTCCGGCTTAGGTCAAGTGTATCAAGCAACTGCTAAAATTGACTCTGCCACTACCTGCCCCCTTAGTTTGCACGGTGCCCAAGTGTTTACTAATGGTGCAAGCTGCCAAGTTGTTATTAATCCAGGAACCATTAATGCACTAGGAGTCTTTTCTTTAAACGTTGCTACTAGTTATAATTATGTGGATGTCAATGGCGTAGCACAACATAAACCTTTATCTGCGAATGCTAGTAAGGTTGTAATTGTACCCAGTCAATTGTATGTATTTGGCGATGGCTTCTCGGATATAAGCAACATAAACCTTGCAAGCAGATACGTAACACTTTGGGATACTGATTTCGCCAATGATTTAGGTCTTTCCATTACTCCCGCGATGTCCGGCGGTACTATTTATGCAGAAACAGGCGCAACGGCTACAACAAGTACTGGACCCTATTATGATCTGGCTTTCCTCATGTCGGCTTTTATGGCCACACATCCAGTCGCCGATCCTAATGCTTTATACATTATTTGGATGGGGGGAGCAGATCTAGTCCATTATGCTGCGCCAGGAGTTCCCGCACCCAATCCCTATGAGTCAGTAACTGTACCTGCTACTAACAATATTATGACGGCTGTTGCCAATCTCCAAGCGCTGGGAGCAAAGCATATCGCAGTTATTAACTTAGGAAATATAGGAATTTTGCCAAGGCTAGGCGGCTCGGCAGATAATTTATTCAGTGCTTTAAGTGCTAACTTTAATATGTATCTGGCACAAGATATGACGAACCTTAATGCAGCCAACCCAAGTTTACCGCCGATAGATACAGTGGATTTAACCCCAGCAATCAACAATTTATTTACGGGATATCAAAGCTGTGGCTTTGTAAATATTAATTATCCTTGTACTGCTCTGTCACCAAATGCTTACTGCATTGCAACTTCTCAGGCTTCTGCTATCGTACCTTTTAACCACCCTACTTTGTGCAACGGTAGTAATATCGGTCTGTCACCCACCGCCTATTTCTTCTACAGTCCTCAAGACCCTAGCTCTGCCGGGCATAAATACTTAAGTATTGCTATCGAAAATCAACTCTATCCAGGTTTAAATTCTGAACCCTAATAGACCTTACGCAAGCGGCGCCATTGGCGCCGCTTTTGATTTTCACCTAGGAACCGCTTGGAGCAAATCGACTTTGATGCTAACCACATCGACATTGCCATTGCTATCCACCACCCGAACTTTATATTCGCCGGCGGTGGTAGGTGTCCACCACAGTGTTTGCTTCAGTGTAGCCTTGCCAAGATAAGCATCATTAGCAAACCAATATAAAGCGCTCACATCAGCATCACCGCTGGCGATAAGAGCAATTTTTGGCGCTCCCTTTGCACTACCTTGCATAATATAACTAACGCTTGCGCGCGGCGAAATAATGTGAGGTGGCACAGCGGCGCTTGCAGCAGCGCTAAATTTGCAACCGGCTTCATATGCCGGTGGACTTTGTTTAGCAATGCCTGCGGCTTGAAAAATTTGCAATAAATCAGAGGGCCAAAATTCATATACCACAAATTTATCATTCGGACTGTAATGGCAGGCGCGCAGTCCGGTGCGTGGATCAATTAAAATTTCACGATACACGGTGTCTTTTTCAATGGGCGATTTACCGGGAATAAACCAGGCGTTGACCGTACGTGGACACGCCGGCGTCGGTAATTTACCGGATGCGGCACAGACGCTCACTTGTTTTAAATTTAAATCTTTCCAGCCGCTCGTGGTTGACTGCATTACCGGCAATTGTTTTTGCAGCAGGCTAATCATTTTAAAAAATAATGGCGCGGCCGTATCAACACCGGTGTAAGCGAGATTGCCTTTACCGCGAAAATCGCCTATCCACACCACCAATACATAATGCCCAAACACCCCTGCCGTCCAGGCATCGCGATAACCTGAAGAGGTGCCGGTTTTCCAGGCAATTGGCACGCTATTTTGCACTCCGGCTGGATTAATTTTTCTGAATTGCGAATTCTGTTGCAGCATGTCTAACACTAAATAACTGGCTTCCGGACTTAATAAACGTTTGCCCTGCTCTACAGGCTGGGCAGACAATAGATTTAATGAATGATAAATACCTTGATTCGCTAACATCGCATACAGTGCCGCTAAATGTTGCATGCTGATTTCAGCGCCGCCTAATACCAAGGCTAAACCATAACGTGATTCCGCTTTTAAGGGCATGCCAGATGCCACTAGGAATTGATAAAAACTGGGATCGTGTAATTGATTGGCTAATTCAATAGCCGGAATATTGCGGCTTAAAATAAGGGCATTTTGTGCGGTGATGGGACCAAAAAATTGATTATCAAAATTTTCCGGATCGTAATTACCAAAATTTTGTGGTGTATCTTTTAAAATCATCGCCGGATAAATTAAGCCCTGATCAATCGCTAAACCATAAATAAACGGTTTTAATGCCGAACCCGGCGAGCGATAAGCCAGTGTGCCATCAACTTGCCCATCAATGTCAGGATTAAAAAAATTGGCTGAACCGACTAAGGCTTTGATATCCATGGTGCGCGTATCGACTAACACTGCTGCCGCATTATGAATGCCTAAACGGGCATTGAGATCTAGATATTGTTGAATCGCCAATTCCAAGGTTTTTTGTAAATTTAAATCGAGACTCGTCAGCAACGGTGTTTGACGAGGATAAGCTTTGAGCACTTCATTGACAAAATGCGGCGCTAAAAACGGTAATTGTCGACGGGTAAAATTGCTGAGTGGTAAATCGATGAGCGCGCGATAGCTTTGATCAGCCGGATGCAAAATGAGCCAGCGTTGAAATAAATTTTCCCGTGCCGCAGCGAGGGCTGCATAATTTAAGCTATTTAAGCCGCGTTTAGTGGGACTTTGTGGAATCACGCTTAAGGTTAAAGCTTGCGGTAAATTTAATTGACTCGCTTGAGTTTTATAATAAATTAAACTCGCTGCACCCACGCCTTCAATATTATTACCATAGGGCGCTAAATTTAAATAAGCAGTTAAAATATCGGCTTTACTGTAATGGCGGCTTAATTGAATGGCTAAAACAATTTGTTTAAATTTGCCCCAGGCATTGCGAGTATAGAGATGATAACGCAAGCGTGCCACTTGCATGGTGATCGTGGAAGCACCGCGGCGCTGACTCTGCGCAATATAGGTTTGCCACACCGCTGCCAACAAAGCAGTGGGATCCACGCCGCTGTGTTGGTAATAATCACTATCTTCTTTCAGCAAAGTCGTTTGCACCATGATAGGTGCAATCGCATCGAGCGGCGTATAAATCCGATATTTGCCATCGGCCGCAAGCGTCACGCGCAGCAGTTGATGCTGATCATCATAAACCAATTGCGAAAAATGTATCCCGCTAAATAAAGGCGGCGGCGGTACAAACAGTACATAAATACCGCCGCATAATAGCAGCAATAAAATACTCACGCCCACCAATAGAAAAAATTTCTTCATTTGTTTTTACTGTCATATACGAGATTTTTTTTGAATTTTTGAAAAATCCACGTCATTCCCGCGAAGGCGGGAATCCAGCATTAAATTAACTTTTTCCAACAGTCATTGCTTACTATTTTCAGCAGGCCATAGTAAAAGATAAACTGAAATAAACTTGTTTTAGATCTGGATTCCCGCCGGAGTTTACCCTCGTGAAGACGGGGGCGGGAATGACGGCCGAGTATAAAAAATGTTGTATACAAAAATTTTTACACAACAGTTATTTTTCCTGCCACACCGAGTGCCATCACCCGTGGGTTATACATATTCTCAGCAAACGGCGGTGGAACAGTAAACTCACCCGGTACCACCGGTTTGATTTGATAAGTCAATTCATTGACGGTTGGACTCGCAGTAGTAAAGAAAATTAACCGGTCTTCACGCACATCAACATAATCATAATTACCTTGAATAGAATTCGGCACTAATTCAAAACCACCCGGTAATAAATCCACGACTGCAATATGCGCATAGGATTGATTATTATTGGCACGCAGCTGCAAATGCACCGTAATCACCGTGCCTTGCGAAACACTCGCAGCGATCGGTTTATCATTCGCATCGCGATATTCGCGTGCAATTTGTATGCCTTGCGCAATCGCTTGAGTCGGTAATTGACTGTCATACCCCGCTACATAAACCTGATAAAAATAACGCGCACTGGTTTGATTAGTCAGCTGCAATTGTGTGGCTGATGGATCAAACGTGAGGGGGGCGTAAGAATTATCGGTTAAAGCTAAGGCTTGCGTTTTACCACCGGCGAGTATTTCATTCACTCCCAAGCCACGATTCATATTGGCATTGGCCTGATAGGCCTGCAGCGCCAAAATCGTATAGGCAGCATCCGTGGTATCCACCGCTGAATTGGCCATATCCTCTGCCAGCGTGGTGAGCGGTTTATCGCCGAGCGCATTAAATTGCTGCGGGAAATGTTTTGCCAGTAAATAAACATATAAAGCGTTGCTACTGGCTTGGTCAAAAAAATCGCCCGGATACAAATAAGCCGGCGTATTCACAGCATTATCGACGGGTGTTAAAGGATATGCGGTGATCAAACCAGTCGCGGTTTTATCCTGTTGCAACAATTGATAAGTAGCCGCTATTAAGCTGCCGGTAAGATCGCTCTGCCAACTGTTGGGAAAATTTTGATTGAGAAATAATTGCAAATTGGTCAGATAGTTAGTAGTGACGACTCCATTACGCGTTAACACATAAATCGCATAGGCTTGTAACCGAGCATCAGCCAAGGTTTGTGGCATCGCTGTACTTAAGCCTTTTAAGTAGCTCACCCCTTGATTCAACATATTATCCGGCACAGCATACCCCAATTCCCGCGCTTCAATTAAAAAGTGTAAGGCATATATTGAACTAAATTGTTGGGGGGGGAGTTCCTAACCCACTATCAGCAGAAAAATCTTCCCCAGGCCAATAAGTAAAGCCACCTTGGCTCACTTGCCGTTGCTGCAACATTTGTAAAGTTGTTTCAAACTCTTTAATCGCAGTGGCATTTTGCAGGGTTTTACTAAACGCTAAATAACCAAAACCTCGACTCACCACCTGCTCCGTGCAACCATAGGGATAAGTGCTCAAGTATTGCTGCATGCCCTGCATAAAAATCGCTGGGCTAAACGCGATGGCCACCGTTTGCCGCCGTAATTCAGGATATAACTGCCGCGTTAAAGCGATAGTTTTGTTTGCCTCACTGCTACCACTTAAAATCGTGGTTTGAAACGGCGTCGCTGGCCGAATGCTGGTGGTCACTGTGCGTGTTACCGCCTTACCTGCGCCGGTTGCGGTAAAGGTGAAATCAGCATTCCCTAATACCGTGTTAGACGCGACGGTAAATTTCACGACAGCATCTTGTTGATAAGCTAAATTAAGCGTTTGTGTCGTGGCAGTAGTGACGCTTAAACCTTTGCTGGTCACCAAGCTCACTTGGATGGGCAAAGTGCCAGCTTGTTTAATATTATTGGTTACATCGACATTGACGGTCGTGGTATCGCCTGGGGCCAAAACGGTCGGCACGGTTGGCTCTAAAATAAAATCGCCACGCACTAAAGTCGTTTGCTGCGCAGAGCCTACTGCATTATTGGCAGCGGCAACCGCCATGATGCGCAGACTGCCGTTAAAATAATCCGGCACGGTGTAGAATGCAGTTTGCGGTATCGAACTTGCCTCAACAATACCCGACCAAAACACTACGGCTTTTTCTGCCTGCCGTTTAAAGGGATTGATATAATTATTATTACTCGGGCCCCCACCATCGCCCCCGACTGAAGATCGCATCAGATTGGAACTAAATTTCGGCAAAATTTGATCGATGGTTTGTTGCGTTGACACTAACAAAGCCCGCTGTTGGAAAAAGTACGCTAGCGGGTTGGGCATTTGATATTGCGCCACTTGCAAAATGCCATCGTTCACCGCATAGATAATAATCGCACTGGGTTTATCGGTGCTATAGCGAATGGCTAGCTTTTCGCCCGGTTTAACAACGGTGGGAGCTTGTAAATCAATTTTCACCTGATGCGCCGCCTGACCCACCATAATCGGCACCACGCTGTAACTTAAAGGATTTAAAAATACTTCGGGTGAAGACCAATCCCGCGCAAAGCTCACTGCGACATATGCACTACCTACAAAATCGGCTGGAATTTGGATGGTTTGAACGCTGCTAGAAGTCGTGGTTTTAAATGATTTGTAAGCATACACCGTATTACCTTCTAAGGTAATTAAACCACCACCGGTATACGGCGCGGTAATTTGTAAACTGATCACATCCCCGGCAGCATACTGGGCTTTATCCAGCTTCACCGTGAGTTCAGCATTTTTTTGCAAATTAACCATGCTACCTTTTCCAACTACCGTAAAAGGAATGCTGTTTTGCACAGTGCCATCTTTCGCGACAATAACCAAGCGATAATTGCCAAC
>JABDGN010000021.1 GCA_013285995.1 Gammaproteobacteria bacterium
TATTAATTTCCCGGATCCGTTTCCACACATGACGTATCAAGAGGCGATGCAACGTTATGGCAGCGATAAACCTGATTTACGTATTCCCTTGGAATTAGTCGATGTCGCTGATTTGCTCAAAGATATTGAGTTTAAAGTGTTTGCCGGACCCGCCAAAGATCCTGCTTCACGTGTCACCGCTTTGCGTTTGCCCAAAGGCGCGGAATTATCGCGCAAAGACATTGATGATTACACGCAATTAGTCGGTATTTATGGTGCTAAAGGTTTAGCGTATATTAAAGTTAACGATCGCGCTGCGGGCCTCAATGGTTTGCAATCGCCGATTTTAAAATTTATTCCGGAAGCAATCGTGGAACAAATTTTGCAGCGTATAAAAGCGGAAACCGGCGATATCATTTTCTTTGGTGCGGATAAATATAAAATCGTCAGCGATGCGCTCGGCGCGCTGCGTTTAAAATTAGGCGCGGATCGTGGCTTGATTGAAAACACTTGGAAGCCTTTATGGGTGGTGGATTTCCCGATGTTCGAATGGAATGATGAAGAACAACGTTGGCAAGCCATGCACCATCCATTCACGTCGCCCAAAGGTAGCTTGGAAGAAGTGCTTGCTGATCCAGGCAAGGCACTTGCGCGAGCTTATGACATGGTGCTGAATGGTTATGAAATTGGGGGTGGTTCGATCCGAATCCACGACAATGCCATGCAAAAAGCGGTGTTCAATTTATTAGGCATCAGCGATGAAGAAGCGCAAGCGAAATTTGGTTGCTTGTTAGAAGCGCTGCAATTTGGTTGTCCACCGCATGGCGGTTTAGCGTTCGGTCTAGATCGCATCAGCATGTTGATGAGTGGTGCTACTTCGATTCGCGATGTGATCGCTTTCCCGAAAACCCAAACGGCAAGTTGTGTGATGACCGGCGCGCCATCACCGGCAGAGGATAAGCAATTGAAAGAATTAGGCATTCGCGTAGCAGCCAAAAAACATGTGATTGCGGAGTAATGTTGAAGCTATGACAAATTTTTGTAGGGGCGGCTCGCGAGCCGCCCGGGACGCTCACGAGCGTCCCCTACAATATTACATGCACCGCGCTCTCGAACTCGCCCATCAAGCTCAAGCCCAAGGCGAAGTACCGGTCGGCGCAGTATTAGTGCGCAATGATGAAATTATCGGTGAAGGATTTAATCAACCGATTAAAAGTTGCGATCCGACTGCGCACGCAGAAATAATTGCACTGCGAAATGCTGCAGCAAAATGCGGCAATTACCGCTTGCCAGCTACCACACTTTATGTAACACTTGAACCTTGCGCCATGTGCGCAGCTGCTTTAGTGCATGCGCGGGTGCAAACCTTAGTATTTGGTGCCGCTGATCCAAAATCAGCCGGACACACGGTATTGGAGAGTGCGCTGAGTGAAAAACTTAATCACCGGGTAGAATGTCAAGGCGGAGTGTTAGCAGAAGAATGTACAGCGTTGCTAAAAAATTTTTTTAAGGCGAAACGAGATGCTGTTCATGTTCCATTTGATGATCAGCAAAGCGGAGCAACAATTTGATAATTCCCAGTGTAAGGCCGCAACTGGCTAGTACGGCAAGAATTAAGAATAGGGCATCGACCATGACACACCTCCGTTTATTAAAGTTAAAATTAACAGCTAAGTCTGCGAAGCTACTCCATCAGGTTTTAAAAGGCTAACCATTAAAATAGTTTTTTGAGGTCAAGATGATTTTATTATTAATTGCAATTGGCGGCGCAGTGGGTGCTTTATGCCGCTATGGTGTGTATGAATGGAGCGCTTGGGCTTTTCGCGTCAACTTCCCTTATGCGACTCTCATCGTCAATGTGGTCGGCTCTTTTATTATTGGCGTATTAGTTGTATGGCTGGCTAATCGAACTTCACTCGCCGCTGAATTGCGGTTCTTGTTGATCACGGGTTTTCTCGGTGCATTTACTACGTTTTCAACTTTTTCGATCGACACTTTAATGCTGTTTAAAGAATCACCCGTATTGGCGGGATTAAATATTGTGCTGAATGTGGGGGTGTGTTTGTTAGCCGTGTGGGCGGGAACTGTTTTAGCGAAGGTGTAAAATTGCTTGCGACAGAGTTCGTCATTGATTTTTTATTAATGCTGGATTCCCGCCTACGCGGGAATGACAGTCGAGTTTTAAAACTGTTGGAGTTATATTTAATTGAACGTACTTAAAATCGATTATCAAGCTGCCAATGCAGCTGAACTTTTCACCAAGTCTTTAACTGAAACCGGCTTTGCTGTGTTAGTAAATCATCCGATTCAAACGCAAGATATTGAAACCCTCTATGCTGCGTGGTTAGAATTTTTTACCAGCGACAAAAAAGAGCCTTGGTTAGTGGATAAAAAAACGCAACAGGGTTGGGTACCTCCGAACGTTGCTGAAATCGCCAAAGGTTATGACGTGCGCGATTTGAAAGAATTTTATAATTTTTACGATCATGGTAAATGTCCGCCGCATTTGCGTGTGTTAACCGCGGCACTGTATCAACAATTATTTCAAGTTGCCAAAACTTTGTTAACTTGGCTAGATGAACAAACGCCTGCTGAAGTGAAACAAAAATTTTCCGAGCCCTTGAGCAAAATGGTGGAAGGCAGTGTAAATAATTTATTCCGTATTAATTATTATCCGCCTTTAACGGGCAAAGAAGAACAGGGCGCTTTGCGCGCTGCAGCGCATGAAGATATCGATTTGCTCACTGTGTTAACGGCAGGTACTGAAACCGGTTTGCAAACTAAAGATTTACAAGGTAATTGGCACGATGTGCCCTGCGATCCCGGTAATTTGGTGATTAATGCCGGTGATATGTTGCAAGAAGCGAGTGGTCATTATTATCCTTCGACCACGCATCGGGTATTAAATCCGAGTGGGGAAGTGGCTAAATTGCCGCGCATGTCGTGTCCGCTGTTTGTGCATCCGCGTTCGGATGTGGTGTTGTCTACGCGTCATACCGCGGGCACGTATTTGCGCGAGCGCTTGATTGAATTAGGTTTGTTGGAAGAAACGATGTAGGGGACGGGCTTGACCGTCCCGCGGGCGGGTCAAGCCCCGCCCCTACATGCTTTAATCAGAATTAGGAATAATCAATGTTAGATCCCAAATATTTTCGTGAAGAATTAGAGCAAACCGCCACGCAATTAAAAAAACGTGGCTTTGTTTTAGAAGTTGAAAAAATTCGTGCGCTAGAAGCAGAGCGTAAAATTTTACAAAGCCAAACCCAAGATTTACAAGCCGAGCGCAATACTCGTTCTAAAAGCATTGGCCAAGCGAAGGCGCGCGGTGAAGATGTTGCACCGCTCATGACTGCGGTGAATGATTTAGGCGAAAAGCTTAAAGAAAATGAACTTAAATTGGCGGCTATACAAGAGCAATTACACGCAATTTATTCTTGTGTCCCTAATATTACTCATGAATCTGTGCCAGTCGGCAAAGATGAAACCGAAAATCGCGAAGAGCATCGTTGGGGAAAAATTCCTGAATTTACTTTTCCTGTTAAAGATCATGTTGATTTGGGAGTCACAAAAGATCGCATGAATTTTGATCTGGCCGCGAAAATTACCGGTGCGCGCTTTGTGGTATTGAAAGCAGAGCTGGCGCGCTTACAACGGGCACTGATCCAATTTATGCTCGATACCCATACCCAAGAACATGGTTATACCGAAACGTATGTGCCTTATTTAGCAAATCGCGATAGTTTATTTGGCACCACACAACTCCCTAAATTTGAGGAGGATCAATTTTTTACCAACGCAGAACAAGGCTATGCCTTAATCCCCACCGCCGAAGTCCCGCTTACCAATATTTTTCGTGATGTCATTATCGAAGCCGATCAACTGCCGATTAAACTCACGGCACATACGCCCTGTTTTCGCAAAGAAGCCGGCTCTTATGGTAAAGATACGCGCGGCATGATTCGTCAGCATCAATTTGAAAAAGTCGAATTGGTGCAAATTGTGCGACCAGAAGATTCTTATCAAGCGCATGAAAAGTTAACCCGCCACGCAGAAACTATTTTAGAAAAATTGGAATTACCCTATCGTCGGATCACTTTATGTACCGGTGATATTGGGTTTGGTTCGGCCAAAACTTACGATTTAGAAGTGTGGTTGCCGAGTCAAAACACCTATCGCGAAATTTCCTCCTGCAGCAATTTTGAAGCCTTTCAAGCGCGGCGTATGCAAGCGCGTTGGCGCAATCCTGTAACGGGGAAACCAGAATTGGTTCACACCTTAAATGGTTCGGGTTTGGCAGTAGGTCGCACTTTAGTTGCGATCATGGAAAATTATCAACAAGAAGATGGAAGCATTATAGTGCCCACGGTTTTACAGAAGTATGTGGGGATTGAAAAGATAGCGTAGGTCGGCTTCCCGAATTTCGCTGTAAGCGAAATGAGCAAGCCGACGCCAAATGTCGGCTTACGCGCTTCATCTACGATGAAACGCGGGAAGCCGACCTACATAAGGAGCATCATGCAACATCACCATCACAAAAAAAGTTATTTCTTTATCGTCGTTTCGATGGTCGCCGCGATTGCGGGAATTTTATTTGGTTACGACACCGGTGTTATTTCCGGCGCCATCTTATTTATCAACGATCAATTTCAATTAACAGCGCAATCCAATGGCATGGTCGTTAGTGCCGCCTTATTAGGCGCCATCATCGGCGCTTTGGCGAGTGGGCAGATCGCTGATTATTTTGGGCGTAAACGATTATTAATAGTGGTTGCCATTATTTTTGCGTTGGCCAGTATTGTAACGGCCGTTTCAGCTAATGTCCTCGAGTTTGTGATTGGGCGTATTATTATCGGTATTGCCATCGGTATTGCTTCATATACGGCACCTTTATACATTTCAGAAATTGCACCGGCTAATCATCGTGGCGCTTTAGTTTCACTCAACCAATTAGCAGTGAGCATTGGGATTTTAGTTTCTTATATTGTCGATTATTTTTTTGCTGCGCACGGCATGTGGCGTTGGATGTTGGGTGTGGGTGCAATTCCGGCCATTATTTTATTTATCGGTATGCTGTTCTTGCCCTATAGCCCACGCTGGATGATATCAAAAAACCGTATTGAACACGCCATACAAATTTTACGCCGCATTCGTGGCGAACATCATCCGGAAATTGAATCGGAAATAAAAGCCATTCACGAAAGCTTAAACGTGCAACATAAACATTGGAGCATTTTATTTGCCAAAAATATTCGTCCGGCTTTAGCAGTTGCTGCGGGATTGGCTATCGTACAACAATTCACCGGCATTAACACGATTTTATATTATGCGCCGACCATTTTAAAATTAACGCATTATCAAGGTGTACAAGGGGCGATTTTGTCCGCCATTCCCATTGGCATTGTGTTTGTTATCTTTACGGTGATTGGTTTACCCTTAATTGATCGCTGGGGACGTCGCCCCTTATTATTATTGGGTTTAGTGGGTATGAGCATTGGCTTGCTTTTATTGGCCTGGGTATTTGCGCAACCGGTGCATAGTACTCTTCTACAAGGCTTAGCACTGGCTTCATTGTTATTGTACGTGGCGTGTTTTGCTTTTAGTTTGGGGCCTATCATGTGGCTAATGATTTCGGAATTATTTCCACTTTCAGTGCGAGGCTGGGGTTCGAGTTTAGCCACCGCAGTATGTTGGACGAGTAATATGATCGTGACCTTTACTTTTTTAATCATGGTTAAATATTTAGGTGCCAGCGGATCATTTTGTGTGTATTTTGTATTTGCAATTTTATCGATTATTTTTGTGTATTTCTTTGTGCCAGAAACTAAAAATGTCACGCTAGAACAAATCGAGGCGAATTTGTATGCGGGCAAAAAAGCTCGCCACATCGGTGCGTAATCGTTTTCGTAGGTCGGTTTACGCGAATCTTCGCGTAGCGAAGAGAAGCAAGCCGACATATTAACTATCAAGTATCGTCATTT
Organism: Gammaproteobacteria bacterium; assembly: GCA_013285995.1. Lineage (GTDB taxonomy): Bacteria > Pseudomonadota > Gammaproteobacteria > JABDGN01 > JABDGN01 > JABDGN01. Next base: position 5,958 of record JABDGN010000021.1, read on the forward strand.
AAAGATGCAGGCCTTCTGACAAAGCTGCCGGGAGCTAATGAATTTAATTCAAATGTATAATAATCATCCGGATAGACGCGCGCTTGTCTCACTTTTCTCACCATATTTTCAATCAGCTTCTGATCAATTCCTTGGTAAACCCAATGAAAAGTTGAAATCCCCGCATTTAAAATGGCAGGCAAGAGTGCTAGCGTAGAGAATACCCCATTGACATAGCTTATATAAGCAGGAAAATCGGTAGATTCAATAAATTTTTTAGTGATTTCTTCAATAACATAAATACCATTACCAAACGTTGCGAGCATACTCACGCCTACTGAAAATAAGGTTAATAGTCCAGCCACCATTGTCACTGTAATAACTCGCAGAGTAAATATTTCGCGTGAATCTGTTTTTTTAAATTTTTCTACTTCATTGATAACACTCGTCATAAATTTTTTAAGGTGAATTAAATATAATCCCGCAATACGTGAATTAAATAAGCTCGCAAATATAAACTCTACAATCAGCTCTGTTGTTGAAGCATAACCTACTAATGTCATCGCAGGGTAGGCATAGATAAGTAGCAGCGCAAAGGAACACAAACAGAAAAAAAGACAAATGATCCAAACTGCAACATTGGCTACTCCGGTACCACACGATCTTTCCAGTATAGCTAACATAGCTCCGGGTACTTGCCTCACTTCATCCCAGCTGGTAGCTGCTAATGAATTAAGGGCTGATAGAAAATTACCTCCACCCAATATGCCTCCAAATAAGCTCGCTATTATATTGATAGTCTTGGAAGTCCGGAAATCGATAACAGAATCGATTTGTTTCATTGCATCCAAGATAGCAAAGGGGGCTTGATAAGCTAAAGCCGATCCCATTCCCGCAACGATGAGCATCCAAACAGTATTCATGAAACCCAGCAGATAATCGGTTGCTGTGTGGGTAGGCACGCTAACAGCAGGAGGTGCAGAAGAGGTTATCGGTGCTGGAGAAATTACCCGCGATGTAGGTGTTGCAGAAATTACATTAATGAAACTGCGTATTAACCAATTGGCTATGCAACCCAAAATAAGGCTAGTAAGAGGTCCTGCTCCCATAATGAGTAAGCCAGCCACTCCACCCACTAACCAGGTTCCCACCCCTGTGATACTGGTGGCATGCAAATAGTGGCTATTTTTTTTAACTAAATTAATATACTCGGTAAATTGAATACAAATAGCGTCTAACACAGCCTTTGAAATTTTAGTTAATGGGATAGTTGAATAAATAGCATTTATAGAAGAAGTAAGGGAGTTAAGCGCCTGATAAACACGGGACGGATTTGCCACTATGGGTACCGGCAAAAATGGCATATCTATGATGATGTGCGCAGGACCTGGAGAGTTATATTGTGGCATGATAAATTTTTATTGAGATTGCACCTCATCACAATTTGAGTTTTTCTATAAATATTTTACAATCTGCTTCCCTATAGATTGACCTTTGTATCGCATTAAAATGCGATAGATTTTTAAGGTATATTATTTTTTTTTCCACTCACCAATTGTGATGAGGTGCAGGATTATGGTAGGCTTAATCTATTGCTTTTAGAAGCAATATAAATGACTGACACTATTAACTTTTCGTTAAGGGCCGATTGGATTCATGGATAACTTCGTCAATAAAATGCTCACTTTTCTCGCCGTGGTAGAAGAGCAGAGTTTTGCTAAAGCTGCAAAAAAATTATTTATTACTCCAGCCGCTGTCAGTAAGCATATTAAACAATTGGAAACGCGGCTTGAGCATCAGTTATTAGAACGCAATACACGGTATGTAAAAGTAACTGAATTAGGTAAAGAATTTTATGATTACTGTGTGAAGCTACGCACCAATATTGTCAGTGCTGAAGCTTTTATGGAATCGCAACATCACGTCCTGCAAGGTAAATTGTCGATACTATCTTCACTCCATTTTGCCGATACATTTTTAATTAAGCATTTGCAAGAGTTTCATGAATTATATCCGCGGCTTGAATTATATATTGATATTGCAGAACGCTATCCCAATTTGCAAGCAGATAATTTTGATATTGTTATTGGATTTCGTTCCTATGCTCCTACGGCAGAACAACTACGACAACGAAAACTTTATACTGATCGTTTGATCTTATGTGCTTCGCAGGATTATTTAAAGTGCCATGAAAAACCTAAAGCGATTAAAGATTTAATCCATCATAAATGGCTTGTCCATTCTTTACATGATCCACATCATTTAGTACGCTTTAAAAATGGCACAGAAATATTGCCAGAACAAACGGACGTTAGTATTAATAGCATGCCTGCTTTAATAGAGTTATGTCGCCAAGGGGCGGGGATTTTTATGGCACATCATCTCCTGGTAAAAGATTTGATAAATTCAGGTGAGTTAGTGGAAGTGCTTCCTGAGTATCCTTTAGCTGATTTTGCAGTGTATGCTTTTTATCGGCCTATGCGACATGAACAAAAGAAAGTGCGATGTTTTATCGATTTTTATTTGAAAAAAATTTCTAAGGAAAATAAATAATGTATCTGGGTATTGATCTCGGCACTTCGAGTGTCAAAGTTGTAGTGATGGATGAAACGTTTGCAACGCTTGCGTCGAGCTCCAGCGATTTCACCGTTTCTAATCCTCAGCCTTTATGGTCGGAGCAAGATCCTGCGCAATGGTGGCAGGGCACTTGTGTTGCAATGGCTGAATTGAAAGCTAAACATCCGCAATTATTAGCGCAAGTTAAAGCGATGGGTTTGTCTGGCCAGCAACATGGCGCAGTACTTTTAGATAAAAATAATCAAGTTTTGCGACCAGCGATTTTATGGAATGATGGGCGTTCGATGGCAGAGTGTGCCGAGTTGGAGCAACGTGTTCCAAATATTCGCCAATTAGTCGGCGCGCGCATTGTACCGGGCTTTACCGCACCAAAATTACTCTGGGTTGCAAAACACGAACCCGATATTTTTAAACAAGTGACTAAAGTATTATTGCCGAAAGATTATTTACGTTTGCTCATCAACGGCGAATTTGCCAGCGACATGTCGGATGCGTCTGGTACCTGTTGGTTGAATGTTGCAAAGCGCGAATGGTCGGAAGAATTATTGAGTGCTTGCGATTTAAATTTGACGCATATGCCGACAGTCTATGAAGGTTCTGATAGCACTGGCACGGTGTTACCAGCAGTTGCGCGCGAGTGGGGTATTCCTGCAACGACGATTGTCGCTGGCGGAGCAGGGGATAATGCGGCTGGCGCTATCAGCGTGAACGTAACTGAAGCAGGGCAGGGCTTGTTATCGCTGGGTACTTCAGGCGTGTATTTTATTGCGGACGATGAGTATCGCGCTAATCCTGATCAGGGTGTACATACTTTTGCGCATTGTTTGCCAAATCGCTGGCATCAAATGAATTGTCATTTGAGTGCGGCGAGTTGTTTAAGTTGGGCGGCGGAGTTGGTGGGAGAGAGCGTTGGAGATTTGATTGCGAAAGCTGAGAAAAAATTTGGGATGGATGATGCATCGACAAAAATCCCCCTCGGTCCCCCTTTTTCAAAGGGGGAAGTCTCAAAATTCCCCCCTTTAACAAAGGGGGAAGTCTCAAAATCCCCCCCTTTTGCAAAGGGGGAAGTCTCAAGATCTCCCCCTCTCTCAAAGGGGGAAGTCTCAAAATTCCCCCCTTTAACAAAGGGGGAAGTCTCAAAATCCCCCCCTTTTGCAAAGGGGGGCAGGGGGGATTTGCTTTTCCTCCCTTACCTCACCGGCGAGCGTAGCCCCCACAATAATCCTTACGCACGCGGTGCTTTAATTGGCTTAACACCTAACACTGATTCGGCTGATATGATGCAAGCGGTGTTAGAAGGTGTGGCGCTCAATTTTGCCGAAGGGCAAGCAGCTTTGTATCAAGCTGGTGTGAAAATTAATGCTGTTTCTGTCGTGGGTGGCGGTGCACGCAGTTTATATTGGGGAAAAATTTTAGCCAGTGCTTTGCAGCGCGAGTTAACCTATCGTAAAGATCGCGAAGTTGGTGCGGCCTTAGGTGCTGCACGATTAGCCTGGCTAGCGGTGAATGGTGGCGATCCTGCAAAAGTTTTTCCTTTATCGCCGGTGGAAGAAATTGTTCAGCCAAATCCAAATTTAGCTGCGCATTACACTAAAAAATTAGTGACTTTCAAAAAGGCTTATCAGGCTTTGTTTAGTGGATAGAAACTAAATCAATGTGCTATAATTACAAAACAAATAAAGGTGATTATCATGGCATTTTCTCATTCCCATATTAGTGCTGCAGAAGCAGGGCGTCGCTGGCCTGAACTTTTGAAAAAAGTTCACCAAGGAGAAACTTTTGAAATTACTGAAAATGAAAAAGTTTTTGCTAAACTCGTGCCCGCTATAGAAGAAAAAAAATCTATCAAGGTGAGTGAGCTCAGTGCTTTTTTAAGGACATTACCTCCACTTGATCCGGATGATCGGGATGATTTTATAAAAGATCTGCAAGCTATCCGTAAAGCAGTTCCTCCGGAGAGAAATAAATGGGAGGATTAGTTGTTGATACTTGTATTTTTATTGCTGCCGAAAAGCGAGATATCCCATTAAATTTTGATCACTTAATAGTTAGTGGTAAAGCTTGTATGAGCGCCATTACAGTATCTGAATTATTAGTTGGAGTGCATCATGCTAATTCTGAGGCTCGCCGTTTAAAACGTTCTTTACATATCAAAAAGCTATTAGAAACGATAGATGTATTAGATTTTGATACAAAAGTTGCTCGGATTCATGCTGAAATTAATGCCACCTTATCAAAACAACATATTTCAATTGGCCCACATGATTTACTTATTGCTGCCACAGCGTTAACCTATGGTTATCCATTATTAACTAGTAATGTAAAAGAATTTTCTCGTGTGCCAGGCCTAAACGTCTTAAACTATTTTTTAGAGGAGTAAAACCAAATGTCCGATCTTTTCAAAGATATTAAAAAAATTGAATTTGCTGGTTTGAACAGCGACAACCCTTTGAGCTACCGCTATTATCAGCCGCACAAAGTGATCCACGGCAAAACCATGGCAGAACATTTGCGCATTGCGGTATGCTGGTGGCATACTTTTTGTTGGAATGGTTTTGATATTTTTGGTGAAGGCACTTTTGATCATCCGTGGTTGAAGCAAAACGATCCCATGCATGCGGCAGAAATGAAAGTCGATGCGATGTTTGAATTTTTAACGAAAATGGATTTGAAATATTTTACGTTTCATGATCGCGATATCGCGCCAGAAGGCAATAGCTTGAAAGAAAGCAATGCTAACGTGCAAAAAATCGCCGATAAAATTGCGGCAAAAATGCAGACGAGTGGCAAAGAATTATTGTGGGGTACGGCGAATTTATTCAGTAATAAACGTTATATGGCGGGTGCGGCAACCAACCCGAATCCAGAAGTGTTTGCTTACGCCGTGGCGCAAGTGAAAAATGCGATCGATGTCACACAAAAATTGCATGGCCACAATTATGTATTTTGGGGCGGCAGAGAAGGCTATGACAGTTTGTTAAATACCGATTTGAAACATGAAGCCGATCAATTTGCTAAATTTTTATCGCTCGCAGTAGAGTACAAACACAAAATTGGTTTCAAAGGCACATTCTTAATCGAGCCTAAACCGTGCGAACCGACTAAGCACCAATACGATTACGACACTGCAACGGTATTTGCTTTCTTGCAAAAATATAATTTGGAAAAAGAGTTTAAAGTGAATATTGAAGGCAATCATGCGACTTTATCGGGCCACAGTTATCCGCATGAAGTGGCTTACGCGTTGGCTAATAATATGTTTGGCAGTATCGATGCCAATCAGGGTGATGCGCAATTGGGTTGGGATACCGATCAATTCCCGATGCAATTAGGTGATGTAACGCAAGTGATTTACATGATTTTGCGTGCTGGCGGCTTTACTACGGGTGGTTTTAACTTCGATACGAAGTTACGTCGCCAATCAATTGATTTAGTCGATTATTTTTATGCGCACATCAGTGGCGTTGATACGCTTGCGCGCTGCCTCATCAATGCCGTTGATTTAATTGAAAAGGGCAAATTAGCCCATGCCGTACAAGATCGTTATGCGGGCTGGCAAGGTACTTTGGGTAAAGAAATTTTGGGCGGTAAACAAACTGCAGAAAGTTTAGCGCAGCATGTGTTGGAAAACAATGTGAATCCAAAACCGGTTTCGGCGCATCAGGAATTGTGGGAAATGGCGTTGAATAATGGGATTAAGTAAAAGTATTTAAATTATTTTAGAAAGCATTTTTCCATGTAAATAATAAATAAAAGAGAGTTTTACAATGCGGCAGAATAGTACTCCTCGTCCCTCGACTGAATTAAGAGAATCATTTTTTCGACCAGCACCTGGCCCTATTCTTTTGCGAGGAATTGAGCATCTGCAAGCAAATACTGCCTCCTTACGGGTAGCTTTATCAGGGAACTGTAGAAGAGCTTTAATAACCAGTGTAATAAATACTTATCCTAATCCAACAATGCAGGCTGCCACCATATGGGATTTAGCTACTGGCTCGCCTGAATTACATTTGAGCGGGTCTGCACTTAGAATTGACCCACTGACGATTCCTGATAGTGTGGCTGATTATGAATTCTTTGCAGGGAGGGTAAATTCATTATCTCGTGAAGATGCCAATACTTTTTTTGAAAAAAATAAACTCTTCACCTCTGATGCCGCTGGGAATATGGTTTATCTTCATATAGATAATGGCCAGGTTCATCTTGTCCAACCTACGAGCGCTGATCTTTTTTCGCCGAATAATCAAATTGCCTCTCTATCTGCTCAACCGGATTTAAGAAACAAATATCAGAAAATGCGTGTTTTAACCTTGGCTAATGGTATGCCTTGCGTGCTAGCTTTGTGGGCGCATACTAAGCGTGAAAGCAGATTCGGCAATAAAGCTTATATAAAAGCTCGTATAGAAATAGTGGACTCCTCGTCTGCTGCTAATCAAATAGTCTTAAAGATAGCAGAGGGCGAAGATCTATCACGTTATGAGGAATTGTTATCAAGCTCAGGTTCTTCTTTTGTCATAGCATCGGATAATATTTTGGCAGCCATAATAATTTACCGAGAATACGAAGAGTATGGTAATGGAGGAAGTATTGAAAAAAATGATATATTGCAGCTATGCAATTTAAGAAATGGGAGTATAGTAGACTTAGAGGTTAAACCCCATTTGCACTTAAGTGCTTTCTCTTCTTGTCGAAATTTTATTTTGGGTTACGTATCAGTTTATAAAGATGCTTCTGCCCGTGGGAACCCTTTTAATACGGTTTATTTATTGGATCGTCAAGGCAAGGTTCGTTGGTCTCATTCTTACCGGGATACAGGGATTTATATTCTTGCTGTGGGTTTTTGGGCACCATGTGACGATCAGGTTTGGGTGCTCTATAAAAGACAGATCCCCGGGCAAAATATTCAGCTCATTCGAGATTTACTTCCAGTGACTATCTCACGACAATCATCGTGCTTGATAGCTTGATTCTTTGCTTAAAAAGCCACTATCACGGTAGCGTTGCTAGCATTATTGTTTTTCAGCGCGAACAAAAAAATTTAATTCTTTAATGTTTTCTTAAGAAAAAATATGGTATATTTGCGCTTCCTACAGTAATTTAATAACCTCGAGGAAAAACATGAAAAAATTATTACTCTCAACTTTGGTAGTAGCTGGTTTAGCTGCGGCAACAGGCGCAACTGCTGCACAAACTAGTGGACCCACATTAGTAAATATTAATGATGATATTGTTGACGTTGCACGCTTAGTAAATCAACATCAAGTTACAACTTTATTTGGAACAGTGCAAGCAACTTTGACAGATGGTGCATATCAGCTTTCTGTAGCAGGTCAGGGTGAATTTGTTGTAACGTTCCAAGTATCAAATGTGTATAATGAACAGAACGCAACTAGCACAAGAAATTGTGAAATTACGCTTACGTCTGTTGATGGAAAAGTATTTCCAACAAGTGATCGCTTCTGGAATTGTAGCAAACAAGATGGCGCGACCAATCCTATTGGATTTACATTTGCAAATGATACAATTACCTTTGTTCATGAATAAAGCTTTTGCTAAAAAAAATCCCGCCAGTGGCGGGATTTTTTTTTGCACTTAAAAATTTAAACCCAGGTTTTTTGATAATCATCCACAAAAATTTGCAAACTGCGCGGTGCATGCCCCAATACTTTTTCGACATCCTGCGTTACCGGCGCGTTAAGCCCGGCTTTTATTCGAGCCGGCTTTGCTAGTAGTCACGCGAATTTTAGCATCCGAATGAGTTTGTAATAATTTCAATACTTCCGAGCCAACTTTGCCCGAAGCGCCGATAATAAGATAGTTTTTCATGATGTTTTCTCCAGGATAAAATATTTGTGTTTTGATGTAGGTCGGTTTACGGGAGCGATGGAAAGAATAATTTATTTTATTGAACTATGACGTTACGCAGGCAATCAATAAAATTTCATCGCGACCAAGCCGACAATTTTTAAACTGGATCCCCGCTTTCGCGGGGACGACCTTCGGTCGAATGTCGGCTTGGTCGCCCGTATTTTTTTCCAATGCTTCACAGCATTAATAGATCGAGAGAATAAGTGATAACATCAATGGCTCCCGTAAACCGACCTACTTCCAAGCCAGATTACTTCTAGTTCAAACCACCGGTTTTTTCCGCGCGCTCGCATGGCGGGCGCGCAGTTCAACGTCGATATAGCGATCGGTGGTGGCGCTGGAGCTGTGACCGGCATCATCGCGGACATGTTCGCGCGGGCGGATTTTTACATCTTCTGAAATACCGGTATGACGCAACCAATGCACCGTGGCTGCTTGCAAGCTTTCCGCTTCATCTTTAAAACCATCTTGTTCTAATTTAGCAATGGTTTGATCAAAACAATATTGCACGATATTTCGGATTTGATTGGTGCTGCTGATGGGTTCATTACCCCGCAATTTAGGTACCAGTGGGCTGGTGTCGCTGGCCGAGGGGAGGGCGCTTAAACCTAAATACGTGCGCCAGCGTTTGAGCGCATTGAGCATCGCATCGCTCACTGCAATTTGCCGCTCTTTATTGCCTTTACCGACGGTGATAAACCACCAATTGCCATCGCTATCGCGATGAAAATCGCACATCTTGGGTAGCCAGCGTTTACTCGCCGTTAATTCTGAAATCCGTAGATACATGGCGAACAGAGCGGTGATAATAAATAAACTACGCTCGTGAGAGGGATCGCTATCGGCCATTTGTTGCGTGATTTCCAACACACTGGCCCATTGCAATTCACTCAAGCGACGAATCGGTGCCTGACCTTGACGTTTTCTAAAAAATTTACTTTTTTGTCGCAGTTGCAACAGAGGATTTATCGGCGTGCAATCTTCTTGGATCAAAAAATTATAAAAGCTACTTAAAATCGCAAAGATACTGCGCAGGGCTTTGTCGGATAATTCATAATTTTGTACATCAGGTATAACGCCTTTTTTAGCGGCGCTTTTAGTAACGGTGGCGACAAACGGTCGCCATTCTGGGTTCGCTTGGTGCAGGCCTTCGGCATCAATAAAACGTGGTACTTTAGTAAGTCCAATCCAAGTTTTAGGTGGTGCTTTACAAAATTTTAAATAATTTTCAATATCCTCGCGTTTTAACTCGATGACCGATTTTCCTTCCACTAACCAGGCCCATTGGATTAAGCGTTCCACTTCGCGGCGATAACTATTAAACGTCGCTAAACTGCCATCGTATTGTTTCAAAAACGCTTGCGCCATTTTGAAATCTTGCGTCGCAAAAGAGTAAGTAATATTGGCTGGCACAGCGAGTTTGTTGATGTTTTCTAAGGTATCAAATAAGGGCAGGGGAGTAGGTAGTGATGATGACATGAGAAAAAATTATTTATTTATTGACAACAATAAGCTTTCATTATACCCTGCCAGGAATATAATAAAAGTATTTTTTATGGCGATGAAAACATGGCATTTAATCCACTCACAGGTCCCGTTCCTGCGGCCTCTTTACTACAAGGGCCTCGTTTAAAAAGTTTTGCTACTTGGAAACTTGAAGAACTTGCTAAAGCGCTATTGGCTGAAGAGTTAAAAAATAATAAAGCAATTAGAAATGCTGTTGTTTCCCAGTCTAATTGTTTTGAAGAGTTGGAAATTTTTATCAACAATAAAATTTTTAATATTACTCAAATTTTACAAAATTCACCTGATTTTGAACAAATTAGTCTTTCTAACGAAGAATTAGAACAATATATTTGGTGGGAAGAAAAGAAGTTTCAGTATGAGCCTAGGTCCAATAAAAAAATTCTGTCACGCGAGGTGTTCCAGGAAAGAGGTATTCATGGACAGTTTCATTATGGAGAAAAATTGGCTATCAATTTTTATACCGTTCATGATGAGATGTTACAATCCTTTTTACGATGTCATGGCAAGCAGGGAGCATCGATTGGATTACAAAAGAAGGAATTGACTCGCCGTGTAATAGAAATTTTATTATCGACGATTGCAGCAGCTCATGGATTACAGCGGCCAATATCAGGCAGAGAGTCTTTATCACCTGAAGAAAAGTTATCTGTCATTAACCTGCGACGATATGAAACAGATGTTTACGCTGAGCATGATTTTGTAAGGCAGCGAATTCGTGATTTTCAACAACAAACTGTTAGCATGGTGCCCGCTTTTACCAGCACGAGTTCTCCTGGTGGGAAATATGAGGGCAGAGGCGAGGATCAATTTAACGTGTGCAGTCAGATAATGGAACAAACAGCCGTTAATCCGCTGGGGAAAAACATTTCTGCTTTGTCAAATTCTCCATTGGAAGGAGAAGTATTATATCCACCTGGCACGCAGTTTCAGTATACTTCTTACGCTGTTCTTAATAAAAAAAGAAGAGAGTATTCTTTTACAGCTACGCCCGTTAGAACCATTGCAGGAATTGATCCATACTCTTATTCACAGGGAAAGTTGGAGCATCATGAGTTGCTTATCATTCGAGAAGAACTGGTTAATTTATGCAGCAGGCACTCAAATCGACAAGCAAGCCTTACACCACTAATTGCTGAGATTAGTTTAATATTGGAGATGCTAAAAACTTGTCACGATCAAGGTAATTTAGTAGAGCTTCACCCATCTGATTTGCTTGAACTAAAAACCCGGTTAAATGCGCATGCTGATATTTTTTCTGCATCAGATGTATTTAACAGCCTTAATCGAGTTAACATAATGTTATCTGCTAAACAAATTCCTCGGCAATAAACATGTTCTTTCACACTAAATACGAAAAACACTTTATTCTCTGGTTAATTTTATTAGGCACGCCATTAGGCGGGGGTGGGATTGATATTTACACGCCGTCGTTGCCGATTCTCACCACCTATTTTCATACTTCGCATTCCTTAATCAAATTAACTATTACGACCTATTTAATTGGTTATGGGGTAGGGAACTTTTTAATGGGCGCCTTGTGTGATAGTTTTGGTCGCCGCAAAACTTTATTAGGGGGCTTAGGGGCGTTTGTTATTTTCGCTTTGTTAGCAGCCTGCGCACCCAATGTGAGTTTTTTATTAGTTGCGCGCTTTTTGCAAGGTATTGCAGCAACAGCTACCAGCGTGGTGCCCAAAGCTATTGGTAGTGATTATTATTTAGACCCGCATACGGCTCGAAAAAATAATATTTATCGATCTATTGCTTGGTCGCTGGGACCGGTTATTTCGCCTTTCATCGGCGCGTATTTGCAGCATTATATCGCCTGGCAAGCGAGCTTTATCTTTTTAGCGATTTATGCCGGAATTTTATTTGCTATCACTTATCTTTTTATCCATGAGACTGCCAAACATTTATCACCTTTTAATGGCAAAGCTATTTACAGCAATTACCAGTTGATCTTCAGCAATCGGACATTTTTAGCCTATGCGTTGGCTTATATGTTTGGCTACGCGATGATCGTTACTTACGGCATGCTAGGGCCATTCTTCGTGCAAAAAACCTTAGGTTATTCGGTAGTAACGTATGGCCATATTGCGCTGTTAATGGGTTTAGGTTGTGTGGTGGGAACCCTTATTAATCTTACCGTGATTAAGCGTTATGATACTCACCAAGTTATTTTCATGGGGACTTTATTAGCTTTTATCAGCAGCATTATTTTTGTGGCATTATCGATTTTCATCGGCAAATCATTGAGTGTGTTTGTAATCTTCGTGTTTCTCGAATTATTACTGATTTGCTTGATTTATCCAAACTTCATTCTGGAATACATCCGTTTATTTCCTAAACTTGCCGGCTCCGTGAATGGCGCGGGAGCAGGGCTGTTAGCGATTGGTTGCGCGATCATTACCGCCATCGTTAGTTACATGACAGCAGATACTACGCTGCCGTTGGCACTCGCCTATTTTGTTATGACGCTGTTGATAGGGGTGTCTTACTTTATAAGATCTGCTTTACTTAGCAAAACCGGACTTGACTAAAAATAGGCCAATCTATAAAATAACATCTGTTGTAAATTTTAATTAACATTAATCAACAAATAAGGATACTTAAATAATGAAAAATTTTTCCAAAATCTCTGGTTTAGTATTAGCAACAAGTTTGGCATTAGGCAGCACAGCGGCTTTAGCTGACGCAGATTATATGACTGGCGGCCACCCTTATGTGGGAGTCGGCTTAGGTTATGGTGGGATTGTAATTCCTACCGCCAGCACTTTTGACAATACTACCGGTAGTACTGGCGATGAAACAAACTCAGGCGGCTTTGCTTATGCCATCAAAGCAGGGTATTTATATGGTATTCAACACTTCGCGGTTGGCGGTGAATTGAGCTACAATGGTTTTCCTAACTCAACGGACAACGTGAGCTTTCTCGGTACGTCTGTGAACGTTGACACTTACAAAGCCAGCAGCGTTAACTTACTGGGCGTAGGTGAATATTTTATTACCCCTGCTGTGAATGTGAATGTTAAAGCCGGTGGCGCATTAACAATGCAAAAATATGATATCAACCCAGCGCTCACAGACGGCACTTCACTTAGTGCTTCATCAACCCAAGTTCTTCCAGTTGTAGGCGCTGGCGTGGGCTATAACGTAACGCAACATGTAGTCGTAGGTGTTGATGGCTTATATACCTTTGGCGATAGAAATTCTGTTGTTAATAGTGCTAATACTAATGTAGATGCTTCTAGTTTAACTGCAACTGTTAAACAACCTTTGTACTCAGTGTTGGCTAGCGTAAGTTACTTGTTTTAATACCAAGTAATTAAAGCCATAAAAAAGAGCGGCTATTATTATTGTAATAGCCGCTTTATAAAGGGCGTAAAGCTATTTTTATCATCCATTCATCAAAAGCGGCCCACAGATTGGCACCACTCGAACCACCGGCCAAAATGCCTTCACGTTAATCAGCTGAGATAGCGGCCTTAATAAAAAAACGAGAGGTATAATAAAAATGCAATTTACATGGTCCAATTATGCCGAGTGGGAAACAGAAAAAAAACGTTTGGAAAGTGCTATTAACCAGCTTCTTGTGGATCCAAATAATTCCGACTGGATTGCTCCTTTCATAGAACGATTAAATCAACTTGATCAAAATGTTCAGGGTTATTTTTACAGCGACCTCTATAGCGATGACCAAACTATGCTTGCTAAAAGCATTATCTACGAGCATACGCATTTAAATAGCCTTATAAACACGTGGCAAGGGCCTTCGTCACACCTATTGGCACAGATCCCTCAGGAACTTCTTCCCAATATGTGCAGATTTTTACCTACTCGGGCCTTGGGTCGCTTACGGCGAGTTTATGCATCTCATATCCTTGAGCAAGAGATTAATCGAGAACTGATAAACCGCCTACTAACTCTGCATTTGGTGCCAGGTTATTCACACACTGTTTTACATAACCAAAAGCAATTATTTCGCTGGGGCAATAACTATAGTGGGCAGTTAGCGGATGGTCGTCGTGGTAGCGGGCGCGAGGTAAGCCGCCCACAATTATGGAGCGGGATGCAGCCTCGTCCATGGCCCTTTGAAAATATCACTGTACTGGCTGCTGGCATTGATAGGATAATGACAATTAATAACCCTGCTCCGAATCGCCAGGAATGTGTCATGTTTGGTCATCATTCTAACCATGTGGGGGACCCCGTGGTAAATACCCTGCCTGCATTGCCAACCAGAGCACTCATTGTTCAATTAAGCTTAACGAAAGATGAGGTGTTTGCCATTAGTATTGATGGGAATCTTTACTCACATGATTTGGGGGCTAATCATTATACAGTACATCGTCCTTGGCAGCTAGGACCCATTGCACCTTCAGGTCATTTTACTCAAGTCGCTACGGGTTTCGAACATGTGCTTATACTTAGTTCGAATAATCATCTTTACCACTTGAACGGGCACCAATTAATGGCGGTAGACTTCGAGCTACCTCCCGGTATTAACATCAAGCAAATTGTTGCAGGTCAGAATCACAATATCATGTTATTAGAGAATGGTCAGCTATTTACTTGGGGAAATAATATCCATGGTCAATTGGGTTTAGGTCATTTAAATGTAAATGGTGTAAGTATACCGCAATTAGTAAGCAATCTTCCTCCGGTTAGTTTTATTGCCAATAGCGCAGGTTCTCATCATACCTTAGTGGTCACACAAGATGGCAAGCTCTATGCCTGGGGAAAAAATGACTATGCTCAGTTAGGTATGGGACAAAGGAGTGGCATTCAAGCTACTCCCCAGCTTGTACAGATACTGCCTGCTAATTTATGCGTGGCGCAAGCGATTACGGGAGAAGATTACTGTATGATCATGTCAACGGAAGGTAAAGTGTATGAGTGGGGTAGAGTGGAAGGTCGTTATAGTCCTGTCCGCCGTCGGAACCCAGCGGGAATAGTGGCGACAGATTATAGTGCAGTTCTTAAGCCAGTTGATTTACGTGGTGTGTTGCCACATCTTGCAATATAATTGGTGATAAATGTGATTATCACCAATTATCGCCACAACCTGATATTAATGGGCAACCACGCAATTATCGTAGTTTAAGTTGGAAGGCAACTGCCAGTAATGGCATTATGCCCTGGATTGATATTTTTACGCCAGGGTTTCGACCTAATGCCAATACGATGATCTGCTAAATGAAATCAATGCGACATGGAAAGTGTACAATGCAATCCCGGCCGATGTCGCCGCACCAGCGATTAGCACGACGGAAATGCTGCAGAAATTGGGGCTGATTTGAAAAAAATATGATGCGTTTATCCTACCCTTGTCTCAAAAGGTTGACAACTATCAAAATTATGCCATAATTGACAGTACCTCGAATGCGAAATCACATTGAGACATACTTAAAGAAGGAAATTTAACAACGCCGACATGCTTTAAGCAAGGCCGGGTAAGGAGAGAAAGATCATGAAGATGAATAAATTAACGAAAATAGCTTTATTGGCTACCGCAGCGGTGGCTTTAGCGCCAATGGGGGCACTGGCGGGTACGTTAACTATAACAGCGTCAGTTAATGGTAGCTGTACGATTGGTAACGGTACCTTGGCTCTGGGTAATTTCACTACGTTGTCTCCAGGTCCTATAGTTCCTTCAAGCAGCATCACGGTTACGTGTACAGCAGGTACCTCAACTTATGCGTTATCCGATAGTTCGTGTGCTTCGTCAAGCTGTCCGCGTAACCTGACCGATGGTAGTGCTGATGAATTTCCCTATCAATTGTATACAGATGTTGGGGCTGCAGTTGTCCTCGGAACCGGCGCAGGTGGTACTGGGACTATAGCCGGTGTTCTAACCAGTGGTTCGGGCACTTCCACCGTATATGGACAAGCTAATCCAGCCGGCGTGGGTTTACCTGCGAGTGGTGCGTATAGCGCTTCAGTCACTACTCTAGTAGCTACTGTGGTATCGTAAATACTTTGGATTGTGCATGAGAGATTCCAGTTTTTTTGGAATCTCTTTTTTTGTATTTTATAAAACTTAGAATATCACGCGTTTATGCGTGGTCATTTTATTTTAGGAGATAGCTGTTGGTCATACTAAGGCAATTTGGAATAGCTTTATTGATGTTGTTGCTTGTCTCAAGCAGTATCGCCGGCATTACAGTCTCACCTGTCAAGTTAAATCTAAGCACCACGGATAAAATTGGCCTGATTAACGCCACTAACACAGGGCAAGATTCCCAAGAATATCAGATCAACCTTTATGAATGGACACAGAATGGTAATGCTGATGTCTCCAGCGTACCTACCACTGATTTAATCGCTATACCCAGAATAACCAACATTAAACCGCAAGCATCACAGGCTTTCCGCATCGGTTTGGTGCGTGAACCTGATTCGAGCAAAGAGTTGACTTATCGTTTTGTCATTATTCCGATTGCCAACGCAGCAAATGAAAAACCAGGTACGGCAGCCATATTGGTAGGATTTAGTGTGCCGGTTTTTGTAGCTCCGACAGGACCGATACAAAAAAAGTTAAATTGGAAAATTCAGCAAAATTCAAAGGGCTTGTTACTATCCTTAACCAACGCGGGTAATGTACATCGCGTCATCAAAACCGTGCAAGTTGATGCGGCGGCTAGTAATAGCAACAAACCGTTGTTGGATGATAAGCTGGCATTTTATGTACTTGCTGGAGCAACCCATTCTTGGATGCTTAACAATCAGTTGCCAAAAGATGCAGCGGTGACAATTACAGTCACCACTGCAGAAGGTAATATGGTAGAAAATGTCAGGGTTGTTTAAAGCTCTGTTGATTTTATTAATCCTAGGGCTACTTTTATATGTATATGGTTCACGGGTGATTATTTCTGTTGAGAAAACAACAGCTTCAGCCTCTCAACCACCTGCATCAAACTCACAAAATTATTTAACGAGTCCTACTTCTACTGGAGTTGGTGCCGTATGGTCGGCATCGCCATCGCTTGCAGCAGAATCACAAGGGGCCGTTCAGCCGTCAAAGAATTCTTTAGTGGGCGCTGTTGCCACTACTGCAGGTACACTCCCCATCCAATTAAATCCGAGTTCCGTGCAAGTTTTATTATTACTGAACGCGACTGTGAACCAATATAACTATGGCAAATCCCTGATTGTTTTGCAACGCAACAGCCAAGAATTATTAGTGCGTCAACAAGATTTGCAGGATTGGAATATAGTGATTCCTCCTACTGCCCAAGCCTTTGTATATAAAGGTAGCACTTATTATTCGCTGGCAGCGTTTCCTGGCACCACGTTTAAAATTAATCAGCAGAATTTGTCGGTTGCAATCACTTTCCCCTTGCAATTTTTTGGAGCAAGCTCTCTCACGCCAAACCGTGCTTCTTTTTTGGTGACACCCCAGAAGCCCCCATTTGGCGCTTATTTAAATTACGACACTCTAGCCCAGGCCATACCGGGTGAGAATACGGCCGGTGGTGTGTTTGATTTTAATGCCTTTGATGATTTAGGTTTTTTAGAAAGCGGGTTTTTGAGCCAAAACACCCTTGGTAGCAATACCAGCAATAATCCTAATGCCAATACTAACCAAAGCTTGGTACGTTTAAATACGACTTTAGAGCATGACGACCCGGCTAAAATGACCAGCCTACGATTAGGTGATTCTTTTAGCACTCCCGGCATGTGGGGCAATTCTGTCGACTTTGGTGGCATTCAATATGCCACTAATTTTTCTACCCAGCCGGGTTTTATTTATACACCCTTGCCAAGCTTGCCCGGCGAAGCGGTGATGCCTTCTACGGTAAATTTATATGTGAATAATGCCTTAGTTGATAGCCAAAAAGTTCCGGCAGGGCCTTTTAATATCCCCAATATTCCGACCATTAATGGGCAAGGCATGATCACGGTGGAAACCACCGATTTACTAGGTCGACAGCAAATTATTACCGTGCCCTATTATGCCAGCAATCAATTGCTTACCCCAGGCTTGCAAGAATATGGTTATGAAGCGGGTTTTGTACGCAATAATTATGGGATTGATAGTTTTGATTATGGACAGGCTGCCCTTATTGGCACCGATCGAATGGGCGTAACCGATAATACCACAGTCGAGTGGCATGCCGAAGGTTTGGCGAATCAACAAACGCTGGGCGGCGGTACTTTTTATAAACTCGGCAATTTGGGCATTTTGAACACGGCAGTAGCAGCCAGTCAACAGAATAGTAAGCCTGGTGCTTTAGGGCAACTGGGTATACAGCTAATGTCTTTCACGAGCTTGAGCTATGGGTTTAATGAGCAAGCTACTACTAATAACTACACAGAGATTGCGTATTTAGATGCTCAACAACAACCTCCTGCGCTGCAATCACAAGTGTTTGTGGGTTTTCCGGTGTTTAAAAGCGGCTCTTTAACGTTGGCTTATACGGCTTTGAATAATCGGGACGGTCAACCCAATAGCAGTTTGCTCAATGCAACTTACAGCCAAGCTTTACCAGAAGAATGGATGTTGAGCTTAACCGGGCTGACCAATATTGGCGGGCAAGTGGTACAAGGTATTATGCTGAGTTTGACACGGGCTATCGGTAACACAGATTCTTTAAGTCTAGGCGATCAATGGCAAGGCGGTAATACTAATCAACCGTTTGCGAATTTTAACCGAGCTATGCCACAAGGCCCAGGTTATGGTTATAACCTCTACACGGCACAGAGCGTGAGTAATAATAATGGGCTTTCCAGCGTCTATCAGGGCACTGTAACGGCGCAAAATAATCTCGGCACTTACATGGCGGGAACGGCGTATCAAAATAATCAAATGAATTATCAGACTGGCATCAGTGGCAGTATTGTGTACATGGACAAAGATGTCTTTTTGACCCGGCAAGTAAATAATGCCTTTGCTTTGGTAGAAGTGCCAGGTTTAGCCGATACACCGGTTTCTATCAATAACCAAGTTTCCGGCACCACTAACAGTCAAGGCTATATTGTCTTACCAGAAGCGTTGCCTTATCAAAATAATAATATTACTATTGATCCCAGTCAATTGCCGCTAGATGCAGTGATTAATTCCCCACAAGTTAACCCAATTCCCTATTATCATTCGGGTGCCATTGCCATATTCCCGATTAAAGTTTCACATTCAGCGACCTTAACCACAGTGTTGCCAAATGGTACCGTCGTACCAGCCGGGGCGCCTGCCACGCTGGAAGGCCAAAACCAAACTTTTCCAGTAGGTAATGATGGCCTGCTCTATTTGACCGGCTTGCAAGCTAAAAATATTGTCACGATCGCTTGGCAAGGCCAAAGCTGTACCTTTGAAGTCGATTATCCGTCTACCAAACAAGTCCAGCCGGATCTAGGGAAGTTTGTGTGTGATCCGAAGCCAGTGGTGACCAGTGCGACAGAACGCGGTAAGATTGTGGCTTAGAGGAAGCATGTATGATAAAATTTGCCGTTCTTATCAATGAGGCAATGGAATGAAAGCAGTTTGTTTTGTATTGGGTTTGTTGTTGACTGGCGTTGCATTTGCTAGTAAACCCATGGCTTTGATTTATACTATTTCGCCGCCCGGTTTTCACAGTTTGGTGACCCCTACCCCATTTCATAAACTCACCAATCCGAGTATCCCTTTTTGTCAACAACCGGAGGTGTCACCGCTTAATTTTGGTGATTATGCCAGTGGCAATAGTGGCGGTTATGGTTTAACCCGTGGCAGTATTAGTGTAACCTGTACCAGTGGCACGCCCTATCAAATTGATATCGGCCCGGGTGAGTCAACGGATATTGCGCATCGCGAAATGAGCGATGGCAAGCAACATTTATATTATCAAATTTATATTGATGCTGGCTATCAAATGGCGTGGGGTGATAATGTGCGCGGAGTGAGTGTATCGGGTATTGGCACGGGGCAAGCGCAAACTTACCCGGTATATGGCTTATTACCGGCTGGGCAAAATGTAGCGTCCGGTAACTATACCGATGCTTTAAATGTTAATGTGAATGTTGGTAGCCTTGGAGCGCCACTGGCCTTACGAGGATGATCACCTAAGCTGTAACCGTTTCTTCTCGTAAGGCACGATGCAGAATTTTGCCGACATTCGTTTTCGGTAATTCCTGGCGGAATTCCACAAATTTTGGCACTTTGTAGCGCGTTAAACTTTGGTGGCAAAAATCAATCACTGCTTGTTCCGTCAAGTTAGGATCTTTTTTCACGATAAACGCTTTAACCGCTTCGCTGGAGTGTTTATCAGTTACACCGACAACGGCCACTTCTAACACGCCCGGAATGCTGGAAATCACTTCCTCTACTTCGGTAGGATATACATTAAAACCCGACACGATGATCATGTTTTTCTTGCGATCGACAATATAAAACCAACCATCTTTGTCCATCCGTACCACATCACCCGTACGTAACCAGCCATCGCTCGTGAAAGTTTTAGCATTTTCATCAGGACGTTGCCAATAACCCTGCATCACCTGCGGGCCTTTTACGCACAACTCCCCTGCTTCACCGACAGTAACTGATTCACCTGCATCATTGCGAATATCAATGTCAGTTGATGGCAACGGAATACCAATACTGCCAGAAATAAATTCGGTTGGAATGGGGTTGGCGGTGATAATGGGCGAACATTCGGTCATGCCGTAACCTTCACAAATGTAATGGCCAGTGACACGATGCCATTTTTCAGCCACAGTACGTTGCAAAGGCATAGCGCCGGCAATCGTCGTTTTAAAACGCGAGAAATCTAAGGTTTTGAAAGCTTCATTATTTAATAACGCGTTGAATAAAGTATTGACGCCAATAAAAGAAGTAAATTTTAAGGTTTTCAATTCTTTAACAAAACCTTTAATATCGCGCGGATTGGTGATCAAAATATTTTCGCCGCCTAATTTAAAAATAATCAAGCAACTGACACTGAGCGAAAAAATATGGTACAAAGGCAAAGGCGTTACCATAATTTCTTCACTATCAAAATGACCGCCCGTCCATGCCGACATTTGCTGCATATTGGCAATCATATTGCGATGCGTTAATACCGCTGATTTAGC
>JABDGN010000022.1 GCA_013285995.1 Gammaproteobacteria bacterium
TTCATCGCCACACCGCGGACGGTCGGACGAATCCCTAACCAACGTTTCGCGCCGGCTTTACCAAAGGAACGTAAATTATTTTCTGAGTTGCTTACTTCACCCATGGTAGCGCGGCAATCAACCAACACTTTGCGCATTTCACCAGAACGTAAGCGCAGCGTAGCATAACCACCATCACGCGCTAATAATTGCACTGAAGTACCCGCGCTACGCGCTAATTGCGCGCCTTTACCAGGTTGCATTTCGATGCAGTGAATCGTGCTACCTAATGGCACATTGCGCAACGGCAAGGTGTTACCGGTTTTAATCGGCGCATCAGAGCCAGATACAATTTCGTCGCCTTTTTTAAGGCCGCTTGGCGCAATGATATAACGGCGTTCGCCATCTTTATAAAGCACTAAGGCAATGTGGGCGGTGCGGTTTGGATCGTATTCCAAGCGTTCAACTTTGGCAGGAATACCATCTTTATCGCGCTTGAAATCCACTAAACGATAATGTTGTTTGTGACCACCACCAATATGGCGAGTCGTGATGTGACCATTATTATTGCGGCCACCAGTGCGTTTTTTCACCGCCAATAAAGGGGCAAACGGCGCGCCTTTATGTAACTCGGGGCTCACTACTTTAATAAGGGAACGACGCGCAGGTGATGTAGGTTTGGTTTTAACTAATGCCATCTTCTTACTCCTTACCTGCAAAATCAATATCGAAGCCTTCTTTCAAAGCAACGTAAGCTTTTTTATGGGCTTTACGACGACCGGGAATTTGTTTGAAATTACGGGTTTTGGCGTGCGTTACGCAGATATTGACGTCAGCAACTTTTACTTCAAATAATTTTTCAACCGCTGCTTTCACTTCGGGTTTGGTTGCATCTTTCACCACTTTAAAAACAAATTGGTGTTGTTTTTCAGCTAAGCGAGTGGCTTTTTCTGAAATTTGTGGCGCCAACAAAATGTTATACAAACGTTCTTCAGCGACTTTTTTTACTGTACTTGTTGTCATGCCAGCATCTCCTCAATTTTTTTGATGGCAGGCGCTGTCATGATAATTTTTTCATAACCAACCAAGCTCACTGGATCAATTGAAATCACATCGCAAGCATCGACATTACGCAAATTGCGTGATGACAAATACAAGTTTTCATCCAACTGTTCAGTCACAATCAAGCCATCTTTAATGTTCAAGGCTTTTAATTTTTCTGCCAAAAATTTCGTTTTAGGCTGTTCAACGTGAAATGATTCCACGGCAATCAAACGTTCCTGACGGCACAATTCAGATAAAATCGATTGCAAAGCACCTTTGTACATTTTGCGATTGATTTTTTGGCTGTGATCTTGTGGACGGGCTGCAAATGTCACGCCGCCTTTACGCCATAATGGACCACGGGTAGTACCGGCACGCGCACGGCCAGTGCCTTTTTGTTTCCACGGCTTAGCACCACCACCACTCACATCAGAGCGATTTTTTTGTTGCTTGGTGCCCGCGCGCGCGTTGGCTTGAAACGCCACCACGACTTGATGCACTAAAGCTTCGTTATAAGGGCGATCGAAATTGCTGGCTGATACTGTCAACTTGCCGGCTTTCGCGTCACCCCACTCAACTAAATTCAATTCCATTATTTTTTACCTCCCGCTTTTTTAACGGCTGGCTTAATGATGAGGTTGCCATTTTTAGCACCGGGAGCACTGCCTTCGATCACTAATAAATTGCGTTCAACATCAACACGTAATACTTTTTTGTTTTGCGCGGTCCGTTGCACATTACCCATTTGGCCGGCCATTTTCTTGCCTTTGAAAACCCGACCAGGCGATTGGTTTTGACCGGTAGAACCCAACACACGATGCGACAAGGAGTTACCGTGCGTTGCATCTTGCGTGCGGAAATGGTGGCGTTTCACACCACCTTGGAAACCTTTACCTTTGCTGTGTTCAGTGGTCACATCAACAAATTGTCCGATGCTGAATACATCCACTTTCAATTCACCACCGACAGTCAAATCTTTGCCTTCCGCTTCATCTAAACGAAACTCGCGACAAATGCGACCGGGCGCTACTTTTGCCGTTGCAAAGTGACCACTCACTGCCTTGCTCACGCGAGTCGCACGACGCGTACCCGTGGCGAGCTGCAAAGCACGATAGCCTTCTTTTTCAAGAGTTTTAACTTGAGTAATGAAGTTGGGTTCAACTTCAATTACAGTGGCATTGCGCGCATCGCCTGAAGCTTCAAACACACGCGTCATACCAATTTTTTTACCTATTAATCCGATTGCCATTGCTATCTCCAACCTATCACGTAGGGGCGGGTCGGGACCCGCCCGCGGGCCGCTCGCGAGCGGCCCCTACGCTGGGTTTTAATTCAAACTAATCTGCACATCCACACCGGAGGCTAAATCTAACTTCATTAGCGCATCAACAGTTTTGTCAGTCGGTTTTTCAATCACGACTAAACGTTTATGGGTGCGAATTTCGTATTGATCGCGCGCGTCTTTATTAACGTGCGGAGAAACCAATACGGTAAAACGTTCTTTGCGAGTCGGTAAAGGCACGGGGCCACGCACTTGTGCGCCGGTCCGTTTTGCCGTTTCAACGATTTCGCTAGTTGAATCATCGATCAAACGATGATCAAATGCTTTTAAGCAAATCCGGATCTTTTGACCTTTCTCTGCTACCGCTTTTTTGGCAGGTGCTTTTTTAGCAGTGGCCGCCGGTTTTTTTACTGCGGATGCTTTAGCGGGGACTTCTTTTTTAGCTGTTGCTGCTGTCATGTATTTACTCTCTACTCATTGTAGGTCGGCTTACGAGAGTTTCGCGTTAGCGAAACGACCAAGCCGACGCCCAAGCTTTGTTTGTCGGCTTGCTACGTTTTACTGGCGTAAAACTTCGCGTAAGCCGACCTACGTTATTTAATAATCTTCGCCACGACACCGGCACCCACCGTACGACCGCCTTCACGAATCGCAAAGCGTAAGCCATCATCCATCGCAATCGGCGCAATGAGTTCAACCGTGACTTTTACGTTGTCACCGGGCATCACCATTTCCATGCCTTCTGGTAATTCAACCGCACCGGTAACATCGGTAGTGCGGAAGTAAAATTGCGGACGGTAGCCTTTGAAGAACGGCGTGTGACGGCCACCTTCTTCTTTAGAAAGGACGTACACTTCGGCTTCGAATTGGGTGTGTGGTGTGATAGAGCCGGGTTTAGCCAAGACTTGACCGCGTTCAACTTCTTCACGTTTTGTACCACGCAGTAATACACCGACGTTGTCACCGGCTTGACCTTGGTCTAATAATTTGCGGAACATTTCCACGCCAGTACAAGTGGTTTTCGTGGTAGGTTTCAAACCGATGATTTCAATTTCTTCGCCAACTTTAACGATACCGCGTTCAACACGTCCGGTCACCACGGTGCCACGACCTGAAATCGAGAACACATCTTCAATCGGTAACAAGAACGCTTTGTCTAAGGCACGCACGGGCTCTGGGAAGTAAGAGTCCATCGCATCGACTAATTTTTCAATTGCCGGAACACCGATGTCGCTCTTATCGCCTTCCAAGGCTTTCAAGGCACTACCAATCACGATTGGGGTGTCATCGCCAGGGAATTTGTATTGACTTAATAAGTCACGGACTTCCATTTCAACCAGTTCTAATAATTCAGCATCGTCAACCATGTCGGCTTTGTTTAAGAACACAACGATATGTGGCACGCCGACTTGACGGGCTAACAGAATGTGTTCACGCGTTTGCGGCATCGGGCCATCGGCAGCACTCACCACCAGAATCGCGCCGTCCATTTGCGCAGCACCAGTAATCATGTTTTTGATGTAGTCGGCGTGTCCCGGGCAATCAACGTGCGCATAGTGACGCTTAGGAGATTCGTACTCAACGTGGGAGGTCGAAATGGTAATACCACGGGCTTTTTCTTCCGGTGCATTGTCGATTTGGTCGTATGCCTTGGCTTCACCACCAAACTTTTCTGCGCCAATCTTCGTCAACGCCGCCGTCAACGTCGTCTTTCCATGGTCAACGTGACCAATGGTCCCTACGTTTAAGTGCGGTTTACTGCGACTAAATTTCTCTTTTGCCATGTTTTGTCTCCTCTCGGTGTTTAGGTGCCGGCTTTTAAGTGAGTCGGCGCGTCAATTTGATTCTGTTCGTTTTCACAAGTTGTGGGTTGTGAGTTGTGGGTTGTGGGTTGTGAGATCTTTATCGCTACTTGTCGTGGCAGATGAAAAATTGCTTTTGCTTTTTCTCACAACTCACCCCTCACAACTCACAACCAAGTTTTCTAACAACGAATGACTACTAACTACTTTTTTTCATTACTGCCTCGGCAATATTCCCAGGCGCTTCGTTATATTTTTTAAATTCCATTGAATAGCTAGCGCGGCCTTGCGTGGCTGAACGCAAATCCGTTGCATAACCAAACATTTCAGATAAGGGCACTTCCGCGTGAATTTGTTTTCCACCGGCTGGCATATCATCCATGCCTTGCAAAATACCGCGACGACGATTTAAATCGCCCATCACATCGCCCATGTAATCTTCAGGTGACATGACTTCTACTTTCATGATCGGTTCAAGCAACACCGCACCGGCTTTTAATGCACCTTCTTTGAAGGCCATTGAACCGGCGATCTTAAACGCCATTTCACTCGAGTCAACATCGTGATAAGAACCATCGAAAATAGTGACTTTAACGTCGACGACTGGATAGCCTGCCAACACACCATTTTTCATTTGTTCTTGCACGCCTTTATCAACCGGGTTAATAAATTCTTTAGGAACTGTACCGCCGACTACTTCGCTGACAAATTCATAACCTGTGCCCGGCTCTTTTGGCTCCAGCTTCAACCACACGTGACCATATTGACCACGACCACCAGATTGGCGAATAAATTTGCCTTCTTGTTCGACTTTCTTGCGAATTGTTTCGCGATACGCCACTTGCGGTTTACCAACATTAGCTTCAACGTTGAATTCGCGCTTCATGCGATCCACAATAATTTCGAGGTGTAATTCACCCATGCCAGAAATAATGGTTTGACCTGTTTCTTCATCGGTACGAACACGGAAAGACGGATCTTCTTGCGCTAATTTACTTAAGGCAATACCCATTTTTTCTTGGTCGGCCTTGGTTTTTGGTTCCACTGCAACAGAAATAACCGGCTCTGGGAAATCCATTTTTTCCAAGGTGATCACATTATTTAAATCACACAGTGTTTCACCGGTGGTCACATCTTTCAAACCCACGGCAGCGGCGATATCGCCCGCACATACTTCTTTAATTTCTTCACGCGTGTTGGCGTGCATTTGCAATAAACGACCAATGCGTTCTTTGCGATCTTTAATCGGGTTAAATACGGTGTCACCGGTTTTCAACACACCCGAGTAAACACGGAAATAAGTTAAAGTTCCAACGAAGGGGTCGGTGGCGATTTTAAAAGCTAAAGCTGAAAATGGTTCATCATCGGTAGCATGCCGTTCAATAACAGTTTCAGCGGCGTCGTCTTTAGTGCCTTTAACGGCCGGACGATCATTCGGTGAAGGCAAGTAATTAATAACTGCATCCAACACGGCTTGTACGCCTTTATTTTTGAACGCTGAACCACATAATACGGGAACAATTTCATTCGCGATGGTACGCTTACGTAAGCCTTGACGAATTTCATCATCGGTCAACGCAGTTCCTTCTAAATATTTTTCCATCAAGGCATCGGAAGATTCAGAGGCGGCTTCCACCATTTTTTCGCGCCATTCTTCAGCGAGAGCTTGCATATCAGCAGGGATTGCATCTAATGTGTACGTGGTACCTTTATCTTCATCATTCCAGTTGATGGCTTTCATGCGAATTAAATCGATCACGCCACGGAATTTTTCTTCAGCACCGAGTGACAATTGCACTGGCACAGGAATTGCGCCCAAACGTTTTTTGATTTGTTCAACGACATTCAAGAAATGCGCGCCGGCACGATCCATTTTATTAACGAAGCAAATGCGTGGCACACCGTATTTATTGGCTTGACGCCATACGGTTTCAGATTGCGGTTCTACACCACTCACTGCGTCAAATACACACACCGCGCCATCTAACACGCGCAATGAACGTTCCACTTCAATGGTGAAGTCAACGTGGCCAGGGGTATCGATAATATTGATGCGATGCGGTTTAAATTGTTTGTCCATCCCGCTCCAGAAGCAGGTAGTCGCCGCAGAGGTAATAGTGATCCCGCGCTCTTGTTCTTGCACCATCCAGTCCATCGTCGCCGCACCATCGTGCACTTCGCCGATTTTGTGCGACACACCCGTGTAAAACAACACGCGTTCAGTCGTGGTGGTTTTACCGGCGTCAATGTGGGCCATAATGCCGATATTGCGGTATTCGTTAATGGGGGTCTTTCTTGCCACTTTAAATTCTTCCTAACATTTCGCCGTCATTCCCGCGAAAGCGGGAATCCAGCTTTTAAAATTTATTTGTCGGCTTGCGCATTTTGTTTCACAAAACGCGGGAAGCCGACCTACGTTCTTACCAACGGTAGTGAGCAAACGCTTGGTTAGCTTTTGCCATTTTGTGCACTTCTTCACGCTTCTTAACGGCGGCACCGCGGCCTTCAACCGCTTCTTTCAATTCAGCAGCTAAACGCAAAGCCATGGTTTTTTCAGAGCGCTTGCGCGAAGCTTCAATTAACCAGCGCATTGCTAAAGCATCACGGCGATCAGCACGCACTTCAACCGGTACTTGGTAGGTTGCACCACCGACACGACGTGAACGTACTTCTACGGAAGGACGCAATTTATCTAAAGCTCGGTCAAATAAGTCAATCACATCAGCAGATTTATTGTCGTGGTGCAATTTTTCCAAAGCACCATAAACCACTTTTTCAGCCACTGATTTTTTACCACGCATCATCACGCGATTAATAAATTTCGCAAGCATTTTGCTTGAGTAAACTGGATCCGGCAAAATTTCACGTTTTATCGCCGCTCTTCTTCTTGACATGGAATGTATCTCTCAAGTTAATTAAAATCTTTCGATCTCTTTACATACCCACTCCCCTTTACAAAAACCCGCCAAGTTGTGAGGGGTGGGTTGTGGGTTGTGAGATCTTTATCGCTATTTGTCGTGGCTGATGAAAAATTGCTTTTGCTTTTTCTCACAACTCACAACTGACAACTCACAACTATTTTTTGGGCCGTTTCGTACCATACTTCGACCGCCCTTGCATCCGCTTCGCAACACCACTGGTATCCAAGCTGCCGCGCACTGTGTGATAACGCACACCTGGAAGATCAGGTACCCGTCCGCCGCGCACTAATACGACTGAGTGCTCTTGCAAATTGTGCCCTTCACCACCGATATAGGAAGTGATTTCATAACCATTGGTTAAACGCACCCGCGCAACTTTACGCAACGCTGAGTTTGGTTTTTTGGGGGTAGTAGTGTAAACCCGAGTACAAACGCCGCGTTTTTGCGGACAACGACCTAAAGCAGGTACTTTAGTTTTATCGACCGGCGGAGTGCGGCCTTTACGAACGAGTTGATTTACGGTTGCCATGCAGAATCCTAAAATTTAAAGTGTGCAAAAAGCGCCTTCCTGCTTGTGTTTCCCGGGTGGAAAACAATGTAAGGAAGTCGCCAGTTGCAAAGCTAATAATGACATTAACTTTGCCCAATGCTACACAATTAGTAGCTTTTCGCTTCAAAACCAGCGCTCTTGCGAAGACAGCCGGTTTTATTGGGGACGCATATTGTAACGACTTTTAAAAAAAAGTCAATAGGCTTTTCACATTACGTATTTTGCGTAACATGAGTAATTTACAGGCCCTATTATTTTAGCGCCAATAATTTCGATTGAATTGGCGGATATACATTATTCTCACAATTTGCGTAATCCGCTATGGGTGTAAGAGACGCATTGGAGAAAGTAACATTGCCATCCCTCTGGCTACTAGCTACACTGTAAGTCCCGCTGGCAGTTAGAGCACTCCCATCTGTTGTTGAAGCAGTTATCTTAAGTTCATCGTCTGTGCCACTATAACTCAAAGTGAAAGTGACTCCGTTTGGAGTATTTTCACAAGAACGGATTTCATCCGACCAATAGCACTGATTTCCCATATAATTTTCAGACCCCGGACATTGCGAAAAACCTGTCAAACCTATCAAAAATCCGCTGCTACTCTGAGTTTCCAAAAACATGCTCGTAGGACCATAGTTGGTAGGAATATTTGCACCCTGCCAACAAATTGGATTAGTCTGCAAAGATTCGCAGGTAACTGGTTGAGCTGCAATAGCATTATTTCCGCTAATTACCAACACCGCCACACCCAGAAAAAGGCTTATTTTTTTAGATTTCATCATGCTTCTCCTGCCGTTATAAAAATTCGATTGCTTCAGTATAGTATAAATTTCATGCTATGCTAGCAGCCCATATGCAAACCCTCATTCTCAAAAAAAATACTGAACAGCGCCTCTACCAAGGTCATTTGTGGATTTATAACAACGACTTGGACAACACCCAAAGCCCAGCCAAAAGCTTTAGCGCCGGTGAAATCGTGGTGGTACACACTGCGCAGCACCGACCTTTGGGTTTAGCGTATGTGAATCCGCGCAATTTACTGATGGGGCGTTTGTTAACGCGCGACGTTAACGTTGTGATTGATACAGATTTTTTTGTTGAACGAATCACGAGTGCTTTAAATTTACGTGAGCGATTTTTTAGCGAACCGTTTTATCGTTTAATTTATTCCGAAGCGGATCGCATTCCGGGTTTAATTGTCGATCGCTATGACGATGTATTAGTGGCGCAATTTAATACCGCTGGCATCGAAGCGTTGCGGGAAAATATTTTACACGCATTGATTGCCGTATTAAAACCCAAAACCATTATTTTGCGTAATGATAGTAGCAGCCGGGAAGCGGAAGAATTGCCGAAAGTCGTCGAAACGGTTCATGGCACCGCACCAGAATTTTTGCGCGTGCTGGAAAACAATACTGAATTTTTAGTGCCGGCATTAAGCGGCCAAAAAACCGGTTGGTTTTATGATCATCGCGATAACCGCGCGCGCTTAAATCAATTTGTCAAAGATAAAACTGTACTGGATGTTTTCAGCTACATGGGTGGTTGGGGCGTGCAAGCCTTAAAACACGGCGCAAAATCCGTGCTGAGTATTGATAGCTCGGAAGCGGCACTGACGCAGCAAATTGACAACGCCAAATTGAATCATGTTGCCGATCGTTTACAAACCAGCACCGCCGATGCCTTTGATCATCTCACTGAACTATCCAAGCAAAGACAAAAATTTGACATTATTATTTTAGATCCGCCGGCGCTGATCAAACGCCGCAAAGATTTTCACGCCGGCATGCAAGCCTATTTTCACTTAAACAAAATGGCTTTGACTTTATTAAACCCCCAAGGCCTCTTAGTTTCAGCTTCGTGCTCGCAACATTTAATGCCAGGTGAACTCGCTTCCGCCGTGCAACAAATTGCTGAAAAAGCTGGCCGCCCCGCGCGTTTAATTGCCGAAGGCCATCAAGGTATGGATCATCCAGTGCATTTATCAATTCCGGAAACGCAGTATTTGAAGGCTTTATTTGTGGCGTTTAGTGGTAAATAAATTTCGCCATTATTTTTTCTTGCAACTAAATATTGTGTTGTTATACACTCGGAAATACTAAATTCCCGAGGGAGGTATTTTCCAAAAATGCAAACTCCATCTTCACCACCCTGTAAACACCCTAAATTGGCTGGCGATTTTACACCCGTTGATCCGCAGTTACTCACAATATTAGGGATTCACATTCCTACTAATGATTATCAAGCAATTAAACAAGCTTTCGGACAAGCACTGCGACAATGTTATGCCGCTCCAGGCCAACTACAAATTCCAGCACGTCAATGTGAACTTATCGCAACGTGGAATGCACTCCCAGGATTACAAGAAAAAGTAAGACACATATCGCCACTGCTACTATCTCAAGTTCAACAGGGGGGAAAAATAAAAGTATTTCATTTACTACCTTTAGTGCAAGATGCCGTTGCTGCTCGCGCAACTTACTCTCCTAAGTCCTATGTTCAGGTATCAGAAATGGCAGCCACGTCGCCTCAAATAACCCCTGCTATCATAGCAGAGAGAATGAACGCGTCTATAAGGACCGCGTCGGCTGGCTCTCAAGTAGGACTTGTTGATAAGGATGATCTCATACCAATTTACCAGCAACCAATGAACTTTCTTTTGCCATATGCAATTGGGCATTACGCAGTAGAAATGTTAATCTCTCGAGAAAATATTCTAGGTTACTATTCTCAACAAGAAATTTTTACCTCAACGCGAGTAAAGTTAGGCAGCATGCCTTATCTTTTTATAAAGGGCTCGCCGACTACCTCTTCATCTTTCATTCCATTAAATCAAGAAGATATTCTGGCTATACATTTTATGTCAGCTATCCCTCCTGGTTCTAGTCTGCTCTCAGGATCCTCATCACCAATAATTGAATCCGCTATTAATGAAGGTGGACAATTGCAAATACAATCTACTTTTCCGCTGAATCAGCTGGTAAATTATTAAGGTCTGTTTGCAACTGAACATCTACTCACAATTTGCTATATTAAACCCGCAGCACTTCCCCACTCACCACATCGCGAATTTCGCTGGGTTTGTCAAAACCTAATGTGAGCGCATTGATAGTGAACTCGCTTCCGCCGTGCAACAAATTGCTGAAAAAGCCAGCCGCCCGGCACGCTTAATTGCCGAAGGCCACCAAGGCATGGATCATCCGGTGCATTTATCGATTCCGGAAACGCAGTATTTGAAGGCGTTGTTTGTGGTGATAGGAAATTAAACCTAAGGTTAAAATAGTTATGACCGCTTACCGTTACAACATAAGCGGCCATAACTAATCTATACCCAAAACATGCTAAATCGCCACAAATAAATCATCCAACGTAACACAGCTATCTACCAGACTATCAGAATATAAAGATTTTTTAATGCCATTTGCAGATATCATCGCGATAAACATTTGTTTTTTTGTTTTAGTTTGTGCAACAAAAATAGCTTTTTTATTTTCAAGAATTTTTGCATAAGCTTTATCAATTATAAAAGGCTTCTCGGAAAATTTAATCTCACACAATGTGATCGTATCATCCGAGCGATCGAACAATAAATCGATTTGCGTTCCATCACTTCCCCGTTTGGCAACTGCCCGCCAACTAAAGGGCACGCTGGATGCTTTTAAATTTAACTTATGCATGATTTGTGGCAGGTGTTTATAACAAATAGATTCAAACGCATAACCTTTCCAGGCATGAAATGATCCCTCTTTGGTTTTTTCCAACCAAAAACCTGACGGTTTGGCTAAATTTTTAATCGCTGAAAGATTAGCAGCGATCCAATTAAAATAAAACAGCGCGTACTCATCAATTACTTTAAAAAATTCGCCACGCTCTTTGTGTTGATAAGGAATAAAAGAAATAATAAACCCAGCGTCGATCAACTCCTGGAGACGTAAGCTTAGCCTACCTCCGCGGGAAAGTTTTAAATGTTTAGCAATGTCTTCTTTAGCAAGACCGTGCCGATGTTTGGCAATTTCTTTAATAATTTTGATATAGATTTCAGATTCTTTAAACAGAGATTTAAACAGTTCCTTCAGCTCATTAAATAAAAGGCCATTTTTATTAAAGCATGTGTGATCAATAATTTGATCGGCGCTCAAGCCCTTTTTAGCTTGCTCAAGGTAAAGCGGAATGCCACCAATGGCCATATAGAGAGTGGTTATTTGTTTATTGGTAAGCAACACTCCTTTGCTTTTCAAAAATAATTTTGCCTGACCGAGTGTAAAAGGTTCGATTTTAAGGCGATAGCTTACTCTTTGATAAAGCCCACCAGTATTGTTAATAATATTTTTAATAATCCACGATGCCAAAGAACCGCAAACAATTAACTTGACACGTTTGTCGTGACTCCAATATTCATTCCAATAATATTCTAAAACTTCCAGTAAATTAGCTTTGGGTGTAACCATCCAGGGGAATTCATCAAAAAACAATACGACCTTTTTATTTTTTGGTAAATTATCTATCGTGGTTTTAAGGAGTTCAAAAACACCATACCAATCCTTCGGAACACTCAGGGATAATTTATGATGAAACACTTCACTCACTCTGCGGCAGAAATTTTGCCGCTGTTTTAAAGCGGAACCTTTCTCAACGCCGGTTACATAAAAAAATTCGCAGGGACTGCTGGAAAAGAAACTTTTAATGAGAAATGTCTTTCCCACTCTGCGTCTGCCATAAACAGCCATAAATTCTGATTTATTAGAATTCAAAAATTGCTTCAATATCGCTGTTTCGCTCGAGCGCGCGATTATAGTCATGGTTGAACCTTTTCGTTATGGCCGCTTATCAGTATAGTATAGGCGGCCATAACTTTCAACCCGGGAAACGCAACCACAAATAGTTATGGCCGCTTATCGCCCCTGGATAAGCGGCCATAACTTTCCGCCCCGGAAAGCCATGCAATTTGCCAACAGTTCTCACTGAAAAGCAAGAACTTGCTGCTTTAGTTTTGAATCCCTTCTTGCGTAATGATAAGAAGTTAAACC
Organism: Gammaproteobacteria bacterium; assembly: GCA_013285995.1. GTDB lineage: Bacteria > Pseudomonadota > Gammaproteobacteria > JABDGN01 > JABDGN01 > JABDGN01. Next base: position 12,606 of record JABDGN010000022.1, read on the forward strand.
CGCAGCACTTCCCCACTCACCACATCGCGAATTTCGCTGGGTTTATCTAAGCCCAATGTGGGTGCATCAATAATATAGGCAATTTCTTCGGCAAATTGTTCATACGCTGCTTGATAATTAAGACACGGTGCTTGATTCGAAATATTCGCGCTGGTGGAAACAATGGGGCCGCCAAACGCTAAACAGATTTCCCGTGCGACCGGATGCTGCGTCACCCGCAGCGCCACTTTTGTATACTGACCACGGATCCAAGCGGGAACTTTTTCGCTGGCCGGCACCAACCAAGTGATCGGATGATCATATTCCGCATCGATCCGTGCTTGTTGCTCAAGCGATAATGGCGCCATCCAATCTGCTAATTGCTGCCAATGCGCGGCGATCACAATCAAACCTTTTTCAATCGGCCGTTGTTTCAAGGTCAATAATTTATTAACCGCGCTTTCATTTAAAGGATCGCAGCCCAAGCCGAAGACACCCTCAGTAGGGTAGGCGATGATGGCTCCGTTTTTGAAGAGCGTAATAATTTTGGCTAAGTCATACATAAGCTGGACTTCCAATTGTAGGGGCGGCTCGCGAGCCGCCCGAAAAGCGAAGCGAACAAGCCGATCCCTCTCCTGGAAACAATTCTAGTCCAATCCATGGCCAAAACAACCCCCTTGTTTTAGCCAAATTGACACTATCCCTGTTATTTAGCCAATCTATAGCTAAAATAACCTTGTATTTTAGCCATAGATTGGCTAAAATAACCCCATATTTTAGCCAACCTCTTTTACCACTATGATGAAACGTGATATTGAAAGTGAATTATTGCTTTGGAAAGACAAACATAATCGTAAACCACTGATTATTTTAGGCGCCCGGCAAGTAGGTAAAACCTCGACTATTCAAAATTGGGCAACCCAGCATTTTAATTCTGTCATCACGATTAACTTTGAAGCAGAGCCTAAATTTAAAGAATGTTTTACCGATCTTGACCCGCAAACTATCATCAATAAAATCGGTGATATCGCGATGCGAGAAATTGTGGTTGGTGAAAGTTTATTGTTTTTAGATGAAATTCAAGAATGTCCCCAAGCGATTTTGGCTTTACGTTATTTTAAAGAAAAATTACCCGCTTTACATGTTATCGCCGCGGGCTCTTTGTTGGAATTTACTTTAAACAGCGGTGAATTTCGTATGCCGGTCGGTAGAGTGGAAATTCTGCATCTCAAGCCTTTATCATTCAAAGAATTCCTCACCGCGATCGGACACACGCGCTTGCGTGATTTCATTGAAAAAACGGAATTAAATACAGAAATTCCTAATGTTATTCACACCGAACTGATTAAATTAATGCACCAATATACGGTCCTGGGTGGCATGCCGGAAGTTATCAAAGAATATGCCACCAGTGGCAATTTAGTGGAATGTCAGCGGATTCAAACGACAACGTTAATCACTTACCGTCGTGATTTCGGCAAATATGCCAAACAAACTGAACATAAATATTTGCAACGGGTTTTTGAAAAAATACCGAGCTTAATTGCACAACATTTCAAATATTCAAAAGTAGATCCCGATTCGCGTGCGCGTGATCTTCGAGGCGCACTCGATATGTTAACGTGGGCTAATATCGTTTATCCGGTATACGCAACAGTTGCATCAGGCCTGCCGCTCATCGGCACCAGTAATGACAAAAAATTTAAAGTGATCTTTTTAGACGTTGGCTTAGCCATTCGTAATGGCTCGATCGATTTGCCTTGGCTTTTCAAAGAAGATTTATTATTAGTCAATCGCGGCGCATTAGCAGAGCAAATTGTCGGACAAGAACTCGTCGCTTACACTTGGGCTGTTGAAGAGCCACGACTTTATTTCTGGTGTCGTGAAATGCCTTCCAGCAGCGCGGAAGTTGATTATGTCACCGTCATAAAAGGCCAGATTATCCCCATCGAAGTGAAAGCCGGTGGCACGGGTCGTTTAAAATCGTTGCACTTATTTTTACAAGAAAAAAACCTGCCGCTCGGCGTACGGATTTCAGAATTGCCGCTTAAGCTCGAAAAAAATATTTTATCGGTACCTTTGTATTTGATCGGCGAATTGCCGCGATTAGTGGCCGCGGCTGCTTAAAACGCCACCACTGATTTAGCGGACTTCCCTGCTTCTTCCTGAATTAATTTCGGCACTAAATAACCGGGTAATTGGGCGCTGATTTCACGCATCAATTGTTTGGCGCGTGTTAATGGCACTTCAAAATGGGCAGCACCTTGCACTTTATCCAACAGATTTAAATAATATGGCAACACACCCGCGGCAAATAATTTTTTGCTCAAGGCCATTAAAATTTCTGGCGCATCATTCACACCTTTTAATAACACCGCTTGATTCAACAAAGTCACACCCGCCTTTTGCGCACGCAATAAGGCTTTGGCAAGCGTTGCATCAATTTCATTGGGATGATTACAGTGCAAGCTCATAACGGATTTCAAACGCGTACCGGTGAACCAGGTTAAAAAATCTTTGGTAATACGCTCTGGGATCACGATCGGCAACCGCGTATGAATCCGCAAAATTTTGACATGAGAAATCGCAGCAATTTTGTGGGCAAGAGAGGCTAAAATTTTATCCGGCAACAATAAAGGTTCACCACCGCTGAAAATAACTTCTTCAATACTGGGATCGGCTCTAATATAATCTAATGCTTTTTGCCAGCCTTTTTGGCCGGGATTATTGTCGGCATACGGAAATTCACGGCGAAAACAAAACCGACAATTAATCGCGCAGCTGCCTGCCAAAATAAATAATACGCGACCTTGATATTTATGAATCAAACCCGGCATTTTTTTAGCCGCTTGATCACCCACTGCATCAAAACTATAACCTTCCTGCCAATGCAACTCTTCGCTGATGGGCAGCACTTGGCGCAACAAAGGATCGTGTAAATCGCCTGCTTGCATTTTCGCCACAAAACCACGCGGCACTTTAAGGGGAAATTTAGCCATAACCGTTTTAATATCATCGGGTAGGAAATGCTCAATTTCGAGGAGATTAAGTAATTCTTGTGGATTGGTAATAGCTTGACTTAAAATTTTTTGCCAGCGGGGGCTGCGAGTTTTTTGTTTTTCGAGTATCATAACGGCCATTGTAGCATGTAGGGGTCGCTCGCGAGCGACTCGCCACTACAACCGTTTTCTAATTCCGAGGAGCAAACCGTGGCAACTATTTCAACTAACCAATTTAAAGGTGGCGTCAAAATTATGATTGACGATCAACCTTACACCATCCTTGAAAATGAATTTGTTAAGCCGGGCAAAGGCTCTGCTTTTAACCGGATTCGGATTCGCAATTTACTCAATGGTAAAACGCTGGATAAAACTGTGAAATCTGGCGTTGAAACATTTGAGTCAGCGGATGTGAATGACGTTGAAATGCAATATCTCTATGCGGATGACGAATTCTGGCATTTCATGGACCCCAGCACTTTCGAGCAAATCTCCGCCGACGCCAAGGTGGTGGCCGATGCAAAATTATGGTTAAAAGAACAAGATGTCTGCACGGTGACGCTATGGAATGGCGTGCCAATTGCAGTGGCTCCGCCTAATTTTGTAATCTTAACGATTGCTGAAACCGATCCCGGATTACGAGGTGATACAGTGAGCGGTGGCACGAAACCGGCTAAATTAGAAACGGGTGCCGTGGTGCAAGTACCACTCTTTATTGAGCAAGGCGAGGCGATTCGTATTGATACGCGTGAAGGTGGCAAATACATGGCGCGCGCTAAAGAAGAGTAGCGGCCGTTTACAATTACAAAAGCGATTGCATGAAATTTTCTACTCCCTCATTTTTTCTAACGATACTGTGTTGCTTCTTATTCAGCACTGGCGCTGCGCAATCAGCAACAAAAAATCCCCACTCCAACTTGCAATGCCCCACCACGCAGGCACAATTTAGCAATAATAATTTAATCTTAAACACCGGTGCGGCAACAGCGCCCGCCATTTTTGTATTACACAATGTGAGCCACCAAACCATTTGGATCAATCATGAGAGCGATCAAGGTATGAGTGCCGGCTGGTCTTCCAGCATTAAACCAAAACATTGGTCCGCAATCCAATTAACCAAAACTAATTTTGCTTTGCAATGCGCGGATACTAATTTTAAGCCGCTTGATTGCACTCATATTTTGCAAGCCTGCAATTTAATTCACCCTCCTGCTATCAGCGCCTCAGCGGGCAGTTACTGGTTAGCAGAAAATAAAACTTTACGACAAGTGAAGCAGGTGCTAAAAAAATCTAATCAAGCATAAGATAGTTAATTTGCACACGGCTCGCAGCATCTACAGCGCGAGCCGCGACGCAAATACAAACTATTTAACAGCCGCTAAAGCCGCTGCATAATCTGGTTCATGACTTAACTCTGCCACGTGTTCCGCGTGAGTAACTTTACCATGCTCATCGATCACCACCACGGCGCGCGATAATAAACCGGCTAACGGACCTTCAGCAACCACTACACCGTAAGTTTTACCAAATTCAGCATTGCGAAAGGTTGATAAAGGCGTTACATGCTCCAAACCTTCTGCGGCGCAAAAGCGTTTTTGGGCAAATGGCAAATCAGCAGAAATACACAATACTTCCGTATTGTTTAATTGATTGGCTTTGGCATTAAATTCTCGCTCTGCTTTGGCGCACGTGGGCGTGTCAACGCTCGGGAAAATATTGAGGATCAATTTTTTATTTTTAAAATTGCTTAAAGAAACGTCTGATAAATCGAGTTTCGTCAATTTGAAATCAGGCGCATGGCTGCCAACCGCAGGAACTGCGCCCGCCGTTTTTAAAGGATTGCCTTGAAAGGTAACAGTTGTCATTATTGTCTCCGGTGAATTAAAGGGGAAAAATGATTCTACTCTTCTCGCGTCATTCTTGTAAATCTCGCAATCATACATTATAATATGCATTAATAATTAATATTGACATTTAGTAGCCTGTAGGCTACAATGTACAGGAGCCATTTATGCTTTTAAAAGAAGTTCGGACTTATGAGACACCTGATGGCAAAAGGCCATTTGAGAAATGGTTTGATGGTTTAAAAAATCGAGCTGTGCAAACACAAATTAGTTTGCGCTTAGGGCGATTGACATTAAGTCATTACGATGATTGTAAATTTGTAGGTGATAAAGTATGGGAGTTACGGATTCATACCAGTCCAGGCTATCGGGTTTATTTTACTGAAAAAGAAGAGGCAATTATTTTTTTATTGGCCGGTGGAACTAAAGGAACGCAGGAAAAAGATATAGAAAAAGCAAAACAATACGCCGATGATTTTTGGAGGAATTATGTTAGATCTTGAAAAAATCCGTAGTATCACGGGTGATTACCATGAGTTTCATATTAATTTTTTAAAAGATAAAAAAAATGCAGCTGCTTATTTAAAAGCGGCTGTTACTGAATATCAACAAGACAATAATACAGAAGCATTTTTATTAGCGCTGCGTTATGTCGCCGAAGCGCAAGGTGGAATATCGCATCTCGCAGAAGAAACTAAACTAAATCGCGAAAGCCTTTATAAAACTTTATCCAGCAAAGGCAACCCAAAATTGGCAACGATTGGCGCGATCTTAAAAGGTTTAGGCTTTGAGCTTTCTATCAAGCCTATTAAAGCGGCTCCCGCTCACATTAAGCAATGGGGGATTTTTAAGGGGGAGAAATGCAATTCTTCCCCTTAAATTTTAGCAAAAATTTACTTTTTGCTAAAATGAAAACTAAAGGAAGCAAGTTCCCGCTTTCAGCGGGAACTGCTGGGCCTACTGCGGCATGAATTGGCTTAGTAAACTTACGGCGTTAGTGTTACCCTATACTTGCGTTTTATGCCATGGACGTGCAACAGATAAAGATTTATGCGCTGCTTGTGCCAGCGAATTACCCTGGCTTAAAGCGGGGTGCGTAAAATGCGCCCTGCCCTTAGAAAACTCTGCACAAAAGTTATGCGGCGTTTGCCAACAAGAAAATCCACATTACGACGCAACGATTGCACTGTTTGATTATGCCAATCCCATCGCGCAACTAGTGAGTCAATTTAAATTTCATCAAAAATTAGTGTACGGCAAATTATTCGCGCAGTTATTAACTGAAAAATTAGCACAGCAAAAAAAAGCTTTACCACAAGTTTTAATACCCATCCCTTTACATCCCAAGCGTTTACAAGAGCGCGGTTATAATCAAGCCTTGGAATTATTGCGTCCAATTGCTAAACATTTTAAAATTCCCATCGATTATAAAAATTTGCAACGCACTCGCGCGACAGTGCAGCAATCGCTGATTCATGCCGATAAACGCAAAAGCAATGTGAAAAATGCTTTCGCGTTGCAAAAAGCTTTGCGCTATAAGCATGTCGGTTTAGTCGATGATGTGATGACCACTGGTCACACCGTTGATGAATGCGCTAAATTATTAAAGCGTCAGGGTGTAGAAAAAGTGACGGTGATTGTGATCGCGAGGACAAGGTTATGACTATTGAAACAAAATTATTTGGCACGCTTAACGACGGCACACCGATTTACGAATACCAACTTAAAAATTCGCAAGGCACGATTGCGAAAATTATTAATTACGGCGCTATTCTCCGCTCGTTTCAACTCGCCGATGGCGTAGAATTAACTTTAGGTTTTGATAGCTTAGAAGATTATGTTGCGCGTAATCAACATTATTTTGGTGGCATCATTGGGCGCGTCGCCAACCGCATTAAACATGGACAATTTACACTGGAAGGCAAACACTATCAATTAGTCCGCAACACTCCACCGCATCATTTGCACGGTGGTATACACGGTTTTCATACTGTCGTGTGGGAAGCGGAAATACAAGAGAATAAATTGCGTTTGAAATATGTGAGTATTGACGGCGAAGAAAATTATCCTGGCAACCTGAAAGTGGTAGTGGAATATCAACTCAATGATAACAACGAATTTAGCATCGAATATAAAGCTGAAACGGACCAAGCCACGCCGGTCAATTTAACCCATCACGCCTATTGGAATTTAGCTGGCGCGGGGCAAACTATTTTAGATCATGAAATCGAAATTCATACCGAAAAATATATTGAGGTAGATTCAACACTGGCTCCTACCGGAAAAATTTTACCGGTTAAAAATACGCCCTTTGATTTATGCCAGCGTCAATCACTGCATGCTTCTACTCATGCAGCGCACAATGGCTATGGACATGATCAATGTTACGATTTAAATAATCGCGAACAAAATTTTATTTTGGCAGCTCTTGTGTGGGAACCGATTTCTAAACGCACCATGCGAGTGTTTACCAATCAACCTGGCATGCAACTTTATACCGGCAATAGTTTAGATAAACTGCAAGGCGCAAAAGGAATTATATTTGATCGCTTCGGTGGCTTTTGTTTAGAAACGCAAAATTTTCCCGATGCAGTGAACCATAATAACTTCCCCAACAGCATTTTAAGACCGGGAGAAGTGTATGAGCAAAAAACGGTATATCATTTATTTAGCGCAACATTCTCATAAGCACCTGCGTAAATATTCCCATTGCTATCGCTCAAAATAGTTTTCGCATAAAATCCATCAGCCGGGAATCCTGTTACAGTTTGCCAACTATTGGTCGTAGCAGAAAGCTCCCATATACCATCGCCTATATCGGCACTAGAATCGACAAGGCTGGCATACAAATTACCAGCAGAGTCTATTAATAAACCAGCCGCAGCGTCATTACTATCAGGATACTGAGTGGTGCTCATTGGTTGCCAATTGGGACAGTTTGAAGCAGCACATGTATAAACCGTGCCAGGCGCACCGGCAAAAAGCGTTCCATCTGAACTTTTGTAAAGACCAAATACGGCACTATTATTAGGAATATTATTATTAGCCACTTGCCAAACTAATTTATTGCTTGCTAAGGGCAATTCATAAATACCGGCTGTACCCGAAACATATAAGTTACCCAGACTATCAAAAATCATTGAGTTTAGCTGTGAATCTGCAGTACTGGGAAAATTGCTACCGATTATTGAACATTGGCCCGTGTTGCTATCACACTCATAAACGTTTCCACCGGTTTCATCATCGCTTGCTGCATATAAATTGCCGATACTATCAAATTGCAAGCTGACAATTTTTTCAGAGGCAGGAATAGAAAATACCAATTGCCATTGATGATTATTATCGCCGCTTGGCAAGCGTTCTAATATTCGTCCATATTGAGAACCTGCGTAAAGATTTCCTTGTTTGTCAAATTGTAAACTGAAATCATACTCCAATGAATCTTGTAACCAATCTGTATTGCTTGCTAACAATACCCATACTCCAGCCGTACTATCTGCTAAATTGAGTACCGCGGCGTACAAATTTCCGGTATTGATAGGATCAAATTTTATATCCATCACAATTCCTTGCGCAACAAAACCATTGCCGTAGGGCTTAAAGGCACTGTCCCCTTTGGGCAATACATAAACTCCAAAGGGGTTTGCATAAGCCAGTAAACACGATAACAAACTGACGCTAAAACCAAAAATAAGAAGATACTTTTTCATAGATTTACCCCAATAAACTCCGCAACATCCAGGCGGTTTTTTCGTGCAATTGCATGCGCTGGGTTAATAAATCAGCGGTCGGCTCATCATTGACTTTATCAACCGCGGGAAATAATTTGCGCGCCGTGCGAACAATTGTTTCTTGATCGGCAATTAATTGTTTAATCATGTCGACGGCATCGGGCACTGTTTCAGTTTCTTTAATCGAACTTAATTTGCTATAAGCTTTATAACTGCCCGGCGCAAACTCACCTAAAGCGCGGATCCGCTCAGCAATTAAGTCCACTGCGGCAAATAATTCTATGTATTGCTGTTCAAACATTAAATGCAGAGTGTTAAACATCGGACCCGTAACATTCCAATGGAAGAAATGGGTTTTTAACAATAGCGTGTAGGTGTCGGCCAATAAGACATCAAGCCCTTTGACGATGACCTTGCGATCTTTTTCATTTAAACCAGTATCGATTTTTTTACTCATAGCGCTCTCCCGTTGAATTAACTAATTAGCTCCATTCTAGCGCAAAAAATGATAGCTTACTAGCGCAAAATATGCTATTTTAAGCACCTTTTTCCACCTTACTGCGCCGTACCTTTATGACTAAAAAACATCAACAATTAACTTTTATCATCATTTTATTTGTAATTCTTGCCGGGCTTGCTGCGTGGTATTTCCATCATCGCAGCTTATACCCCGAAACGGACGATGCCTATGTCGGTGCCAACACCGTCGATATTTCTGCGCAAGTCACGGGCCCGGTAAACGCTATCATGGTAGAAAATTATCAGCACGTCACGAAAGGCCAAGTATTATTCACGATTTTACCGACCAATTATCAAGCAGCTCTCAGCCAAGCCATTGCACAGGAATTGCAAACCCGTTTAAATGCCAAACGCATCACGCAATTGGCTAAAAAAGGCTTTGCCAGCCAAAGCGATGCCGATTTAGCCACGGAACAATGGCAAACTGCGCAAGCGCAGTTGGCGCAAGCCAAACTCAATTTGCAATTCACGCAAGTCACCGCGCCGCAAAGTGGCCAATTGATTAATTTTAATTTACGGATTGGCAGCACGGTGAATCCTAACATCACTTTGTTTTCCATTATCGAAGATCAAGGTTGGTGGGTTGATGCCAACTACAAAGAAACTCAATTAGAGCGTATTCATCCCGGACAGAAAGCAGAAGTTTATTTGGATATGTATCCGGATCATAAGTTTATTGGTACGGTGTATCAAATCAGCGGCGGCAGCGGCGAGAGTTTTTCTTTATTACCAGCGGAAAATGCCACTGGTAATTGGGTGAAAATCACGCAGCGTTTTCCAGTGCGGATTTTATTGGATAATAACGATCCGGATCATCTGCTGCGCGTGGGAGCGAGTGCTACCACTGAAATTGATACCACGCATTAGTAGGTCGGCTTCCTGAATTTCGCCGTTAGGCGAAATGAACAAGCCGACGCTAATGTCGGCTTACTCGCTTCGCTTTACGCGAAGCTCGGGAAACCGACCTACAATTTCTATTGAATTTATGGAATCGATCACTTTCACCCCTCTCGAAAAATGGCTCATCACTGTCACCGTGATGTTAGTCGCCATTATCGAAGTACTCGATATCACTATCGTCAATGTTTCACTCGATCAAATGATGGGTGCCTTCAGTGCTAACAGCCAAGAAATCACCTGGGTGCTCACTGCGTATTTAGTTTCCTCCGCTATTTTCATGCCTTTAACTGGCTTATTAGTGCGTCATTTAGGCTGCAAGCGATTGTTGCTCATCAACATCGTGGGGTTTTTAATTGCTTCGATGTTGTGTGGCGCTTCTACCACCCTCAGTGAAATCGTTGTGTTTCGTATTTTACAAGGTGTATTTGGTGCGTCTTTAGTTCCTATCGCGCAATACGTAATGCGCTTTACGTTCACCCAAGCCGAGCAAGGCAAAGCGATGGCGATTTGGGGCATCGGCATTATGGTCGCGCCCGTATTAGGCCCGACTCTTGGCGGCTATATCACTGAAAATTTAAATTGGCGCTGGGTGTTTTATATCAATGCGCCCGTGTGTGTTTTAGCATTTTTTATGGCACTGAGTTTCATCAAAGAAACGCCGCGCGAACATCAAAAAATCGATTGGCTTGGTTTAATGTGGATGACCATCGCCATCGGCGCACTGCAAATTATTTTAGATCAAGGCAATAATCACGATTGGTTTAGTTCTAATTTAATTATTGGTTTAACGATTGTTTGTGTGCTGGGATTTATTATTTTCCTGTATCGTGGCTGGTATAAAACCGATCACATCATTAACTTACATTTATTTAAAGAACGCCATTTTGCGATCAGCACTTTGATCCTTTCCCTGTATTGTATGGGCTTTATGGGCAGTGCGATGATGCAGCCCTTGATGTTACAAATTTTATATAATTATCCTTCCGATGTAGCGGGCAATGCGATGGCGCCGCGCGGCATTGCCAGTGCGGTCATGATGATATTTGCGGTGCCGCTCGGTAAATTTTTTAGCTCGCGTGCCTTGATGTTAGCCGGCATTTTGCTGACTTGCTATGGCACTTACATGATGACTTTATTTAATTTAAATGACGACTTATTCGCGCTCATTATGCCAGGCATTATTCAGGGCCTGGGTCTAGGCTTGGTGATGGTGCCTATTTCCAGTACTGCCTTTAATTATTTAAAGCCCTCCGAAATTAGCGAGGCTGCCGGGCAATTTAGTTTTGGTCGCAGTTTGGGTGTTTCGATTGGCATTTCAATTTTATCGACCGTGTTAAGCATGGCTACACAACAACACTGGAATCAACTGGCCGGCTATATTAATCTGGCCAATCCCAATTTTTTACACTGGGCTGCCGCGCAAAATTTAGATCCACATGATATTCACACGATAAAAATGGCTGCTAATTTATTAGGGCAACAAAGTACGATGATCGCTTTTTTAGATCTCTACTGGGTTTCACTCATTATGCTATTATTAACCATCCCATTGGTATTTCTGTTGAAGAAACCAATTCCAACTAGCAATAGCAGTGGTGTACATTAATACTTTACATTATATGATTCCATTACGCTCGCAACTTTCGTCCGGTCTTAATTCACGCTTTACGCAAAGCGGTTTAAGCTTTGCAGATTATGTTGAAGACATGCGTGCGATTATTGCTGAAACCCGTTTAGATTTAAAACCCGAAAACCGCGATAAAATTATTGCTGCTAATGCACCGTTTGAATTACGCCCGGAAAATTACGATGGCAAACGGGCGATTTTATTAGTGCATGGTTTGTTTGATGCAACGCTCTCGATTCAAGATTTAGGAAAAATTTTTTATGCCCAAGGCTTTTTAGTGCGGGCGGTTTTATTGCCCGGCCACGGCACTGTGCCAGGTGATTTATTAGATATCAGCCACGAAGAATGGATCAAAGCGACACAATATGGCATCGATAGTTTGTATCCGGAAGCAGACGAAGTTTATTTCGGTGGCTTTTCCACTGGTGGTGCCTTAGGTCTTTACCATGCGTTAATGCGCGAAAATTTGGCAGGTTTATTTTTAATTGCGCCGGCGAAAAAATTAAGCTTTATCGCTGCCTTTGCCAATCATTTATTTGGCATCACCCGCCTGTTAACTAATGAAGAAAAATGGATCGTCCGCCACACGCAAGATGATTACGCCAAATACAATATTTTTCCGATGCGCTCGTCGCAAGAAGTCGATGCCTTAATTGCCAGAGTTAGCCATTTAAGCACGCATCATTTGGTGCAAATACCGATCTTTATGGTATTAAGTCATGACGATGAAACGATTAATACCGAAGCGGCATTAAAATTTTTCACCGAACAACCGCATCCAAAAAATCGCTTGATTTATTATAGTAACGACGCATTAAAGACCAAAGATAATCGCATCACGGTAGTGGGCAGCCGTTTTCCAGAACAACATATTTTAAGTTTTTCCCACATCTGTTTAGCCATGGCGCCGGATAATCCGCATTGCGGCATGAATGGCGATTACCATGAACCGATTTTTAAAGTCGCCAAAACGGAAGATGAAACTATTTATCGTGGCGCGCTAAAAGATAAACATATTAAGCACCACTGTTTTCAACGTTTAAGTTATAACCCGGATTTTGAAAACATGACGCAACAGATGGTGGAGTTTTTAGAGATCATAAAATAAGCGACTTCGCTTGACAGACATACTACCACTACCCAGCAGCTGTGGACTTGCATATGGATAGCCCGCTATAGGTGTACCCGGAGCGCCAACTACTAGAGCGCTTCCTCGCGGTGGCGAATCACCAGGAGGTGTACGCCACATGTTTGAGTCCCTTAAGGACGCCGGCCTAGCGTGGCCATCACCACCTACGCGACTAGAGGACCCCATAAAGAGCTTTTGAGGTTTGGGAGGCGGTGATGGTTTAAGGCGTAGCGGTGAACGCAGAACATGGACTACTTCATCAATTTTTATTTTAGCATTAGTATCCAACATAGTGATAAAGACGCCATTATCTGTATGTAACTGTTGAATAACGTCTTTTAATTTTTTTATCCACTCAGTGAGCTTCACTTGCGAATGTTGATTGCTTTTTATTACATTGGCGAAATCTTGTAAATCTTTCGGAATTTTCTCATAGAGCGGCACGTATAACCCATCAAACATTTTAAATAACAAGTCAGCAAGCGCAGCTGCACTTGCTTGTGAAACAAAATCAGCAAGCTCGATGAAAGTGCATGTTTCGCAATTGAAAAAATCGGCATAAATTTGCTGCGCAGAAACGTTTATCATTATGTTATCTGCGTTTGGAAGAAAACAGAACGTAGTTTTAGCAGCGATTAAATTTTGCCATTTACAAGATAAAATATAAATAATACCAAGCCGAATCAGGGTGGAATAGTTAATGTGAACTCTTCCACTTCTTCTAATATATGTATTAACAAGGGTGTTTTCTACGCCACCAGGAATACTATTTATGTTAGCCCAAGTACCTTCATAATAGGGGGTTTTTTGAGGACTCGATAGGTCATGAGTAATATTAGCAAGAGGATTAAGATGGCTATTTTGGTACATATTATTCCTTATTAATTTTCTTTGTTAAAAAATAGCTGAAGAAGCTTAAGGAA
>JABDGN010000023.1 GCA_013285995.1 Gammaproteobacteria bacterium
GTGTTGATGCGCACTAAATCAGTGTTCTCTAATTCTGGATTAGGAACAGTAGTAGATGTGGCTGCGTAAATATGCCCTGCTGCAAGCAGGGTTAAAAAAGGTAATAAGCGTTTCATTATTATTTTTCTCCAGTTGTTATAAGTATTTTTTATAGTGCTTTATCATCACTGCGACCACACTCGCTGCCAACACGGCCACGGGTAATAAAATGTAAGTAGGATTCACCGGATATAAGCAAATCAAATACACGCCATACCCGACTATTAGTACCGGCTTCAACAAGCGTCGCCATTGATGATAAATCAGTGAACTCTCGCGGCCATTGCTGTAGCGTCGTACTTCGCGCAGTACAAGGCCATCGACTAATCCAATAAATAAAAATAAAACTAACAGCGGTATCGATAAAGCAATAACCAACAACTTGAGCAGGATTAAAGAAACTGCTAATACGATGCCGGTTCCTATCAGACTCGCAGGTTGTGCCAGCGGCGATAAATGTTTATCAACCGCCGCGATGTGGCTATGCATCGATGGCAATTGTTTTAACCAGGCAGATGATGCTATGGTTTTATCTGTTATGGATTGCGTTAGGGAAAGCACCCAGCCATAGGCATGCGCCTGTAATACATCTACCTGTAACAATAGGTTTTTGGCGAGTAAAAACAATGCTTGTTCATACCCATAATAAAAGCCATATCCGCCGGCTATCGCTAGCGTCATTACCCATGCCAAGAGAACAAGCGCTAAACAACCATTTATAGAATTGATAAAGCGTACAAAGCCATTCGGTTTTTGGGATACTGGCTTTTTCTGAAGTTGGTTCATGCTGCGCCTCCCGCAAGCTGCAAACGATTGGCGCGACGCAGTAAAGCTTCGCCGACGCTGTAGCGTTCGCTCAGCGGTAATTGATGGATGTTGTTGCCGCCGGGTAAGCGCGACATATCATCGGCGGGGAGCGGTAAACGGACTTTATAAACCTGCCCACCATTCACCAGGGCAAACGCCTGGCCTTTGGGTAACTGCATGAGACAATCTGCCGTTAACAATGGCACTTCCTGCGTCGTTAGCCGATCTTCATTACTCGATCTAAAGTCAGAATCTTTGGAAGCGAATTCACCGGTATCGGTCACGGTTGAAACCTGGGTGCTTGAAACGACGGGTACTTTTGGTAAGCGCTCAATAATCATTTCAGCGGTACTTTTTTCCAGTACACGTAAGCAGATGATGGTGTTTAAGTTGCCTGCAATTTGCCCGGCTTTCTCACGGCTGTTTAATTTTGCCGCGACATCCGTCCAGGTTTGGGTGTACGCCGTAACGCAAAATTTTGCGCCGCCTGCTTTATTTAAGAGGGGAATAAACTCATTGCCAATCAGTTCGTTAAATTCATCCGCATGCAGGCATACGCGATTGTCGGTGTTGCCTTCTTTATAGCGTTTACCAGCCACACTCACTAAATCGGCAAACATGGAATTACCGACCGCTTCTGCCACCGTTCTGTCAGAGAGTGCATCTAATCCGACATACACAATTTGTTTTTGTTCAATCACGGATGTCCAGTTAAAGGAAGGACGATAATCTCTGGCGTTACTAGGCGAAATCAATTCAACCGTGCGGCCAGAGGTGAGTTTTTCTAACAGCGGTAAGAGTGATGCCGTAATTTTGTCGTAGTAGGTTTTGTCGTACCCAAAGGTTGACATAAGTCCTTCAATGACATCATCGGCATAGCGGTTTTCTTCAATGAAACGTACCAAAGCAATGTGTTTTTTAGGCTTGCCTGCTAAGTTACGGGGAATTTCTTTTTCGGTTAGATTGTCAGCCAGCGTTTCAACTACTGTTTCCCACTGAGGATTTTTGCGTGACAAGACGGTATCGGCATAATCCCAGAGCAAACCATCAACGCGGCCAATATGGTGCTGAATTTCTAAGTAAGTTGGCGTGCGTCCCAGTGCGACTAACGCTTTGGTGATGATATTGGTAAAACGCCAGGCGAATTCGCGGAATGCCTGACTATCGCCGGAACCCGGTAATTGATTGGCGATGCGGTTAGCCACTTCCGTGATGCGTTCAAAATCGCCGACTGGATTATAACGGGCTGAAACGTCGGGAAAGCCTAAGTGAAAGGCAATCACATCTTTTTCACGGCCTACACGTTCAGCTTCAAATAATACGCGACGTAATAAATCCTGGTCGCCTTTAGGATCGATAACGATGACGCAATCGCCGCGCTGGATATCCTGGATAATGTTTGTTTCCAGGGCACGAGTTTTACCGACGCGGGTAGTGCCTAAATATAAAGTATGCGCAACCCGTTCGCCCTGGTTGATAAAAATGTCTTGTTCATTAATCTCAATGCCATGCAAAGCCGGATTGCCGCCCTCAACCCGATCGGTTTCCGTGGCAAGATATTTCACATGATCCGGGTCACTGAGTTCTTTTAATCGCTGCGTATGCAGAGATGTCCATTTAAAGCCGCGTCCGATAAATTGCCGCTCCGGTAAACGGCTTTGGTGCAAGCGGATTAATTTTTGTGATGACAGTTGGTAGTACGGTAAGACTTTCAAATGATGCTTATAAAACAGCACGCGTAAGCCTTGTAAAAATCGTTTGGCAGCCAGAAGTAACAGCATAGTTACACAAATAACCATCATCAATTGAGTCAGCATCAATTGGTGTGCAAACGTAAAGCACAAGACAGCGGCTAAACTCAATACCAGAGATGAATACCATTCCACCGGAGGGCGTAATAAGCCTTCCAGCGGATAAGTATTACGGTGTCGGCCAAAGCGGTAGGTAAACCGCAATAGCCAGGGATAGGCGGCGAGTTTATTTATTATCATTGTTTATACTCGCTCTTGTTATTAAAACTGGATAATTTTTTATATGAAACAGTTCCGCAAAATCATCACCATTTATGGGCGTCAACGGTAATCGGGTCGCATTGCTAATCGCGTCAAACTCAGCTTGTCCGCTGCAATTAACTAAGAATCCGGCGGCATTGAGCTGCGTTAATTCTCTGGCGTTTTTCTTCATCCAGTTGATAGAAAGCGCATCATCGCCCACTATGAAGAGGGGCTGGGTTATATTATTTTCAGTAATAGTGGATGCAGCGTTATCAGGTGACAAGGTGCTTGTTCTAACGTTATAAAAACTATTTAGGTCAACGCTATCAGGCGGACCGGCCTCCTGCGTCATATCCTGCGCGCTGCTATCCATCATCCTTTGAATGAGAGTGCTCACGTCCACCGTTTGCCCGACACGCATGACGCTGACTTGTGCGATTGCACATGAACAGATTAACAAGCATGTCATGGGAATAAGCCGTTTCATGGCTGGCCTCCCACTACGATAGGCTTTTCATTCGGGTAGAGTTCCAGGATCTTGTTGTGAAAATCACGGTTAACCTGTAACTCGCGCGCATCACGATCGTGTTCATTACGGGCAGCTTGCGTCAGGTAGCGTTGATAATCCTCTCCATCCGTTGCAGCAATCGCTAAAACAAAGTTTGGATCCAAGTTCTGATCTTTGTAATAGGTTCCATATTTTGTATCTGACATCAGTTGTTGGTAATGCTGATAGTCGGTGAGATTCATTCCCCATGATTGAGCTTGTTGTTTAGCCATGGCTATTGCTTGTGGCAATAGCTGGCTATCTTTTACCCCGTCATTTCCTGATGTACTGATCTGTCCATTCTGATATTGCGTGGTTTGTGTTTCACTCACCGCAAACACCTTGCCAAAGAAAGCAATGGCGAATAACAAACCGACTATTATTTTATTTTTGTTAGTCATTCGTTAGCTCCGGCATTTCGTTCCATCCGGCAACATCGTATGACGTTGCGCAGCAGGCTTACTTAAGTCAGTGATGAGTACCGGCGCTGCTGCACAAGCTTTTTTAGTTTGTTCAGCAGTTTGCAGCGAAGCACAAGCGGATAAACACACAGTGATAGCTAATAAGGCGATTATCTTTTTCATTATTACACCCCTACCTTAACCATTTGACGGTTCGCATTTTGAAAAATCACATTATGGTTGTCAGGATTAATCTGGATGATTGTCCAACCGTTACGTGTTTCGCCTTGTCCGATTAAATCGTTTTGATTATTTAAAGTAATGGTGAGCTTCGGTTCGCCATTCCAGTAATCGAGACCCAACACATGAAACGGTAAGGCGTTTTCATTTAAATAAGCAGGCGGTGTGACGGCTTTTTTAATGGCTTGTAAATTGGCGTTGAGTCCAGCAATTTTTTGCAAGGTTTCCTGATGCGTTGCATCAATCACTTGCACGGTTTGACCTTGTAAAGCAGTATTTTGTGAACCTAACTGACTTAATGAATCCGTGACTTGTTGCCAGGCGTTTTGCACTTGCTGATTGACTTTCCCTGGCAAGGTTTGCGAAGCATTGAGATCCAGTATTTTTAAGTCACTGACTTCTGAATTGAGCACACCAATTGCCTGCACAATTTGTTGCGTTTGATCAGCATCAAATTTAGCGCGAGAATGTTCGCCGCTGCGATAAGAAAGTGCTACAAGTAAAATCAGCAGCAACAGCGCCAAGCCAATTGCAACGATTCTTTTAGGTTGGTTAAATAGTGAAGTAAATAATTTCATGATGACCTCTTGTTATTAGTAAAGTGTTTGATAAACGGGTTTTAAGCGGAATGACACCAAACGATGCACAGGGTCAACCAATAACTGATAAGGCTGTCCCATCAAGGCGATAAGTGCATCCTGAATAGTTACCGGCCCGATGGTACGTACCGATTGTGGCAATGCCTGGCTTAATGTCTTCGCTAACAGCAAATTTTTTTCTACACTGAGTTGATAGCCGCTATAGGTCAGCAAATAAGTGATCGCTTCGCTCAATGTTTTAACGTTGCCAGGAAACGTACCCTGATATTGGGTTTGCAGTGGATCGCGTTGTGCATCCGTTGTCGCAGCTTGCGCCGTCAGATAGCGGCCTACATCAACAACCGGCTCAGCGGCATGGACTGAATCAACCAAAATCATTCCACCTAATAAGACTGCAATAAAAAATGGTAATTTCATAGCGCCTCCTTTAGAAAAATTTTAGCCGCTAAGATTTCACAACCAAAAATATCTAAAGAGCTTTTCATCAGCGTCACTTCAGTGCAGATGGTATTTTTTAAATGTGAAAAATTTAACTTTTCTTCCAGGGTTAAGTTGCTACGCAATATATTTTCTATTTCTGTGATTTCTTTTTCTGCAGTATTGATTGCTCCAGCCAATGCATCAGTGATTGGCGAGAGAATATTTTTTCTTATTTTTAGTTCTCTATCATTCATATGTTTACCTCTTGTTATTATTTAGATAAAAATTTTTATTATTTTTTGCGTGAGGAGAAATTGCCTGTTTACTACTCCTTTTTTATTATTTTTAAGCCTTCCGGATAATTTAACCAAACAACTTTCCCGTCCTCACAGCGCGCACTTTACACACTTTTAAAGTGTGTGTAAATACTTTTTAAGAATATTTTTTAACCTAATTGATACATATTTATGGCTTTTAATGGACATTAATGAAATTTTGTTGACAGAAAAATGAATACATGTATACTTTAAAAGAATTCATAAAAAGTGATGAGAAAATGAAAAAAACCAACATAAAAGAAGAATATAAAAAAGGGTTTGCCAACCGTTTAGTGGAAGCCATGAAAAATAAAGGCTACTACTCCAAACGCAATGGTATGAGCAGCGTAGATGCTTCTGCATTACGTGATGCTTTAAAAACTTCCTATGCTATGGCGCATCGATATGTGAATGGGCATGCGCAACCTAGAAAAGATGTGATCGAAGCACTTGCCAAGTGGTTGGATGTTCAGCCTGGCTGGTTAGAGTACGGCTTAGAAACTGTTTCGGCCTCTAATCCTGTTCCGATATTAAAATGGGATTCTAAAATTTTTTTAGATAAACAAGCCTGGGAAAAAGCGTATGATAATGCGACAGATTTTGTTAAATTACATGTGCCTGTTAAACCTGAATACTTCGCCTTGCAACTCGAAGATAATGCATGGTCCCCCATGTTTAAAAAAGGCACGAAGATTGTGTTTGATAGAAGCCAAAAACCTGAATCAGATGATTTGGCACTTATACTTGAACCAGGCAGATCTCCTACCTTTGGAATTTTGATAAAACGTGTAGATCAGTTCTATATTCGAGGGCTTGAAGAAAATATTGCTCCCAGAGAACTTGATCCTAAAACGCAGTTAATTGGTAAATTTATTGCTGCGGATTTTGTTATAAGCGAGTAAAGCGCTTTGGTCTTCTGCAGATAAAGCCTGCATCAGCTCAGGTCTTTTCAACAGTTCATCTAATAAACACACAAAATATTGATCATAGGATTTTTCGCCCGGCATTTTTAGTAATACTTCAGAAATTCCTTGGAGAGTATTGACGCGGGCAATGGAAAGAGTTGCATTGCTCATAGTTTTGTTCCTCTTATTATTATTTCGCTACAAACTACGGGTAACTATTATTTTTTATTTACACAACAAGGGAAGATACCCCTCCCCTATTGTGTAAAATTTTTATTTCCTCATCATTAAGCAGAATTTTCATTCGCTGCTATAAAAATGCTTTCTTCGCCATGAATACGATCGTAAACCTCCGATCTATGTACATCTATGGCGCGAGGAGCGTTAATTCCTACGCGCACATTCGTCCCTCTGACTCCAAGAATAGCTACCGTTACATCATGTCCAATATGAATGGATTCACCTAATTTTCTCGTAAAAACTAACATTTTTTAGTTCCTCCCATTTGTTTTCTCTAAAACAAATTGGCGTATGACAATGTTGGCTGGAGACTCAACCAGCAATTTAACAGAAGCAAGGTCAACCTCTAGAAGACGGATTTTAATATAGCCAGCAAACGTTACAACTTCATCACGCTGCCCCTTGCATTTTTCCCTCTTTTTATTCGGTAAAATAGTTTCAAACTTTACCTCGGTTGTTTTGATCTGTTTAACTTTTACAATCGTTAGGCGATTAAACCGAATACTATCTCCTTCACGACATCTGACAATTAACACCCTTGTCTCCGTTTCAAATTGAACTACGCCAATTATTCCAATCTCACTTCCCTTAAATGACTACGCTGCTTCACAAGAGGGATAAAAACGCTCGTGCAAAGCCAGTAAGTGCGCGCCGGTTCTAAATGTCAATAAGCTCACATTATTTTCCAACACTAATTCGAACACTTTTTTCTTAACCTTCAGTTCTTTACTTAAGGCCGACAAGGTGTAGCAACCTGTAGCCAAAATATTTCCCAAAGTCATCAACCAGTTCACTTTGCCATTTAAAATTTCGTCACCTACTTTGCAATGGGGGGTAGCAACATTAGAGTCAAATACCGGTTTATCTTTGGTCATTTCTTGCTCAGCATCATAAATAATGGTGTCAGCCTGAATTAAATTTTTAGAATCTTGCATCATGTCTCTCCTAAAGTTATTGAGTTTAAAGCTGCTATCAAGCTGGACTTTTTTTACACAATCCGTAGCTATTTGTTCTTTATTTCAGCGTTTATAGCGTTTAAATTAAGTTTTGTTTTCGTTTTATTGCTTACCGAAAACAAAAGCATGGTGACATTATAATGTCGTTTTGTCAAATAAAAATCATTTTCACTGTAAAATATTAACAATAATACAACTATTTTGGTCTTTTTAGCCGATTTTTTAATTAAAAGTCATTTTAATAGCGACTTTTCTAGATTGAAATCTGAAAAACTGCTAAAATTAACTTAGGAATTTTATAAGCAATTTAAATAATGTTTGAGAAATTATGTGACAATTTAAATTTATTGATGGCCGAAGCGCGTATCAATGCGAATGAGCTGGGTCGTCGGACAGGTTTGCCTGCGAGCACTATTAAAAAAATACGCAATCGTGATAATCCGAATCCTACTCTCTCCACTTTACTGCCCATCGCCCAGCACTTTACAATAACGTTAAGTCAGTTGGTGGGAGATGAACCGTTACCCTCCACACGATTGAAAGGCAGTTATCAAATAACTAATGATGAAATTTTAAGAAATATTCCCATTATTCCCTGGACAGCAGTAATTGCCTGGCCGACAGGAAATGACAATTCATACCCAACAATCACGACTGAACATGAATACAATGAAAATGCTTTTGCTTTAATAGTCGAAGAAGAA
The DNA here is from genome assembly GCA_013285995.1 of Gammaproteobacteria bacterium. Classification (GTDB taxonomy): domain Bacteria; phylum Pseudomonadota; class Gammaproteobacteria; order JABDGN01; family JABDGN01; genus JABDGN01. The sequence goes on from JABDGN010000023.1 coordinate 8,170, forward strand.
GATTGGGAAAATCTTGCTAAGGATACAGTTTTATTAATTGATCCTGTCGTAAAACCAGAGCATAGAGATTACATTGTGGTGTCTAAACGGGGACAAGGTCCTCCTACGATAAAACAGCTATTAATTGATGAGGAGCAAATGTTTTTAAAGTCAGTAGTCCTTGGTCATAATATTATACCTTTAACGGAAGAACATAAGATTTTAGGGGTTGTTGTAGAATACAAAAAGCAACTAAAAAAAATGGTTAATCCTGAAGCGGAGCAAACTACATCATGAACCAAAAACAAAATTACTCTGAGAAACCCACTCATCGGGAAAGTTTTTTACTGACCCTAATAGAGAAACTGTTAAGTGGGTATAAAGTGTTGCTTGAAAAAGTTCATGCGCAACCTCCTTTTAAGATTATTGAAATCACTAAACTTTCGTCTGTCCCAGGCGAAACTGAATTTAAGATCCAAATAACAAATAAATCTTATGTCGTGCAACTCTCCGCTGCTAAAATTATTAGTGAGGGTTATGATCTAAAGAATTTTAATGAGTTTCATGCTGAGATGATTCGTAAAGCAGGTCATGGAAAGCTGGTGGAATATTTGCATGGTAATGATAAAAATCCTTTGTATACATTACTTTCTAAAAAGCTTGATAAAACTACTAATCAGTACATTTTTACCATTCAAACTAAAGATAAGCACCAATTTATACGCACAGCAGAGGAAATTTCTAAAGATAAGCATCTGTTAAGTAACATGAATATAAATGATATTTATGATATCGGCTATACTCAAGGAAGTGAATCTGTTTTAAGAGAGAAAATGGCTCTTCTGTTGGCTAAAACGCAATTAAACAAATGAAAATTTAAAGGCCTCTTTTATTAAATGTTAAACCACACTCCCACAAATTTTGCTATTTCAGATTGGTTTGACAAAATATTAAAAACCCATCCTCAAAAAGAAGCTTTCTATATTTATACAAAATCCATTAAAGAATTAGACCAAAAAGTAACCTACAATGAATTATATAAAAAATCTTTGACGATAGCAGGTAATTTACAAAAGGCAACTAAAAAAGATGACAAGCTACTCTTGCTACTTGGTGATGATCTGGCATTTGTGACTGTTCTTTTAGGTTGTTTATTTGCTGGGCGCATACCTATTGTAACTCCTGTAGACAGAAACGACATCGGCGATCTGATTTTATCAATAGGAAAAGAAGTAATCCCTGAGCATGTAATATCTGATGATCACGAAAAGTACAAATCTATTTTTAATTCCAATATAATTGATTATAAAAATATAATAGAACCGAGATACACATATAAAAATATAGCTCCAAGACGAAATGATATAGCTTTCTTACAATTTAGCTCTGGCTCAACATCTCAGCCAAAAGGCATTGTAATTTCGTATGATAATTTATTTTCAAATTTATTTTATGCTGTAAAACGCTATGGCTCAGAATGCTTTAAAACAGGTTGTTGTTGGACACCCATTCATCATGACATGGGACTAATCGGCGGTATATTGCTTACACTATATTCAGGTGCTACAACTATATTAATGAAACCTTCTCTTTTTTTAGAGGATCCATTTAATTGGCTAAGCATAATCAGTCGCTATCAAGTCACTTTTACATTTTCTCCTAACTTTGCTTTTGATCTCTGTTTAAATATATCCGGCTCTAAACTAAAAGCACTTAAATTATCGTCATGGATGTTGGCAGTTAATGGTGGAGAAGGAATCAAAAAAGAGACGATTATTGAGTTTACTGAAAAATTCGCTGCGTGCGGATTAAAGAAATACCTTATTAATCCCAGCTATGGATTGGCTGAAACAACCATGGTAATTACTGCTAATCATTTTTCTGAATTTCCCAAATGGATATCTATTTGTCGTGAAACTTTACAAAAAGGCCAGGTTAAATTAGTTGACGAAAAAAATTCAACGAGTATATCTGTCGTTAATTGTGGCAAAGTGCTTGATGAGCATGAAATTATTATTGCCGATCCCGAAACACGTGAAAAACTTGAGCGCTATAAAACAGGAGAAATTTGGGTAAGAGGCCCAAGCATTGCACAAGGATATTGGAATAAGCAAGAAATCAATCAGGATATATTTCATGCCAAATATACCGGCTCAAAAAATGTGTACTTTAAGACAGGAGACCTGGGATTCTTAGATAAAGATGAAGCTGTATATATACTTGGACGTACAAAAGACATGCTTATTTTTCGCGGTCACAATTTTTACTTACAAGATATTGAGCAATTATCATCCTCGGTGTGTGTCGGGCTAAAATCAAACAGTAATGCTGTTTTCTCTATTGATGAAACAGTAGGCAGCATAGGGTTGATACAAGAAGTTAGTAAAAAGACATTAGATTGGCAGCAAATCTCAAAAGACATCAGGAAAGAGCTAGCTAAAAAATTAGGCTTAAAACTACAATATATAGCTTTTATTCCTGAGGGTGAACTACCACGAACTGCGCTTGGCAAAATAAAACGTGTTGCTTCAAAAAAGCTTTTTTATAAAGCAGGAAATAATGTTTTATATGAAGATGGAGGAAACACAGAAGATAAATATGTTAGCAACCTAAGCTTGAATAAAAATAAACCAGCTTTTGAAAACCCAATACCAGATGCTATAAGTTTCCTAAAAGAAAAAAACTTATCAGGAGCACTATTACCTTCTAAATATGGTGGTACAGGACTAAGCTACTCACAATTTCTAAAAATTTTATTGGAAGTTGCAGAAGAAAATATAGATACAGCTTCATTTTGGTTAAATTCATGTGGGGTTTCGCTATTGACAGTTATTTTGTTTGGGAGCGAAGATTTAAAAAAAGAACTATTTCCGCTTATTAAATGCGGTAATCTCTTACTATCTTTCGCTTTTACCGAAGACTCTGGCACAGGAATAACCCAAACAACTTTTGAAAAAACCAAAGAAGGATATGTAATAAACGGAATGAAGCGTTGGGGCGGCGCTTTATGGGCACACAAAGCGGTTGTATTTGCAAAAAACAACTCCAGAAAAACATTAGATCTTCGAGTTTTTATCGTTGATCTGGAAGGAAAGAATGTTTCAAGAGGAAAGGTTTATAAAACCATGGGGCTTGAGTTACTACAACAAGCCCCTATAAATTTTGATAAGAAAGCAGTTCCTTTTTCGTATCAATTAATAGGAAATGGGTTAACCATCCTGGATACCGTATTAAAATATTCCAGAATAGGCGTTGCTACTTTATGTTTAGCGTCAATTAAGAAATCCATCTCTATTGCAGAAAATATAGCCCAAACCAAGAAAAGCGTTGCCGGATTATTACATGAGCACCCTCTGTTTGTTACTCGAATTTATTTTGCTAAAAATTGTTCTCGTGTTTTAAGTGTTGCTATTGATTTTATTTGTCACTTATTAGAAAACAGCAAAGAACCCCTACCACTAGAATTTTCAGCTTTACTTAAAGTTCAGGCAAGCGATTGGCTAAATTTTATTTTGAAAGAGCTTTTTTTATCATTAGGCAGCGCTGCTTATATTGATACTTTTGAATTTGAAAAAATATTTAGAACATCTTTGGGTTTTTCCATAATCGAAGGATCAAATGATAGCTTATTCAGCTTGGTTGGCCGCACTTTACTAGAAAGCAAGAAATTTCAGTTATATTTTAGCAGCCTTAGCTTAAATGGAAAATATGTAAGCATGTTAGATAACAAACTGACACAAATTACAAAAACCATAAGTCAACAGCAAAAACAGCTTTACACTTTTTATAAAATAGGAAAATCCCTATCTCCCTTTATTTTATACTTATTACTTCATTTCGCTAAAAATGAACTTAATTATTCTGTAGACGCACATACACTCGAATTCTCTGAAATACTGAGTAAAACCTCTGAGGAAAGCATATTGGAAAGCAGTCAATTGCTTTCTCTGGACTCTTTGGCATCACAATCTCTAAATAAGCCTACCAGTAATTCATCAACCAATCTTCAATATGAAGATTTAGTTAAATGGATAGTTAAATGGTGCGGAAATAATCTTTCCCATAATATTTTAGAAGTAAACGAGGAGAATGATTTTTTCGAACTCGGTATGGACTCATTATATGTAGCAATTTTTATTAAAGAGCTGAATGAAAATAAAAAACTAAATCTTGAGCCATCGATCATTTGGGAGCGCTCAACTATAAAGGATTTTGTTAACACTATTATTAATGGTGCTTAATTATGGCTGAAATAACATATTTAGAGAAAGGGTTTTTGCAATTTAACCAATTGGCACCTCAAAGTGCAGCATATAATCTTTGTCAGGTTTTACACATAACTGGAAGGCTGAATGAAAATATACTGGAATTGGCTTTAGAGATTTTACTGAAACAACATGATCATTTAAATGTCAAATTTGTTAGAAACAATACCGGGGAATTTAAGAAATTAAAAAGTACAGACCAGATTAAGCTACAGAAACGAAAATTTACCGCCTCAAAAATAAACCACACTTCTTTTAAAGATTTAATAGATAAACCATTTGATTTACTAAACTCTCCACTACTACGATTTTGTTTGGCGACTATTAGTCAAGAAAAAATTAAACACCATTATTTTATCTGTGTCGCCCATCATAGCATTCTAGATTTCTCTTCTTTTAACTCGCTACTCATTCAGCTGTTTCAAATATATAAAAATTTATTAGAAGATGAAAAATATGCCCCTAATTTTGACAATAAAATCAATGATTATTACACCTGGTATGACACTCACATTATTGAAAACAAAAATAAATTCTTACCTTTCTGGCAAAATGAAATAAAACAAATAACCACCCTCTCTTTACCAACCAAGGATAAAAGTCCTCATTTCCCTAAATTTACTGGGGAAACATTTTCAACGAATATTGACGATAAATTTTGTGAAAAGATAAAAAACTTTTCAAGATCATGTAAAACCACACTTTTTTACGTACTGCTTGCCGCATTTCAAATACTACTTTCCAGATATTCTAACCAAGAAAGAATTACCTTAGGTATTCCAACAAGTGTTAATAAGCCAGTTACATTCTTAGATGTGATGGGTAATTTCGCCAATCCGATTATTGGAAATTTTGATATTGATTTTGAATTAAATTTTGTCTCATTTTTGAAAAAAATAAAAGAAAATATGACTGCTTTTTTGCAACATGCGGCTTGCCCTTTTCCATTATTATTAGAGTCAAGAAAAAATTTGAGAGAGGCAGCATATCCTTTTTTCTCTGTCATGTTTAGTTGGAACCAGGCTATTCAAAATTTAAATGAACTTGATATACCTGGCATTAAGATAGAAGAATTTTTCTCATCCAGCACTGGTATAAATGGGGCACCTTATAAATTATTATTAAATGTATCAAATTCCAGAGATAGCATCCAATTAAAATGGAACTATAGTAATGAACATTTTTTTGAAGACACTATAAAGAGAATGGCCGATGATTATTTGGCTATTCTTGCAGAGCTTCTGGATGAGCCAAGTTTACCCTTAAAGTCATTGCGCTTAATGTCCTCTCACAATCTTGAAAATATAATAAAACTTGGAACAGGGAGCATCAAAAAGCAATCATTAACAAAATCCCTGTTCGATATTTTTACAGAGCAATTCCTCGCTAATCCTCAGGGAGTGGCAATCAACTATCTTGCCAAGAAAACAACCTATGCAGAACTGTATACTAAAGTAAATGCATGTGCGTCGTATCTAAGTCACCAAAATATTTTGCCATCAGATATTGTAGCCATTTGTATTGAGCGTTCTGATAATTTTATTGTTGCAGTTTTAGCAACCTTGAAGATAGGAGCCGTATTTTTGCCTATTGATGTGGACCTGCCAAAAGAACGTATTGAGTACTACATAAATGACTCACAAGCTAAAATGGTTCTTCAAAATGCCAGTTTTAAAAAAATTAATAAAGAAAATATCAAGCTTACTATTATTTCCAATATTGAAGATATATCTTTCGAGAATAATTCCCAAAAAAACGACCCGCGAACCAGTCAGTCACCTATACCTGATACTAGCGCTGCCTATATTATTTATACCTCAGGTTCTACCGGCAAACCAAAAGGGGCTATAAATACTAATATTGGCTTGCTAAACAGATTAATTTGGATGAAAGATTATCTTCAAATTAGTCACAGAGATGTAATTTTATTTAAAACCTCTCCGAGCTTTGATGTGTCATTATGGGAATATTTATTACCTCTGATTTCAGGGGCTACACTCACCATTTTGCAGCAAAACAGGCAGCATGAATTTGACTACCTATTTCAAACGATTACTGAATATAAGGTCACAACCCTACATTTTGTACCCTCTGCTTTAAAAGTTTTTCTGAATACATTAAAAAAAGAGACAATAAAATCAACATCTTTAAAATCTGTTATAACAAGCGGCGAAGCTTTAGAGAAAAAATTTGTACGTTTATTTCACAGTAAATTTGAAAAAACAAATCTGTACAACTTATATGGACCTACAGAGGCGGCAATAGATGTAAGCTATTGGAAATGTAATTATAAAGAAAAGGCAATCCCTATTGGATACCCCATTCAAAATATCAAATTGCTTGTTCTGGATAAAAGTATGCGGCCCATACCAAGAGGAGTTATTGGTGACTTATACATAGCTGGACTAGGGGTGGCTTTAGGGTATATTAACAAACCAGAAGCAACTCAAAACAGCTTCATTCACAATCCTTTCTTGTCAGATGAAATCTTTTATAAGACAGGTGATCTTGCATATGTTTGCCAAGATGGCGCAATTATGTATGCAGGTAGAAATGACAGACAAATAAAGCTTAATGGTTTTCGCATCGAGCTTGGCGAAATCGAATCCGCACTGACTTCTATAAACTCTATAAATGAAGCAGTCGTTTTTACCTATAAAAATATTGATTCTCAAACTTTACTGGCAGTGGTGGGTTCTTCATTATCTCAAGATGAGATTGAGATTGAGAACACAGCTATTTCTAAGCTTTCGAAAGTATTGCCTTCCTATATGTTGCCAAATCACTTTGTCATTTTAGAAAAACTACCTAAATTGCCAAATGGCAAAATAGATTATAACGAAACCCTTGTAAGGGCAGAATTAGCTTTAAAAGAAAAACCAAGCACAAAAGATATTGTGACTACCTCCGCGTTGATTAAAATGTGTAGTAAATTCTTGAGTGTGCAAAAAATCAAACCGACAGATAACTTTTTCGCACTGGGTGGTAACTCATTATTAGCTATACAGCTCGTTGGCAAATTAAATAACACCTTCAAAATAAATTTATCGATCAAGGATTTTTATGCGGCTAAAAATTTTAATGAACTGGAAAAACTAACTAACCGAAAAAAAGCTCTAGAAAATACAGGTCACTATCATATAAAAACACCAGGATATCAATCTGATGAAAAACCAGTCCCTTTAACAGAATATCAAAAGCAAATTTATATTGATAACTCTATTAATAGTTCATTCTCTTTATACAATATAAATAAAACCTTTTTAATCAATGGAAAATTTAATAAAGATATTTTTAAAGCTTCTTTGCAAGAAATTTTAAACAAACATATCGCTTTACGTATACGTATTATTATCAAAGAAAATACACCATATCAAAGCTTGTGGCCTATCAACAAGTTTTCAATAAATATTTTGAAAGAGGCCGTAAACGATCGCAGTCAAAAAAAATTGCTTGGCTTACTGGAAAAAGAAGCAGAAACTCCTTTTGATTTAATTCATGACATGTTGTTTAGAGTGCTGGTAATTTCTGGCAGCCAGAATACATCGTATGTTTCATTTACGTTTCATCACATTATTTCAGACGGAGTTTCTATCGGGATTTTTCTCAGAGATTTATCTACCTCATATAATGAAAAATTAGAAAAAACTCAACCATTACATGATGAAATTCAGAAAACTTATTTTGATTATGCTCTATTAGTAAATAAAGCACGTAAAACCAGCGAAATTCCTTACTGGAATAAATTTCTCTCTTTGAATCTTCCGCCAACCGTATTGTTACCGGATATTAATTACGATAGCAAACCCTCCTGCAAAGGCGAATCTTTATTTAAACAAATAGAGCCATCTCTTTTCAAAGAAGTGGAGAAATTTTCCAGGTTATACAAAATCTCAGAAAATATTTGTTATTTAAGTACATTTATATCTTTATTGAGTAGATATACTGAAGGCGAAGAAATTGTAATTGGCATTCCTCTTGCCAATAGAGTCTCTTCGGAAAATCAGCATATTTTTGGCTGTTTTGTGAACACGCTTCCATTCTATTGTCATGTTGGAAATAAAGATAATTATTTAAAATTAAGTAGTGCGGTAGCAAACAATATGAGTGAATTACTTGCTAGCCAAGATTACCCGCTTACAAAACTTATTCAAGCCAAAGCCAAAATAGGAAGCAGTACAAACCAACGGCTTTTTAATATTATGTATGTCTATTTAGAGGCTAATGAATTTGAATTCAGGTTGGAAAAATGCCAAACAAAACCTATTTTTCTGAATCAGAAAACCACCAAAGCCGACTTAATTTTTTATGTTATAAAGACAAATTATGAAAAATATTTTGCCATTCAGTATAGCACTGATTTATTCCTTCCTGGTACTATTTGTAATTTTTTTAACCACTATAGTAATTTGTTAGCCAAGCAAACAAACGATCCTCACGATTTAATTTCGCAGATTGAATATATTGATAAATCAGAGAAAAAGTTAATTGCCAAGGAATTTCCCATTGCCAATCCAAAATATAAATACTTGTCATCGGAGCCTTCCTCAATATTTGAGGTCTTTGAAAAACAAGCGGCAATATTCTCGTCTAGAACGGCTTTAGAACATATAGCAAGCCGTATTACTTATGAGGATCTTTTGCAAAGGATTAATTTATTGAGTGAATATTTAAACGCCACTGGTCTTAAATACAAGGATCGTATAGCGATATATATTTCACCAGGTTATGACTTGATTGTGGCAATTCTATCCGTTTTAAAGTTAGGTGCCACCTATGTTCCTCTCGATGTCGGATGGCCCTCAAAAAGAATTGACTACATAATTAACGATGCTAAAGTACAAGTATGTCTGATTACTTCTTCATCTGAAATTATCGATTACAAAAAATGTATAGATATTAATAGTATTTCTCCAAAAGAAAAAAGAGGACCTGTCGGAAAGAGTCATATAAAGCAAGACGATATTGCTTATATAATTTACACCTCAGGTACAACAGGAAATCCTAAGGGCGTTCCCATTACACATAAAAATGTACTTAGCCTTTTAAAAGCAACGGATAAAATTTATGATTTTTCTCATAAAGATATTTGGACTTTATTTCATTCTATTGCTTTTGATTTTTCTGTCTGGGAAGTTTTTGGTTCATTATTGCATGGGGCATGTTTGGTCATTGTTCCAGAAGAAGTTAAACGGAATCCTGAAGAATTTTATAAACTCTTGTCTAATAAACGCGTAACAATACTAAACCAAACGCCTGCGATATTTAAACAATTAATAGACTACGAAGCAAGTTTGAAAAATAAAAACTATAAACTTTCATTAAGATATATTTGCTTTGGCGGCGAAAAATTAAACTTTTCAGTTTTAGAGCTATGGATTGCTGCTCATGGTTTTAATAAGCCAAAATTAATTAATATGTATGGAAACACTGAATGTACAGTACACACAACATGGTATCAAATAACTGAAAAAGACATGCTTCTTCCAGGCAAAAGCATTATCGGAAAGCCCCTTGATGATATGCGCGTTTATATTTTAGATAAAAATAGAAAGCTAATGCCTGTAAATGTGACAGGAGAGCTTTATGTGAGCGGGCTTGGGCTTACAACAGGTTATTTAAAAAAACCAGAAATAACCAAACGAGTATTCCTCTACGAAAAAAATTTAACCAAACAGATTCTTTACAAAACTGGTGACAGAGGACGTTGGTTAAGTAATGGAGTACTAGAATATCTTGGCCGAGCCGACGAACAAATAAAAATTCATGGCTATCGCATGGAATTAGGAGAAATTTTATTTAACCTGAAAAAAATACGAGGCATAAAAGAAGTTGTTTTAGACGTGGCAGAGTTAGCTAATAACATTGGCAAAAAAATCATCGCTTACATTCAAACAACTGACGATATTACAAGCGATCAAATTCGTAGGGAATTGGGGCAGTATATCCCTGCCTATATGATACCATCTGAAATAATTTTAATCGATAATGTTCCTGTAACAGTAAATGGTAAATTTGATTTTGCTAGCTTGAGAAGTACTCGTGAAAAGAGAATGCAGCCAAACGATGAAATCCAACCGGGTGATAGTTTGACTGTTAAAATCAAAGAAAGCATAGAAAATATTTTACAACTAAAAAACATCAGTATTTATGATGAATTTATTAAGTTAGGCGGCGATTCGATATCTGCTATTATTTTGATTTCAAAGTTAAAAGAACTAGGCTTTAAAGCGGATTACAAAGACATTTTTTATTATCAATCTGCTCATGCTTTAGCTAAACATATTAATAGTAAAATAATTCCCGGTAGTGGGAAACATCAAAAAATTACTTACAACCTTGAATTCAACCTATCTTCCATTCAGGCATGGTATTTCAGTAATCAATATAAAAACTATAATTTATGGTGTCAATATGTTGCAAAAAGGATTGATCCTGCTATCGAGAAAAAATCATTAATAAAATTATTGAGGGAATATTTAAGTACCTATGATGTATTTTCTTTGAGATTTAAAAAAACAGAGAGCACATGGAAGCAATACTATACAAAAACCAGTAAAGACTTATTTTATTTTAATGCTTCTGATTTTCAAATTGAAAAAGTTGATTTTGATAGCAGCATACAGCATCATTCAAATACCCTTGCTGAAAAAATTAATATTGAACATGGTCCTCTGATATCTTTTGGCATCGCAAACGATGGCGGCGAGAGCTATTTACTTATAGCAATACATCATTTAATTGTGGATATGGCATCTTGGCACATATTTTTGCAAGGTTTAAATAGCTTGTTGAAAACCCCCTGTACAACCTCGAAACAATTAAACAAATTTCCGAAGTATCAGTTATTCTGTCAAAAACTACAAACATTGGCTATGGAAAGCTCTTTGCATCAGGAAGAAAAGACATATTGGGAAATGCAGCGTGATAGTATCAATATTTTTTATGGTAAAGATAAAACTTACAACACATACGAGTATGCTTCTGAACTATCAATTGAATTAGAAGAAACTGATTTTAATTCACTAAACCTTTTAGCATACAAGGTTTTTCATGGTGCAATACAACAGTTACTTTTATCAGGATTAATTTATTCTTTAGCAGAAAGCAATACTACTTTAAGCACCATCACCATAGCCATTGAAGATCATGGTCGTGATATTTTAGCCGATCAGGCGGAAATAATTGATGCATTGGGCTGGTTCACAAGCTTGTTTCCTATTCGGATAAAGACGTCAAACCGTAGTGATATTCTTGCTTTTTTGTTACATGTAAAAGAAATAATTTCGAAGGCTCCTGAGCATGGTGTTGGTTATGGACTGCTAAAATATTTATCAAATGAACCTAATAAATTTGAATTACCATCAATATGTTTTAACCATCTTGGTAAAATAGAATCTCACAATAAAGCTGACTCTGAACTGTTTAAATTTGGGTATGTTGTAGCTAAGGAAAATAGAAGACCTTTCCTTTTAGAAGCTATTACATCAATAATGGAAAATAAAATAAATCTGAAAATCCTATTTAGCAAAAAGGTTTTTTCAAATAATGAGATAAATGGATTTCTATTGAAATGGCGCAAAACCTTACAATTATTTATTAACTCTCTAAAAGATATTTCTCATGTGTACCCATTAGCCAACCTGCATAAAACATGGCTTGCTTACGATCAATATCCCTATACTTCTCACCCTTCTTTTAATATGCCAGAATGGGAGTTTCATGGTAGCTTAAATGTTCAATTGTTTGAAGAAGCCTGGCATTATCTTATCAGAAAATACGATATTTTAAGAACATCATTTGTAATCTCGAAGTCTGCAGCGCAAGCACAATTTGTCTCTGATTCAGCTAATCTCAGATTTATTTATCAAGATTGGAGGCATAAGCCACGAATCAGACAAAATGAAGATTATGAAGCTTTAAAAATAATTGAAAGAAGGACTGGATTTGACTTGTCACAACCCTGTTTAATACGCGTTCATGTTATTCAACTCAAAGAAATGGTACATCGCGTATTGTTTTCATGCCACCAAATGTTATTCGGCGGATGGTCTGTTAATATTGTTGTTTCTGATTTATTTGGATATTATAAAAAATTAGTGACTAAAAAACTTTTTAATTTAGAGTTAAGAGAAAGCAATAAAAGCGGGGAATACATTGAATGGCTGCAAAAAAACATAAATTGGCCAAAAGTGCAATATTATTGGCAAAACGAATTTAAAAAATTTACTCCAACCGCTTGTCTTGCTCAAACACTGCCTATTAAAAGAAAGCTTAAAGATAAAAATTGCTATCTGTTTAAAATATTTAATATTCCTAATGAGTTGATTTATAAGTTGAAAAAATTTTCGTCAGCTAATAATTTAACAATGAGCGTAATTTTTCAAGGGGCTTGGGCGTTGTTATTGTCCAAAAAATCTAAACTGACAGACATTTGTTTTGGTCTTATGGTTTCTGGAAGAAATGCCAACTATCCAAATGTTGATACTATTGTAGGATTGTTATCCAATATGCTGCCTGTCAGGATTGTAGTTGATCCACAAATATCTATTGTTAATTTCCTGAATCAAATCCAAACGAAAATGATAGAATATAAAACATATGGATATCTTTCATTGATTGATATACACCGTTTTATTGGTGCGCCAGAAGACGTGCTATTATTTGATTCATTGCTAAACTTTCAAAATTATCCTGAACAGGTAGGTTCTTTAGATCAGGAGAATTTAGTAATTAAAAATCTTGTTGTGCATGAAAGAACAAGTTGTCCTCTCTCTATAAGAATCATGCCTGGCGAAGAACAAAATTCTTTTAAACTAACATTTATTGAAGACTATTTTAACGATGATTCAATTGCTGAGATTGCCGATCTATACTTGGAAATCTTAAATAAGATTGCAAATTCAGAAAAAGAATCAAATAAATTTGTAAAAGATATATTTCAACCTAACCAACAGAGAAACGATCATGCCGCTGAATAAAAAAACTCAACAATTTATTACACAGGTTTTCTCACAACCTGGTAAATCTATAACTGCTATGTCAATACAAGAATTTCGTGACATGCAGGCACATTTGAACAAAGAGCTAAGCGGCGCGGAGCCTGCTGATGTTCAAACTATTGAACAACTTTTAGACTTAACTATAAAAATTAAAATACATCGGCCACTTAATTTCTATGCTGGGATGCCTACGTTAATTTATGTTCCTGGAGGAGCTTTTGTCAGCTCAGGATTTGAAAATATTGCACCCAAGCGTATGGCCAAGGGATGCCAGGTAATTGTGCTTCAGCATCGACTTGCACCTGAAAACCCCTTTCCAGCCTCTATTGATGACATTGAAAAAGGCCTGCAACTAATTTTAAAAGAAAAACACTTATTATTTATTAATGAGCATTCTATTTTCCTAGGTGGAGATAGTTCCGGAGCCAATTTTGCGCTGAGTGCAGTATTACGGCTCCGGGATAAAAACTTTACACTTCCGTTTAAACAGTTAATTTTTATTAGCCCAGCAGTGGATTTATCAATGACCCCTAATTGCTTAGAGCAATATGACCGGGAAGATAAATTGTTTGGGGATGATGTAGTTAGAGCAGTTCAAACATGGTACAAGCCGGATGGCGATTTAAAAAATCCTGAAGTATCTCCCTTATACCATCCTAAAGGATTTGTACGATTCCCACCTGTTGCTATTATTATTCCTGAATATGATCGCTTGCGTAGTCAAGCCGAAGAATTCAAAAAAACTCTATTGCGAGATGGAATTAAATTAAAAGAGTTTATATGCCCAGGAGAAATTCACGCTTCTCTTAATCTGCGTGGAGTGCTAAATGAAGGAAAAGATCCCGCTGAGTATGTGACCGACATAATTAAAGAGAGCACTAGTACGTTTTAAAACAATGCTCCCTTAATTTCTTATAGGTTCCTTATATTTTTTTTGGACTAAATTTATTATTGCGCTGCTTGCTAATAATAGAACAAAAAATACTAGTGGATACATGATATTAATTCCTTGCAATATCCCAGAAATACTCGGTATTAATCCCCATGCCAATGCAAATAAAGATGCTACAACACCCATTATTTTGCCTTGCTCTTCTGCGCCAACTGCGTTAGAAAATTCAGTCATAATTGACACATAACAAAAAGAAAAAGCAATTGCCATAGGCCCAATAATGAACCATTTGAACGTCAGACTATTCACTAAAAGAAAAATCAGTACAGAGCAAGGTTGTACAAGTAAGCAAGTTGTAATTATACCTTTAGTTGAAAATTTTTTGACTGCTTGAGGAAAGAGCACCATTAAGCTAAATACAAACCAAACAGCATAATATGAAAGAAATTTTCCAATGTTAGTTGCGCTTTGTTTATAAACCACGTCTAAAAGAATAGAGAGGTATTGCATAAAGCCGAAGTAGCCTAATATATACAAGAAAAAAACTATTGAAAGAATCCCCGTCTTTTTAAATTTAAAAGCTCCTATAATATTTTGAATGCCGGTAAAAATTCCAACTTTTTGTTGAGCATTTCCTTGATAGCTTTCTTTAAAAAGAAAAGCGATTAAAATAGCGTTAATAACGGATAATACAAAACAAAATATAAAAGGCAAACTAATACTTGCCCCATGTATGAAGTTACTATTAGTAAATACCCCACCGAGCAAAGGACCAAGAGCAAAACCAATACCATTCGTTGCACTGGTTAACCCAAGCCGTACCGATTTCTTTTCGGGAGGGCTTAAATCAATAATAGCTGCTTGCGCTGTTGGTACACTACCAGAAGTTAATCCAGAAATTATACGTCCGACAAATAAGAGCGATATACTATCTACTTTAATAGCAACAACACAAAGAAAAAATCCCAGCCCATTTCCTATAAGACAAGCAACTAAAGTTTTTTTACGCCCAATTTTATCCGATATACTGCCTATCACTGGTGAACCCAGAAACATTGCAAAAGGAAATGCTGATAAAATTAAACCTAACAGAATATCTTGTGTATAAAGATTGTTAAATGGATTTAGAATATAGGACGAATGATTAATAAAAAGCAAAGGCATAACAGGAAATACTATCCCAAGTCCAATTGCATCGATAAATATCGTTAAATAAAGTAAGTAGAGGTGGCTAGACGAAGAATTTCTCATGGTTATTGTTTGACTTTAAATACTTCTTCTTGTTCTACAGAAATTTTAAAAGGGCTGAAGTTAGTATTATAATCATACACTTCCATGCCTTCCCTAGATTTAATCCAGTAAGTAATGAAAGTGCCCGGAATAACTATTATTGTGGAAAGTATAATTTGGATCAAATAAATCGGGAGAATCATTTTTATAATAGTTTCGATAGGATAAACTCCTACATAAAGCAATAAACATCCCAATGCAACCTGGATTGCTTGCCCAATGGCCGACGAACCTAGACTGCGTAGCCAAAAATATTTTCCAGCGCATAATATTTTCCATTTAGCAATAGCATAGGTATTAATAAACGCCCCTATTACTACTGCGATACATCCACCTCCAATCATCGTACGTAACAAATGAGTAGTTACTACGACGTAATCTTCTTGATTATGCCAGAATGAAGGAGCAGGAAAACTATTCACCATTTTAAATATTAAAGCAAACAAGAACCCCCATGCCAAACCAGTCCACAGGATTTGTCTGCTTCTTTTATAGCCATAAATTTCAGTAAGCATATCTTCAATAAGGTAATAAACAGGCATAAGAAATACGCCAGCACTAACCACGATAGAACCAAATTGGACTAATCGATATACACTTAAAATATCGGCTAAAGCAACCATGATATACAACATCGCCAATGGAGCTAAGAATTTATATTGATATTCAATTTTCTGTAGAGCTAACTGAGGTGAGGCGTGTTTCATATGTAGATTGATAGGGTTAAAATTTTCAAAAACGGCATTCTAACATACTTAGCTCTTAGCACAAATTTATTACAATTGTTAATTTTCAGAAAGATTGGTTGATACTGACTTGCAGTTTTTTTAATAAGCAGTCCATTAAATTTAAACATACCTACAATATAACATATATAGTAATAATATTGCCGGTAATACTTCTATGAGCTTTTTATATCATGCATTTTTTAGCTCCCCCGTTGGATAAATTTTTGGATTTCTTTAATTGCAGCTTCCTTTGCATCCATCTGTACAAAGCCACAGTTAGGAAAGGAAACAAACTTAACATCTGCATTGCTCATAGCCTGTGCTGTTTCTTGAGCAGTTTCTAATAAGTGCAAGGGGTTAGTCGTATTACTTAAATACAGTACCGGGCTTGTGATTTTATGTAATTCATGAAGGCAATTAAAAGTTGCTTGCTCTGCTTTAAAATGGTCGCTCACGGCCGGATTTATAATAGCTCGTTTGAAATAAGCCACCGGGAAAGGACGATGAGAGTATAACGGCAAGCATACATTAAAAAATTCCCGCATGATTTCAGGTGGGTGTGGTGAGGCATCAAGAAATTTTTGGACTAATTCAGCTGCTTTTCCACCGCCCTTGCGTTGATGCGCCGCCACAATGCCCTCTTTATTAAAATAAGCTTCCGTATCAACTAAAATTATTCCACCCGCTGTCTGCGGATAATCTATCGCAAACTGCATAGCAACCAAACCACCCAGCGAAATACCTTTAACAAAAGGTTTTTCTAATCCTAAGGCTTCGCAAAACAAATGGACATCTTTTGCCCACTGGGCAACGCTCCAATGCGCAGGATTTTCATCAATACTCCGACCACAACCCCGCCTATCAATGAAAATAACTTGTGCAAATGCAGCGCAGTCGCGAGAAAATTCGACATGAAAAGTATGATCGGTGCCAGAACCATGCAATACGATTAAACTGGGTTTCTGGTGAACACTATCGTCCAGCAATTCCAGCTCATTGCCATAAATTTCGTAGTAAAGTTTTATGTCACCGATATTTGCGTAAGGCATTTTGTACTCAAAAAATTTATCATCAAATAAAGCTTAATTGATTCACCACTGATAGTCAGTCCTAAATAATTCCAGAAATCTTAGCAAACGTAACAGCAAGCGGATCAATCACCCGAATAGTAATACCGAATTTTTCTTGTAATTTATTTTCCAACGGTTTAGCTATTCCTATAAATCCGCCACAACCTAAAGTAAATGTATCTACCTCATGATGCATGATTTCTTGCTCAGCGATTGTAAGCAGTTTGTCTAACAAATGTGGATTTTTTCGTAGTGCTGCTGGCGATATTTCAGGTGCCTGTTGAGCTGGTGAATAATTGTCTTCACACTGGCTTTCTTTCACCATGGCTTGCAGGAATTCGTTATGGATTAGCATCCCTGGCAAGATGGTGAATTTTTTTTTAGCCATCTTGCTTGCTTTCAAAATAGCTTCTGTCCCTAAAGCAATAATGGGAATGCCAAGCTTGTGCTTGGTTTCTCGTACCCCAACCTCACCAAATGCAAAAATAACGATCGCCGCAGCCCCAGCCTTTTCCACTTGATAAATTTTTTTGATAGTTGCTTCTTCTGCTTGAGCCACATCTTCGTCCGTAACTAACTCTTTTAACGGCGTATCAACATAATGCAGATCGAATTTTACTGCTTTATTCGAATAGG